>NZ_JBITDI010000015.1:0-202022 GCF_044454005.1 Nocardia sp. NPDC051570 | reverse complement strand
CATTCCGAACCCGGAAGCTAAGCCTGCCAGCGCCGATGGTACTGCACTCGCCAGGGTGTGGGAGAGTAGGACACCGCCGGAACATACATTCCCGAAAGGGCCCTGACACCAGTCAGGGCCCTTTCGCATTTCTCATGCCTATTGCGCACGAGGTCATGCCAAGCTCGTAGGCATGGCCTTGCAGACCTCGTTCACGAAGCTCATGTCCGTCCGGCACCCGATCGCCTCGGCACCGATGGGCGGTGAGGCGGGCGGAGCGCTCGCCGCCGCGGTATCCGACGGCGGCGGTCTGGGCCTCATCGGCGCGGGCCGCGGCGATCGCGAATGGCTCACACGGGAGGTCGGTATCGCGCGGCGGGCGACGACCGAGCCCTGGGGTATCGGATTCCTCGTCTGGGCAATCGATACGGATGCCGTGGCTCTGGCGCTGGAGTTCGAGCCCGCGGCGATCATGCTGTCGTTCGGCGATCCGACACCGTTCGCGCAGCGGGTCCGCGATTCGGGCGTCAAGCTGATCCTGCAGGTGACCGACTTGGACGAGGCCCGGCGCGCGCTCGACGTGGGCGCCGACATCATCGTCGCCCAGGGCGGCGACGCCGGCGGCCACTGCGGCGAGAACGGTATCGGCACACTGTCTTTCGTCCCGGCCGTGGTCGATCTGGTCGGTCCGACGCCGGTCCTCGCCGCGGGCGGGATCGCCGACGGCCGCGGCCTCGCCGCGGCCCTGACCCTGGGCGCGGCCGGCGCGCTCATCGGCACCCGTTTCCAGGCGACCCCGGAGGCGCTGGTGTCGCCCGAAATCGTCAAGGCCCTGCTCGACGCCGACGGCCAGGACACCGAGCGCAATCACACCCTCGACATCGCCCGCGGCGCCCCATGGCCACACCGCTACCCCGCCCGCACCCTTCGCAACGCCGTCCTCGACCGCTGGCGCGGACGAGACGACGAATTACGTTCGGACACAACGGCCCTCCAGGAGTACCGCGAGGCCGCCGCCCGCGGCGACCTGAACGTCCTCCCCGTCTGGGCGGGCCAAGCCGTCGGCCTGGTCGACTCCATCGAATCGGCCCGCGACATCGTCACCACGGTGACCACCGAGGCCGAACAAGCCCTCACCCGCGTCGCCCCACGGTAGAAAGTCATCCGGGGCACAGACGTTCGGAGATCTCGTGATCACAATCACGGGGCCACGGACCGCGACCTGGTGTCAGTTCACTGTGTGGCGTGTGGGGTTCGGTCGTGTGGGCCGCGGACCACTACCTGGTACCACAGGGTCACCGGGTGGTCGGGGCGGTCTCGAGTTCCTTTGCGAGGGCTGTCAATTGGTCGCCGGTGCCCTGTTCGCGCCAGGCGGGCTGTTCGTGGCCGTCCAGATAGGCGCCGTGTTCGGTCAGGACCAGGCGCGTACCCGCCTCGGTGGCAACGAATTCCACTGCGGTGAGGGAGACTGTGGCGACCGTGTCGCCCCAGTGCATCGTGGAGGTGTAGACGAGGCGCTCGTCGGGGACGATCTCCTGATAGATCGTCTCGAAGGTCATCTCGATACCGTCGTGGACGCCGCGGGCGGTTTCCCGGCCGCCGACGCGGAAGTCGAGTTCGTGCCGCGCGTTGCCGCCGGCGAACCAGCGGGCCTTGGTCGCCGGGTCCGACCAGGCGGCGAAGACCGTTGCGGGTGCGGCGGTGTACTCGCGCTCGAGGGTGAAGGTGGCGTGGGTGACGGTGTGATCGGACATGAGCTACTCCTCGTGATCGGTATGTTCGGCGAGGATCTCGCCGAGGGCGTCGAGGCGGTGTTCCCAACGGGTGCGCCGGGCACCCAGCCATTGTTCGGCGGGGCGCAGGGCCTCGGGCGCCAACTGGCAGGTGCGTACTCTCCCAACCTTTTCCGACCGCACCAGCCCGGCATCCTGCAGCACCTGCAGATGCTGGACCACCGCCGCCAACGACATCGTCAACGGTTCGGCCAGCGCGCTCACGCTCGCGGGGCCCGCGGTCAGTCGTTCGAGCAGGTGGCGCCGCGTGGGGTCGGCGAGTGCGCGGAAGACCTGGTCGAGATCTCCGGATTGGTTAAGCACATACTTAAGTATATGACCGCGGACCGGATGGTCAAGCGATGGCTTGACTATTGAGCCCATCCGGACCGGACGGTCGCGATTCCGTTTGGAAGGACTTGCCGCGTAGGGCGTTTCGCGTGTCGGGCCGAATGGCCCAGATTCGCAGGCCTGGACGGCGAACTGTTCGCTACTGCGGGCGGGGCGGCTGTCGAAGTCCGAACCGGGCCGCGGACGCGCGACCGCCCGCCTTCGGAGTGTCGCTCTTTGCGCATCGGCCTGTCGCCGCTCGCATCCGATTTACCGGCCGCTTTGTCGTATTCCCAGGTCTGGCCATATGTTCGGCATGCCGTATCAATCGGCCCGGGAGACGATTCACCAGGCGAAATATCATAACGCTGAGTATTTCCAAATAATAGTTAAAAAAATCCTCCAAAACCTCTTCCCTTGAACAGTTCCATCGACTATCGTCCGATTCGGCAAATCGCCAGTGACCTGCGGGCACAGTTTTCCGCCCGCACCCACGGTCAGGGAGACAACTTCCGGCTAACGCAGGAAAAGCCGGAGGTACAACCGATGAGCCCGATCTATGACGAGGGGATCGGGCCCTTCGGTAAAGTCTCGCGCAATGTCACAGGAAACGAACGCGGGCAGGATGTACGCCGGACAGCCCGTAGAAGACCGGCAGCGGCAGCGACGTGCGCGTTTTCTGGAGTCCGGATTGTCGGTGTTCAGCCGAGACGGCTATGCCAACAGCTCCGTCGGGGCCATTTGTAAAGATGCCGGACTCTCCTCACGACAGTTCTACGAGGAGTTCACCGGGCGCGAATCGCTGCTGCTCGAGCTCTATGAACACATCGACCGCGAATCGCGGGAAGCGGTATCGGCCGCATTGGCCGATCACACCGAACACAGCGCGGTGGAGGTCATCGACGCGGCCGTGCGGGCCTATGTCGAGGCCATCGGACGCGATCCGCGCCGGGCCCGGGTCGCCCTGGTCGAGGTGGTCGGTGCCGGACCGAAGGTCGAGAAGTTTCGCCTGGAGTTGCGCCGAGCCTGGGGATCGTTGCTGGCCAGCGCCGCGGAAGACGCTGCGCTACAGGGCGAGATCCCGCCCGGCGACTACGAGATGCGATCCATCGCGATCATCGGTGCGGTCAACTACGTCGTCGACGCGTGGAGCGGTTCGGAGCCGCGCCGGCCGCTCGACGACATCATCCGGGTGCTCCGCCGGGTGATCATCGGCGCCGTCAGCGCATAGCTGCCGCATCCGGTTCGCCTAGCATCGCTGCTATGCACGTCCACGAGGGGGACAGGGCGGCCCCCAGTTTCGTTGTCTGCGGGGATAATCCGCTCGTCTATCAGCTGGCGCTACAGCTGGTGACCCGGTTCGCGGACGCGATCGTGACGGTGGTCCTGCCCCACCGCGACGGTGGGTACGTGCCGCAGCTGGAGCGGTTGGAGCGGGTGCGGATCCAGTGCGCGGATCGGCTGGACGAGGAGACGCTGCGGCGGGCCGGGGTGGCGCAGGCCCGTGCGCTGGTGCTGGTGGATCAGGCGGATGTGGAGAACTTCCATGCCGCGCTGCGGGCGCACGAACTCAATGCGCGGATCCGGCTGGTGATCCGAATGTTCAACACCGGCCTGGGTTTTCGCATCCGCAGCCTGTTCGCCGACTGCGTGGTCCTGTCGATCTCGGAGATCGCCGCGCCGTCGTTCATCGCGGCGGCGCTCGGCGAGAAGACCCTGGACTATCTGCGCCTCGGCGAGCGGACGCTGTATGTCACCGGATCGTCGGACGCGCCGGCCGGGAAGATCGTCTGCGCGCTGACCGAGGAGACCGGGAACATCCGGTTGCTGCCGCCGGGTCGCGGCGGCGGGCGGGCCCTGGCGCTGGCGGATCGGGTCCTGAATCTGCCCAGCCGGCGCGGCCATTGGCTGCGGGTGGCCCGATATCTGATGCGCAACAACCTGGTTCGCCTGATGCTGGCGCTGCTGACGCTGATCGTCATCGTCTGCGCGCTGATGATGGTGATCGGAAATGCCTGGGGCGACGCGATCTACGAGACGCTGCTCGACGCCGCGGGGGCCGCGCAGCCCGAGCCCACCCGCTCGGGGATCTACAAGATATTGCAGGTCGGGGTCGTATTCATCGGGCTGGCGCTGACTCCGGTGGTCACGGCCATGGTGGTGGGCGGGGTGCTGCGCGCCCAGCTGTCCGAGCAGATCGGGCCGGATCCCGCGGATTTCACCGATCACGTCGTCGTCGCCGGGCTCGGCAATGTCGGCTCCCGCGTGATGGAGCAGCTGCGCGATCTCGGGGTGCGGGTGGTCGGGCTGGACTTCGACGAGAACGCCCGCGGTATCGCGCTGGCGCGCACGCTCGGGGTACCGGTGGTGGTCGGTCAGGCCACCTGGGAGGATTCGCTGCAGGCGGCCGGTGTCCAGCGCGCCCGGGCGTTGGTATTGCTGACCAGCAGCGATGCGGTGAATCTCGAGGCGGCGCTGCTGGGTCAGTCCTATCGCGACGATCTGCGGGTGGTACTGCGGTTATCCGATGACGATCTCGCCGAACGGGTCCAGAAGAGTCTCGGAAAGGCCGTGGTGCGCAGTGTGTTCCAGCTCGCGGCCGAGGGTTTCGCGGCGGCCGCGGCGCAGCAGCGGGTGATCGCGACGCTGTCGGTCAACGGCGACACGCTGATGGTCGCCGAAATCCCCGTCGAACCGGATTCGGCCCTGGTGGGCACGCCGATTCACGCCGCCGACCTGTCCGAACAGACCCGGGTCATCGCCCTGCAGCGCGCGGTGGGCGCGGAGCTCGAATGGCAGCCGGATCCGGAAACCGCGCTGGCCGTGGGCAATCAGCTGGTGGTGGTCGCGACCCGCACCGGCCTGCACGAATTGCTGTCGCGCAGCGTGGGGAGGCCGCAGTAGTAGCGTGCCGGTCATGGAGACTGTTCCGATTCAGGTGCCCGACGGCAGCACTGTGCCGGTGCGGTTGATTCCGGCGCGCGGCGCGCATCGCCATCCGATCACCCCGGACGCGCCCCGGGCGGTGGTCGTGATCATTCCGGGGTTGGGAGTACCGGGTGCGTACTACGAGCTGTTCGCCGATCATCTGGCCCGGCGTGGATTCGATGCCGCGATCGGTGAGTTGCGCGGAAACGGGGACAGCCGGCCCACGCCGAGTCCGGCCAGCGCCTACGGATATCAGGAGCTGGTGTCGGTGGACTTTCCGGCGATATTCGAGGTGGTGCGCGAGCGCTTCCCGGACAGCACGCCGATCCTGTTGGGGCACAGCATGGGCGGACAGCTGGGCGTGATGTACGCCGCCCGGATCCGGGGGCGCCTGGGCGGGCTGATCCTGATCGCCTCCGGCACGCCCTACTACCGCGGCTTCGGGGGCATTGCCCGCTCGGCCATGATGGCGATCCCGGCGGCCGTCTCGCTGACCGCGAATCTGGCCGGGTTCTGGCCCGGCGACCGTATCACCGCGGGCGGTTTCGGCCGCCAGTCCAAGGTGCTGATCTCCGATTGGGCGCGACTGGCCCGCACCGGCCGATTCGAACCGGCCGGTGCGGATATCGACTACGAGGAGCGCATCGGCAGGCTGAAGCTGCCGGTGCTGTCGATCACCGTCGCTGGCGACGATCTGGCCCCGCCCGGTTCGGCCGACCATCTGCTGGAGAAGCTGCCCAAAGCGCGCGTCAGCACCTGGCATCAGCCGGAGGCGTTGGGGCATAACGGCTGGATCGCCAGCCCCGCCTCCACGGTCGACCGGATCGAGCGGTGGATCAGGGACCGTTAGGGTTCCATCAGCATCTGGATGAAGAATTCGTAGATCAGGGTTGCCTGGAACGCCATCTGCTTGTTGTCCGCCGCGCCGCCGTGGCCGCCCTCGATGTTCTCGTGGTACCAGACCGTATGCCCCTGCTCCTCGAGCAGCGCGGCCATCTTGCGCGCATGTCCGGGATGGACGCGGTCGTCGCGGGTGGAGGTGGTCAGCAGGATCGGCGGATAGGACGCGTCGGCTCGGGCGTTCTGATACGGCGAATACTTCGCGATGTATTCCCACTCCTCCGGCTTGTCCGGATCGCCGTATTCGGCCATCCACGACGCCCCGGCCAGCAGTAGGTGGTAGCGCTTCATATCCAGCAGCGGTACCTGACACACGATGGCGCCGAACAACTCCGGATACCGGGTGAGCATCACGCCCATGAGCAGGCCGCCGTTGCTGCCGCCGACCGCGCCCAGCCGCGATGCGGTGGTGATGCCGCGGTCGACCAGATCGCGGGCGATGGCGGCGAAGTCCTCGTAGACCTTGTGCCGGTTGGCCTTCTGCACCTGCGTATGCCATTCGGGCCCGTATTCGCCGCCGCCGCGGATATTGGTCATCACCCAGGTGCCGCCGCGTTCGAGCCAGCCCATACCGGACGCGCCGCTGTAGGCGGGGGTGCGCGAGACCTCGAAACCGCCGTAGCCCGACATCACCGTCGGGCCGGGCCCGCCCTTGTGGTCGCGATGGCGAATCACGAAGTACGGCACCATCGTTCCGTCATCGGATCGGGCGAAGAACTGCTCGGTCTCGAGGCCGTCGGCGTCGAAGAATGCCGGTTCCTGTTTGAGCGGTTCGGACGATCCGCCCACCGAACTCGTCAGCAGGGTGGCGGGCGTGGTGAATCCGCTTGTGGTGAGCATGAATTCGTCGCCGCCCTCGAGGGGGTCGAGGTTCATGACGTTGGTGGTGGCCATGGGCGGGGTGTCGGCCAGCGGTTCGCGCACCCAGCTGCCCGTCCCCGGCCGGACGACATACAGTTTGGTCTGCACATCCTCGAGCGTGATGAGGATCAGATAGTTCTCGGTCCAGCCGTAGCCGTGCAGCGAGGTATGCGCGTCGGGGGTGAAGACGATCTCGAAATCCCGTGCGCCCGCGAGGAATTCCTCCAGATTCGCGGCCAGCAGCGCGCCCGCGGGATAGGTCTCGCCGCCCACCTCCCACGGCGTCTTCAGCCGCACCAGCAGCCAATCCTTGTACCAGGATTCCGAGGAGTCGCTCGGTACGTCGAGATGGCGCAGGCTGCCGTCGTCTTCGAGGAGATAGACCGATTCGTTGAAGAAGTCGGTGGCGCGGCCTACGTAGTGCCGCTCGTAGCCCGGCGTGCGGTCGTAGCCCGCCGACACCAGCACATCGCCCTGTTCGCCCTCGAATACCGTCTGCGCCTCGCTCAGTGGCGTGCCGCGCCGCCAGCGCTTGGCGATGCGGGCGTAGCCGGAGTCGGTGAGCGAACCGGGTCCGAAATCCGTTCCGACATAGACGGTGTCGGCATCGATCCAGCGGATCTGGGATTTGGCCTCGGGCAGATGGAATCCGCCGTCGGCCGGATCGCGGAATTGCTTGGTGGCCACATCGAATTCGCGGACCACCTTGGCGTCGGCGCCGCCGCGGGACAGGCTGATCAGCGCCAGCGACTGTTCCGGGCGCAGCACCGAGGCCCCGCCCCACACCCAGTTCTCGCCCTCGTCCTCGGCCAGCGCGTCGAGGTCGATGAGCACCTCCCACCGCGGATTGTCGTTGCGGTATTCGGCGAAGGTGGTTCGCCGCCACAGCCCCTTGGGGTGCGCGCCGTCGCGCCAGAAGTTGTACAGCCATGTGGCGCGCCGGGATGGATACGCGATGCGTGTGTCGGTGTCGAGCATGGCCAGAATGCGATGTTCCAGTTCGGAGAACCGGTCGGAAGTCGCAAACCGCTCAACCACCACGTCGTTATGCGCTCGCGCCCACTCGAGCGGCTGCTCACCGGTCACCTCCTCCAACCACAGATAGGGATCGGATCGCTGCTCTTCGACACCTGCCATGGTTGCCATTGTGGCTGAGGTTAGCGGCCTTCGGGGCCGCGAACCCGCGACGCCGGAGGCGGCGCAAAACAACACTGCGTTAGGCTCGAAGCCGTGACTTCCCACTACGATGTCGTCGTTCTCGGTGCTGGTCCCGGCGGGTATGTCGCCGCGATCCGCGCCGCTCAACTCGGCCTGCGAACAGCGATCGTCGAGCAGAAATACTGGGGTGGCGTATGCCTGAACGTCGGGTGCATTCCGTCCAAGGCGCTGCTGCGCAACGCGGAGCTGGCGCATATCTTCACCAAGGAAGCGAAGACGTTCGGTATCACCGGCGAGGCGAGCTTCGACTTCGGCGCCGCCTTCGATCGCAGCCGTAAGGTCGCCGACGGCCGCGTCAAGGGCGTGCACTTCCTGATGAAGAAGAACAAGATCGACGAGTACGACGGGAAGGGCACCTTCACCGACGCACATACGCTGTCGGTCGAGCTGTCCAAGGGCGGTACCGAGCAGATCACGTTCGACAATGTCATCATCGCCGCCGGCACCAATACCAAGCTGCTGCCGGGCACCTCGCTGTCGCAGAACGTGGTGACCTACGAAGAGCAGATCATGACCCGCGATCTGCCGGGCTCGATCCTCATCGTCGGCGCGGGCGCGATCGGCATGGAGTTCGGCTACGTCCTGAAGAACTACGGCGTCGATGTGCGCATCGTGGAGTTCCTGGACCGGGCGCTACCCAACGAGGACGCCGATGTGTCCAAGGAGATCACCAAGGCGTACAAGAAGCTGGGGATCACGATCACCACCGGCGCCGCGGTGCAGTCCATCGAGGACAACGGCTCCAAGGTCACCGTCAGCATCAAGGACAACAAGTCCGGCGCTGTCGAGACCGTCACGGTCGACAAGGTGCTGCAGGCCGTCGGCTTCGCGCCGCGGGTGGAGGGCTACGGCCTGGAGAACACCGGCGTGCGGCTGACCGATCGCGGCGCGATCGCCATCGATGACTACATGCGCACCAATGTGCCGCATATCTACGCCATCGGCGATGTCACCGCCAAGCTGCAGCTGGCCCATGTGGCCGAGGCGCAGGGCGTGGTCGCCGCCGAGACGATCGGCGGTGCGGAGACCCTGCCGCTGGGCGATTACCGGATGATGCCGCGCGCCACCTTCTGCCAGCCGCAGGTCGCCAGCTTCGGCCTCACCGAGGAGCAGGCGCGGGCCGAGGGTTATGACGTGAAGGTCGCCACCTTCCCGTTCACCGCCAACGGCAAGGCCCACGGCCTCGGCGATGCCCAGGGCTTCGTGAAGCTGATCTCCGACAACAAGTACGGCGAGCTGCTCGGCGGCCACCTCATCGGCCCCGACGTCTCCGAACTGCTGCCGGAGCTGACCCTGGCCCAGAAGTGGGACCTGACGGTCAACGAGCTGACCCGCAACGTGCACACCCATCCGACGCTGAGCGAGGCCCTGCAGGAGGCCTTCCATGGTCTGGCCGGGCACATGATCAACTTCTGATCCCGGCGCAAAGAGCGCGCCGGGAACAATGGGTCCGGAGCGCGCCGGGAACAAACAAGGGGAGCGCCCCGCACCGAGAACAGGTGCGGGGCGTTTGTCATTCGCGCTGGTAGGCGGCCTGGGCCTCGGTGATTGTGTCGAGATTGGTTTCCAGGGTGATGATCAGGGCCTCGAGATGTTCGGCGATGCGGGCGCCGAGGTCGGTGAGGGTGTATTCGACGCGCGGGGGGATGGTCTGGACGACCTCGCGGTGGATCATGCCGTCGCGCTCCAGGGCCTGCAGGGTTTGGGAGAGCATGCGCTCGCTGACGCCGTCGACGCGGCGGCGCAGGGCGCTGAACCGGTAGGGACCCTCGCGCAGGGCGACCAGGGCGAGGGTGCCCCAGCGACTCGCGACGTTCTGCAGAACCGGTCGCGATGTGCAGTTCTTGGCGAAAACATCGGCCTCCAGCGTCGGATCGGCGCTGTCGGCCGGCTGGACGTGCCGCATGCTCATGACGGTGATGCTACCTATCTGCCAGTAATGCCGGAATACCATGTACTAACTATTAGTTAGTGCTGTATGTTCCGTAGGCACTGTACGAATACTCACTGGAGGTAGTCATGACCGTCGCCGTCACCGCGGCCAGCGGGCAGCTGGGTCGTCTCGTTGTGGAGGCGCTGCTGCGCCGGGCGGCCGGGCCGGTCGTCGCGATTGTCCGCGATCCGGCGAAGGTGGCCGATCTGGCCGAGCGCGGCGTCGAGGTGCGGCAGGCGTCCTACGACGATGCCGAGGCGCTGGATCGGGCGCTGGCGGGGGTCGACCGGGTGCTGCTGATCTCCGGCAACGAATTCGGCAAGCGGCTCGACCAGCACACCACCGTGATCCGCGCGGCCGAGCGGGCGGGCGTGGAACTGCTCGCCTACACCAGCATTCCGCGGGCCACCGAGAATCCGACCCTTCTGGCGCAGGAGCATCGCGAGACCGAGGCCGTGCTCGCGAATTCGACTGTGTCGCATACCGTGCTGCGCAACAGCTGGTACTGGGAGAACTACGAGCACAGCGTGGTCCCGGCTGTCGAGTCCGGGACGCTGTACGGCGCGGGCGGCGAGGGCCGCATCGCGGGTGCGGCGCGCGCGGATTATGCCGAGGCCGCCGCGGTCGTGCTCACCACCGAGGGGCATGCCGGGCGGGTCTACGAGCTGGGCGGTGACGAACGGCTGACGTATGCCGAAGTGGCACAGCGGATTTCGGAGGCATCCGGTAAGCCGGTTCGGTATCAGGATGTCGCCGAGGGCGATTACGTGGCCGCGCTGCGGCAGGCGGGGCTGGACGCCGATTATGCGCGGGTGCTGGCGGATGCGGATGCGAAGGGTATCGCCGCCGGATTCCTGGATGTGTCCAGCGGCGATCTGGGCAAGCTCATCGGGCGGCCGACCACCCCGGCGGTCGAGGTGTTCGGGGCGGCACTCGCCGGATAAGACATGCCTGCGCAGGCGTTTCCGGCTCGAGGTCGGGAACGCCTGCGTCCGAGCGCTACGGCACCAGCGGGCGGACCTTCTCCGCGACGAATCGCACGAACCCCTCGAGATCCGGCTCGTCGGCGGTGGGCTGCAGGGCGACCGAATCCGCGCCGGCGTCGACCATGCGGGCGACCGCGTCGGCGACCGCCTGTGCGTCACCGGCCACACCGAGGCCCTCGATATCGGCGCGGCCCATCGCGCGCAGATCGGCCTCGAGGCGTTCGGCCGCGCCGGTGCCGGTCGCGGTGGCCAGGTTGATGACGACGTACGGCTTGTCGGCGCGCGCCGCGGCGGCCCGGCCCTCGCCCATGAGTTCGATTGCGCGCCTGGCCATATCGGGTGTGGTGCCCGAGGTCAGCACCGCACCGTCGGCCTTCTCGCCGACCAGGCGCAGGGTGCGCGGGCCGGTCGCGGCCGAGAGCAGCCGCGGCGCGGTGGCCGGGGGCCAGTCCAGGGCCACCTCGTCGAGTGTGACGTAGCGACCCTGGACGGTCACCCGTTCGCCCGACAGTAGGCGGCGCAGCCCGTCGAGGTATTCGCCCAGCAGCGTGACCGGTGAGTCGACACGGGCGCCGGCCTGACCCATCCACTCCTGAACACCGTGGCCCACGCCCCAGATCGCGCGGCCGGGGAACATCCGCTCCAGCGTGGCGATCTCCATGGCGGCCAGCGCGATATTGCGCAGCGGGACCGGGAGCACGCCCACGCCGATGCGGACCCGCTCGGTCCAGGCCAGCGCCGCCGCGGTGGTCGCGATGCCGCCCTCGAGGAAGCAGTCCTCCCAGATCCACAGCTCGTCGAGCCCGGATTCGTCTGCGACGCGCGCGATTTCGCGCAGCCGCTCCGGCGGATTCTGGGGACGGAAGGCGATTCCGAGGGTTGTCATGGGTACATCGTTACCAGGCGCCCCGGCGAAAAGCGCGCCGGGGACTGGGAGGGGACGCGCCGGGGACTGGGAGGGGACGCGCGGGGACTGGGAGGGGACGCGCCGGGGACTGGGAGGGGGATCAGTGATCGTTCTGAATGCGCAGCGTGGTGATGGTGCTGGCCAGTCCCTCGTATTGATTGACCAGCAGCACGATTTCGATCAGGCGGTGCTCGTCGTAGTGCGCGGCCAGCGCCGACCAGGTGGCATCGTCGAGATCGCGGGTCCGCACGAGCTGATCCACGGCGGTGAGCAGGGCCCGCTCCCGGTCCGACCAGCCGGGTGCGTCCGGGCCGGTGCGCAGCCGCTCCAGGATCTCCGGGGTGACGCCCGCCCGCTTGCCGAGCCGGATGTGGTGATCGGTCTCGTATTCGCATCCGCGCAGATGCGCCACCCGCAGGATGACCAGCTCGGTATCGAAGCGCCGTAGCTTTCCGCCCGGCATCAGCCGCCCCGAATAGTGCAGCCAGCCGCGGAACAGTCCGCCGGTCCGCCCGAGGGTGCTGAACAGATGGGCGTCCGCGGTGCCCGCCGCCCGCGAGATCACCTGCCAGACCACCCAGTTGATCGGACCCAGTTCCCGCAGCCGACCCGGCGCAATGCGTGGCTCCCTCGATATCATGCCCCACGCTAACAGTGCGCGGGTCCCTCGCGCAGTGGTGGGCGCGGGCCGGACCGGGGTGCCGCGAGATCCCGCCCCCTGCGCGTCATCTCGCGTACCCGTCGGTTCCCCTCGCCGGCCCGCCCTCGTAACGGCCAGTATTGCCAGCCGTATTCCTCCCGGGCGCAAGATTTGCGCCAACCGAGGAA
The DNA here is from genome assembly GCF_044454005.1 of Nocardia sp. NPDC051570. NCBI lineage: Bacteria > Bacillati > Actinomycetota > Actinomycetes > Mycobacteriales > Nocardiaceae > Nocardia > Nocardia sp. NPDC051570. The sequence goes on along the minus strand of NZ_JBITDI010000015.1, from coordinate 189,380 downwards.
CGCTACCGGAGGCGGCCTGGATTCGGAAATCGTTGTGCCACAGGGTCTATCGCAGCACGTAGGGCGAGATCGAGCTGCGGTGCTCGCTGATGTCGAGCGATTTGCCCAGCGGCGGGAACGCGCGCTGCGGGCAGTTGGCGCGTTCGCAGACCCGGCAGCCCGCGCCGATGGGGGTGGCCGTGGGGTCGTTGAGGTCGAGGCCGTCGGCGTAGACGACCCGACTGGCATGGCGCAGTTCGCATCCCAGGCCGATGGCGAAGGTCTTACTCGGCTCGTTGTAGCGGGTAGCGCGGCGCTCGACGGTGCGGGCGATCCACAGATACTTGCGGCCGTCGGGCATCTGGGCGATCTGGGTCATGATGCGGCCCGGATAGGCGAAGGTCTCGTAGACGTTCCACAGCGGGCAGGTGCCGCCCGCGGAGGAGAAATGGAATCCGGTGGCGGACTGGCGCTTCGACATGTTGCCGGCGCGGTCGACGCGGACGAACGAGAACGGCACCCCGCGCAGCTTCGGCCGCTGTAGCGTCGAAAGCCGGTGGCACACAGTCTCATAACTCTGGGTGAAGAAGGCCGAGAGCCGCTCGATATCGTAGCGGAAGTCCTCGGCCACCTCGTGGAAGTAGGAGTACGGCAGTACGGTCGCGGCCGCGAAGTAGTTGGCCAGGCCCAGCCGCGCCAGCTTGCGGGTGTCCTCGGAGGCGAAATTCGCCTCCTCGGCCAGCTTATCGATCAGATCGCCGCATTCCAGATAGGCCAGTTCGGCCGCGAGCTTGAACGACCGCTGTCCACCGGACAGATAGGGCGCGATCTCGAGCCGCCGCTCGGTGGCGTCGAAGCGGTGCAGCACGCCGTCGCCGAGATCGATGCGCTCGACGATCTGCACACCGTGCGCGGTGGTCAGCCGCCGCGCGATCTCGCGGTTGAGATCGCCGCCGTGGAAACGCATGCGGGTCGCGAGTTCCTCTGCGGCGGTATCCAATTCGTGGATGTAGTTCTGCCGCTGATAGAAGAAGTCGCGGACCTCCTCGTGCGGGCGGGAGATCGCGCCGGAGCCGCTGCCGTCGGCGAAGCGGTCCTCGGTGGCGGCGGCCAGCTGGGCGGTCGTATTGCGGTAACGGCGGTGCATATTCACCATCGCCCGCGCCAGGCTCGGATGCGCGGAGACCATATCCGCGATCTCCTGGGCATCGGCCTCGATGCTCAGCTCCTGATCCATCACGACCTCCTGCAGTTCGGCGATGAGCCGGGTGTCGTCCTGCGAGGAGAAGAAGGTGGCGTCGACGCCGAAGATCTCGCTGATGCGCAGCAGCACCGGCACGGTGAGCGGGCGCACGTCGTGTTCGATCTGATTGAGGTAACTCGCCGAGATCTCCAGCTTCTTGGCGAGCGAGACCTGGCTCAGTCCTCGTTCGGTGCGCAGCTGGCGAAGCCGAGCCCCGACGTAAGTCTTGGCCATATGTCCAGTTTATGGACGATTTTGCAGGTTTGCCAACCGGTAATTAGCAGATCTGTTGCGCGATATGTCACACCCGAGCGTTACCGTCGATCCGTGTTGCTGTCCCGAGTCGTCGAGGCGTCGCAGGCCGTGCGGGCGAGCGCCTCGCGCAAGACGAAGATCGCCACGCTCGCGGAGCTGTTGGCGGAGGCAGGCTCCGACGAGCTCGCGCAGGTCGTCGCGTGGGTATCGGGGGAGTTGTCGCAGGGCCGCATCGGCACGGGCTGGCGCACGCTCATGGCCGTCGCGGTCGATCCGGCGCCCGAACCGACCCTGACCGTGGCGGCCGTCGACGCCACGTTCACCGAACTGGCCGCCACGGCCGGAGCGGGTTCCGCGGCCCGGCGCCGCGAGTCGCTGGTCGCGTTGCTGGGCGCGGCCACCGCCGCGGAGCGGGACTTCCTGATCCGCCTGCTGACCGGCGAGCTGCGCCAGGGCGCGCTGGCCGCGATCGTGGCCGAGGCCGTCGCGCGGTCCGCCCAGGTGCCGGTCGAGGCCGTGCGCCGGGCCTACATGCTGTCCGGGCAGCTGCCGGTGACGGCCGTGGCGGCGCTGACCGGCGGGGCCGCGGCGCTGGCCGAATTCCGGCTGGAGGTGGGCCGGCCGATCCAGCCGATGCTCGCCTCGCCCGGGGCGGCGCTGGACGAGGCGCTGGCGGAGTTCGGCGGCGAGGTGAGTGTGGAGCAGAAGATGGACGGTGCGCGAATTCAGGTGCACCGCAAGGGTTCCCGGGTATGGGTGTTCACCCGGACACTGCGCGATATCACCTCCGGCGTCCCCGAGCTGGTGCAATTGGTCCGGGAATTACCTTGTGACAGCGTCGTTCTCGACGGGGAGACGCTGGCGCTGACCGATGCGGGGCGGCCGCGGCCGTTTCAGGAGACGATGAGCCGCTTCGCCACCGACCCCACGATCGATCCCGCCCTGCGCCCGCCCGCGGCCACCTCCACCCGCGATCTGCTGCTGCATCCGTACTTCTTCGATTGCCTGTATCTGGACGGCGTCGATCTGCTCGACGCACCGCTCGCCGAGCGCCGGGTCGCGCTGACGAAAGTCGCTGGCGAGCACAGCATTCCGGCGCTCATCCGGCCCGATGCCGAGGCCGCGGCCGAATACTTCGACGGCGCGCTGGCGGCGGGGCACGAGGGCGTGATGATCAAATCGCTGTCCGCGCCGTATGCGGCGGGGCGACGCGGGCGGGCCTGGCAGAAGATCAAACCGGCCCATACGCTCGACCTCGTCGTGCTCGGCGCGGAATGGGGTTACGGCCGCCGCACCGGATATCTGTCGAATCTGCATCTGGGCGCCCGCGATCCGGAAGGCGGCGAGCCGATCATGGTCGGCAAGACCTTCAAGGGACTCACCGACGCGCTCCTGCAGTGGCAGACCGCCGAATTCCCACGCCATGAGCGCACCCGCGACGGGCAGGTGGTCTACCTGTTTCCGGAGTTGGTGGTCGAGATCGCCCTCGACGGTGTGCAGATCAGTCCCCGCTATCCGGGCGGGGTGGCGCTGCGCTTCGCCCGGGTGGTCCGCTATCGCCCCGATAAGGAACCCGCCGACGCCGACACCATCGATGCCGTGCGCGCCCTGCTGCCCGCCGGGATGGCCGCGGCAATCGACGCCACGCCGATTCGGGAAACTTGAACCGACCGTCTGGTATGAGAGGCTGTCGTCATCCCTGACCTGCCCTTTCGAGTGATTCGGCGGTCGGCCCAACGGACATTTCGGGAGTGATCTGAACGTGGCGGGTAGACGGCGGACCCTGGTGCGGCTGTGGGCGGTGACGGTTGTGGCGGCGGTGTCGGTATGCGTACCGGCGTTCGCACTGGCCGACGATCCGATCGAGGAATTCGTCGATCCGCCGCACGAACTCGCCTCGGTGCTGCCGACCCCGCTGTCCGATGCGTTCTACACGCCGCCGGCCGGTTTCGAGAATCGTCCGCCCGCAACGGTATTGCGGGCGCGATCGGTGCCGACCTGGTTCACCAGCCCGGTGCGGACGATCGAGATGCTGGTGCGCTCCACTGGCAGCAAGGGTGATCCGGTTCCCGTGGTGGCGACGCTGATCGTGCCGAAGGCGGCGTGGACCGGATCGGGGCCGCGGCCGCTGGTGTCCTATGACATTCCGATCTCCTCGCTCGGCCACTGGTGTTCGCCGTCGTACACCCTCGAGCGCGGCTTCTCCGCCGATCAGCTCTCGATTCAGCTGCTGCTGGACCGCAACTACGCGGTGATCGTGCCCGATCATCAGGGTCCGCGGGAGGCGTATGCGGCCGGTCTGATGGGCGGGCACGCGGTGCTCGACGCAGCCCGGGCCGCGGTGCGCCTGGGGGTGTCCGATCTGAAACCCGAAGCGCCGGTGGTGATCAGCGGTTACTCCGGCGGCGCCATCGCCACGGGCTGGGCGGCCCAGCTGGCTCCGAGCTATGCGCCCGAGCTGCATTTGGCCGGGGCGCTGGTCGGCGGGACCCCGGCCGATTACGACCTGTTGGTGAAGATCATGAACGGCCGGGAGGTGGGGTCCGGGATTTTCCTCGCCGCCACCTTGGGCCTGGCACGGGAGTATCCGGAGCTGCTGACCCTGCTCAACGACAACGGGTGGCGACTGGCCCATCTGTTCCGAGATCTGTGCTCGGGGCAGTTGGCCGCGGCGGGCGCGGTACCGGTGCGGGTCGAGCAGCTCACCGACGTGCCCGATCCGACCGAGCTGCCGATGGTGCGAAAGATCGTGGCGGACAACAAACTCGGCGGGATCGCGCCGCGGATTCCGATCATGGTCTATCACGGCCGCGACGAATTCTGGATTCCCTACCAGGGTGCCCGCAACCTTTACGACAGCTGGTGCGCCGGGGGCGCGCGGGTGCGGCTCGCACCCTATCCGGGGGAGCATTTCATCGTCGGCGCGCTGGCGATTCCCGCGGTGGCGAACTGGGTGGCCGATCTGCTCGACGGCACGCTCGTCCCCGGCGGATGTACCGTCGCCACGCCCTGAACCAGCGCTGACAGTACATTCACAGACTTGTCGCGGTGGGTCTCGAGGTTGGCGGCGCACGCTATGAATTGTCGGTTCGGCCGATACGGATCAACTGCCCTGATCCGTCCATCCCTGGCCTGCGGCGACGCCTTCCCTCGCGGCGTCGCCGTTCGGGTTTCCGGTCCCGGAAATTCAGCTACTTCTCAGCCGGAACCTGGCGAGAGTTCAGCTCGCAGGCGCACACTGGATAACGAGGACGCGAAGAACCACTTCACCGCTGCCGGCGGCGCAACCCCCTGCGCGTCGCCGGCAGCACCCTTTCAGTACTCGTACTCGTGATGGCCGTTGAGTTTCGGCAGCCGGCATCGGCCCGCGCTGACCTCGGTCGCCAGATCCGCATAGGCATTCGCCAACTCCGCCAGCCGCCGCCAGGCATCATCGGCCAGCCATGCGGGCGTGGCGGTCAGCGCCAGATAGGCCAGCGCCGAGAACTGGGCCAGCCGATCCACGACCGCACCCACCGTCTCGGTATGTAATCGCGCGCCTCCCGGCGCGGCCGGTAACTCCGCGGCGACCCACCGATCGATCTCGTGCACCAGCTGCGCCCGCTGCCGATCGATATCGGCGGTAGCGGTCACGGTCAGCCGAAGCTCATGTAATTCGGCCAGGCGGCAGGCGCAGCGCAGCACCAGGTGCTCACCGGGTTCGAGTCCCCGGCACGCCTGCAGCAGAAGGTCTTTCGGTGGGAGCAATGCCACGGCGGCCATATTGCACGGCCAATGTTTCTGATCGGCAACGGTCCACGCGTCAACGGTGGCGCCCACCCCACCCGATGACGGCGAGTCCTGGTAGCCACGCCGATCGGCACTTGATCGATTCGTTACCGCCACGGGTAGTATGGAAATTCCTACCGGGAGTAGCATTGGGGGTGTGAAGCTGAGTGTCAGTCTGCCTGAAGAGGATGTCGCCCTGCTCGACGAGGTGGTGCGGGAGCGCGGCCTGCCCTCCCGCTCTGCCGCACTGCAGGAGGCGATCCGCCTGCTTCGCGAGGCGGGGTTGTCGGATGCGTATGCCGCGGCGTGGGCCGAGTGGGAGACCTCCGGAGAGCGGGACCTCTGGGACGGTACTGCCGGCGACGGGTTGAGCTAGCGTGCGCCGAGGCGAGGTCCGGTTGGTCGATCTCGAACCGGTGCGCGGCGCGGAATCGAACAAGCGTCGCCCTGCGGTGATCGTGAGCAACGACCGGGCCAATGAGGCGGCTCAACTCCTCGGCCGCGGTGTCGTCACCGTCGTGCCGGTAACCAGCAACACCGCACGTGTCTATCCGTTCCAGGTGTTCTTGAGTAAGGAATTGCCCGGAATCAAGGTCGATTCCAAGGCGCAGGCCGAGCAGGTTCGCTCGATCGCTGTGGAACGGATCGGCACTGTGCTCGGTCAACTGCCGGAAGATGTAGTCGCAGCGATAGATCGAGCCCTGCGTCTACACCTGGACCTGTAGCCGCAGTAGCGAGGGCGATAGGGCGATCGAATGCTCATGCCGAGGTAGTGGGGGCTCGAGCGGCGGCTCAGACCAGCTCCACCCGAACCCCCGCCTCACGGATGGCGTTGACGGCCTCCGGGGCTGCGGCGGTGTCCATCACCAGGATGTCGATGTCCTCGATGGGACAGATCCGGGCCAGGGCGGTCTTCTCGAGTTTGTCGGCGGTGGCGACGGCGATGACTCGTTCCGCGCGGCGGACCATTTCGGCGTTTATACCGGATTCGTCCAGGTGGCGGCCCTGGGCGCCGCCCTCGGCGGTGATGGCGTTGACGCCGAGAATCAGAGTGTCCAAACGTAATTCGGCCATCGCGCGTTCGGCCAGGGGGCCGTGCAGTTCGTAGGATTCGCGGCGGGCCTGGCCGCCGATGCAGATGGTGCGCAGGTGGGGGCGCAGGACCATTTCGCCGGCGATGTTGAGCGCGTTGGTCACTATCGTCAGCTCGGCGGTGGCCAGGTCGGGGCGGCCGGCCAGGGCGCGGGCCACGGCCGTGGTGGTGGTGCCGCCGTTGAGGCCCACCACCTCGGTCGGGAGTACCAGGCTCGCAGCGTGTTCGGCGACGCGTTGTTTGGCGGCGTCGCCGCCGCGGTAGCGGGCGGGCAGCTCGTAGGCGACCGAGGTCGCCACGATGCCGCCGTGGGTGCGCGTGGCCAGCTGCTGATCGGCCAGCGCGGTGAAGTCGCGGCGGATGGTGGCGGGGGAGACGCCCAATCGCTCGGCCGCCTCCTCCACCGACAGCCGGCCGGTATCGGCCAGCAACTCCAGCAGCCGATTCCAGCGCTGGGACCGATCCGTCGCAGCGGTCATTTCACGCTTCCGGCGGTGAGACCTGCGACCAGGCGCTTCTCGATGAACGCGAACAGAATGACAACGGGCACGATGCCGACCGTAGAGATAGCGAAGACGTATTGCCAAGCCGTGTCGTACTGCCCGATGAACTTCGTCAAGGCCACCGACAGTGGCTGATTCTCCGGCGTGGTCAGGATCACCAGGCTCGCCGCGAATTCGTTCCAACAGGAGACGAACGCGAAGATGGTCGCGGTCACGATGCCGGGCCACACCAGCGGCAGGCTCACCCGGGTCAGGATCTGGATCCGGCTCAACCCGTCCAGCTGCGCCGCCTCCTCGATCTCCACCGGCACCGAGGCGAAGAAGCTGTGCAGGATCCACACCGCGAACGACAGATTGAACGCGGCATTCACCAGAATCATCGCCAGCCAGGTGTCGTTGATGCCGAGGGTGAAGAACTCCCGCAGCAGACCGGTCACCAGCACCACCGGCTGCAGCATCTGGGTCACCAGCACCAGCCCGAGGAAGGCGACCTTGCCCGGAAACTGCCGCCGCGCCGTGTAATACGCGGCCGGGATCGCCACCAGCAGCACGATCACCGTGGCACACACCGAGATCACCACGGTGCTCACCAGATTGAACGGCAGCGGTGTCTCGGGCGTGTTCCACATGGTGACGTAGTTGTCCGGCCGCCACTGCTGGGGAATGTAGGTCGGCGGAATCCGCAGGATCTCCGCGCGCGGCTTGAGCGATCCCAGCACCATCACGAGGTACGGAATCAGGAACACCGCGGCGAGTACGACGCCGACCAGCGTCAGATCCCACCGCCGCCGCACCTTTCGCGCCGTGACCGTCGAACCACTCGGTGGCACAACGATTTCCGTGGCCACCGCCCGTTCGACCATGACCGGATCGGATGCCGTCATCGCGCCTCCTCACGGGCCGATCGGGTGAATCGCACGTACACCACGATGATCACCGCGATCAGCACGAAGTTCAGCACGCTCATTGCCGCGGCCGTGGCGACCTGCTGATTCTGCCGAATCAGCTTGAAGGTCAACGTGGTCGTGGTGTCGGCGTCGAAGCCGGCGATGCTGCCGGTCAGCACCTGCAGAATCGGCAGCGAATTGAATACGTTGATGATGTTGATGATGGTGGCCACCGCGATCGCCGGGCGCAGCTGCGGCAGCGTCAGATGTCGATAGCGTTGCCAGGAGCTCGCCCCGTCGACCCGGCCGGCCTCCTCGATCTCGGCCGGAATCGCCTGCAGCCCAGCCAGAATCGTGTACGTGGTGAACGGCACCGAGACGAATACCGCGACGCCGATCGCCACCAGGAACGCCGGGCCCGCCTGTTTGGTGAAGCCGAAACCCCGGTCCAGCACGCCGATATCGACGAGGAACCGATTGGCGATGCCGACATCGGGATCGAGCATGTACTCGAAGATCGTCGTCGTCATCACGACCGACGCCGCCCACGGCACCAGGATCGCCATCCGCACCAGGGTGCGCCCCGGGAACTGCTTGTTCAGGAATTGCGCCAGCGCCGCGGAGAGCACCAGCGTGATGACCACGACCGCGATCACCCAGATCACGGTGTGCGCGAGGATGCTGCCCAATTCATCGATGGCGAACAGCTTGCGGAAGTTCCCCAGACCGGCCGGGCCGCGATCCTGCCCGTACGGGCTCAGATCGCGCGTGCTGGTCCACACCATGTACCCGGCCGGGAATACGACGACCCCGGCGATCAACACCAGCACCGGGCCGATCCACGGCAGCGCGCGCAACGCCGCCGTGGATCGGATCAGGGCGCCCCTCAACTCGCCGCCTGCTGAATCTTGCCCAGCACCGAGGCCGGATCGGCGCCCTGCGCGATGGTGCCGATCTGCTGGCGAATCGCGCCCTGGGCCGCGGCCCACTTCGGGTTGTTACTGGGGTAGAACTTGGCCACCGGCAGGGTCGCCGCGAAGGCCTTGGTGACCGGATCGTCGGCCAGGGCCTGCATGCCGGTGTTGGTGATCGGGATGAAGTGCTCGGACTTCACGAAGCCCGAGTAGACCTGCGGCGAATAGAAGTAGGTCAGGAACTTCTTGATCGCGGCCTGCTTCTTGCCGTCCTTCTTGAACGCCATCAGATGATCGGCGACGCCCAGGGTGACCGGGTCGCCGGATTTGGTGGGCGAGGGCGCGGTCGCGTACTTCAGGCCCGGATTCTTCTGCGCGATCTGTCCGATCGTGGGCGGCAGGCCCTCGATCATGCCGATCTTGCCCTGATAGAAGGCGTTGAGTGCGTCCGCGCGGTTGGTCGCGCCCGGATTCGGCTGGGTCGCACCGGATTGCGACATGGCCTTCATCGCCGCCACGCCCTCGCGGTTCTGCGGGGTGTCGACGGTGATCTTGTCGCCGTCGGACCAGTTGCCGCCCGCGCCGAAGGTCCAGATCGAGGTCTCACCCTGGGCCTCCTCGCTGCCCAGCGGCAGGCCGTAGCCCGAGATGTCACCGCCGAGCGCCTGGATCTTCTTGGCGACATCGGTCAGCTCGGCCCAGGTCTTGGGCGGGGCGGTGATGCCCGCGCGGCTGAACAGGTCGGTGTTGTAGAACAGCGTGCGCGTGGAGGCGAACAGCGGTAGCGCCCACTGGGTTCCGTTGATCGAGGCGTTCTTGGCGAAACCGGGCTGGATATCGCTGATCACCGACGGCTCGACGATATCGGTGGCCGGGTAGAGCTTGCCGTCGGTGGCGAAGCTCGAGTACGCGTCGATATTCAGGATGTCGGGCGTGGTGGAGGTGTTCTGCAGCTTGGTGCGCACCACGTCGTTGATCGAGTCCCAGGACTCCATCTGCAGGGTGACCTTGATGTCCGGGTTCTGCTTCTGGAAGTCGGAGATGATCTTGTCCCACTCCGACTTGGTGCTGTCGCTGTAGATCGGTGCCAGGAAGGACAGGGAGTTCGGGTCCGAGTCATCGGACTTGCTGCCGCCGAACCCACAGGAGGACACCGCCAACACCAAACCGGTGAGCAGCGCGAACGACGAAACTGCGCCGCGGAGTGGACGTTTCACTAGATAGGCCTTTCAATGAACAATCCGTTTCGTCAGAATCTAGCGCCTGGGTTGATCGAATGTGACCGTTTTCGTTGTTAAGTTGACATGAACGATCACCCGGTCGATCCTGGACTGCGTGCCGACCTCTGCTGAGCGAATCCCCGAAACCCATCTGGCCGCTGAGGTGGCCACCCAGCCCGACGACTGGGCGCGCGCCGCGTCGACCGCCGCCGAGCATGCCGCCCTGTTGCCGAAGCCGGGCGAGCGGGTGGCCGTAATCGGTTGCGGCACCTCGTATTTCATGTCCCATGCGATCGCCTACCTGCGCGAGTCCAGCGGTCAGGGGCTGACCGATGCCTGGCCCGCCAGCGATGTGCGCACCGGTCGCGAGTACGACCGTTACGTGGTGATCAGCCGCTCCGGCACGACCACCGAGGTGCTCGACGCCATGCGCGCGATCCCGCGCGAGACGCCGCGCACGATCATCTGTTCGAGCCCCGGCACCGCGGCGCTGGAGCTGGGCGATCCGATCCTCATCGACGAGGTCGACGAGCAGTCGGTGGTGCAGACCCGCTTCGCCACCACCACGCTCGCGATCCTGCGCTGGCATCTGGGCGAGGATCTGGGCCCGGCCATCGCGCAGGCCCGTGCGGTGCTCGCCGAGGATCTCGAAACCTCCGTCGCCGCAGTGCGTTACGCCGAGCAGATCAGTTTCGTGGGCCTGGGTTTCGCGGCCGCGCTGGCCGAGGAGGCGGGGCTGAAGCTGCGCGAATCCTGCCAGTCCTGGGCCGAGAGCTATCTGTCGACCGAATACCGGCACGGCCCGATCAGCATTGCCGCGCCCGGCCGCGCGGTATGGGCGTTCGGCGCGGTCGATCCCACCCTGGGCGACGACGTCAAGGCGACCGGTGCTCATTTCGAGCAGCGCGATATCGACCCGATGGCCGATCTGGTGCGCCTGCACCGGTTGTGCGTGCTGCGGTCGGCGGATCTGGGCCTGGATCCGGACCACCCCCGCAGCCTGAACCGGTCGGTAATCCTCGGATAAGGGGCGCATCGTGACCGCCGTGGATCCCGATGACCTGGTGCTCGCCGTCGACGTCGGCGGCACCACGATCAAGGCCGAGATCACCGATGCCGCCGGGGCGGTGCTGTCGACGGGTACCGTCGCCACGCCGCGCGCCGAGGCGGCCTTCGACGCCATGGGCGATCTCGGCGAGAAACTGCTCACCGAACTGCCTGCGGCGCACCGTGATCGGGTGGCGCGAGCAGCGGTGATCCTGCCCGGCATCGTGGATCCGGCGCGCGGTCTGGCCGTCTTCAGCAGCAATATCGGTTGGCGAGATGTCAAGGTGGGCAACCGGTTCAGTGACCGCTGGGGCTGCCCGGTGCTGATCGAGCACGATGTGACGGCCGGGGGCTGGGCCGAATGGCGGTACGGCGCGGGCCGCGGCCAGGACGACGTCTGTGTGGTCATCCTCGGCACCGGCATCAGCGGGACGCTCTCGGTGGACGGCCGCCTGGTGCGCGGCGCTGTCGGCCAGTCCGGGGAATACGGCCATATCCCGGTGCGTCATCGCGGCGGATTGCCCTGTCCCTGCGGCAGCATCGGCTGCGTGGAGACCGTCGCCTCCGGCGTCGCCATCGCGCGCGCCTACACCGCCCGTACCGGCCGCGAGATCGCCGGTGCGGAACAGGTATTCGCCGTCCTCGACACCGATCCCGATGCCCGCCACGTCGTCGACGATGCCGTGGACGCCCTGGCCGAGGGCCTGTTCGGCGTGATCCACGCCAGCTGCCCCGCCCTGATCGTGCTCGGCGGCGGCCTCGCGGCCGCGGGCGCGGTGCTCTCCGAAGCGCTGCAGAGCCGCTTCGACACCCTCTTACGGGTCGTCACGCCCCCGCGAGTCGTCCTGGGTGAGTTCGGCGCTCGCGCCGGACTGGTCGGCGCGGCCTATTACGCACGAGTGGGGGCGCTCGAATGAGGCCGGACGAGAGCGGGCTGTGGCTGCGCGGGCGGATCGTGACCGAGGCCGAGGTGATCGACGACGGTGTCGTCACCGTGCGCGGCGATCGGGTGATCGCCGTGGCATCGCTATCGGATTGGGCTGCGGCACATCCCGATTCGGAGGTTCCGGCACATCTGGGCACCGTCCTGCCCGGTCTGGTGGACATCCACAACCACGGCGGCTTCGGGCACCGGTTCGACACCACCGATCCGGCGGAGGCCCGGTCGGCGGCCGCCTATCACCACGCGCAGGGCTCGACCTCCGTCGTCGCGAGCGTGGTGACCGCCGCGCCCGACGATATGGTCGCGCAGGCCCGCGCGCTGTGGGAGGTCGCCGCCGATGCGACGATCGCGGGCATCCATGCCGAGGGGCCGTTCCTGTCCGCGGCGCGCTGTGGCGCACAGGATCCCGCATATCTGATCGATCCCGATCTCGGCCTGATCGAGCGCCTGCTGGCGGTCACCGACGGCTCCCTGCGCATGATGACCCTCGCCCCGGAGCGGACGGGCTTCGCCTCGGCCGCGAAGCTGCTCGCCGACAACGGGGTCGTGGTCGCGCTGGGGCATAGCGACGCGGCCTATGGCGAATTCCGGAACGCGTTGGCCCCCAACGGTTTCGCGACCGTGGTCACCCATCTCGCGAACGGTATGCCGCCGCTGCACCACCGCGCCCCGGGACCCGTCGCCGCGGGGTTGGTGGCCGCGGCGGAGCAGCGTGTGTACGTCGAACTCATCGGCGACGGCGTGCATTCCGAATCCGGCTTCGGCGCACTGGTTTTCGCGACCGCACGCCATCGCGTCGCGCTCATCACCGACGCGATGCAGGCGGCCGGGCTCCCCGACGGCGACTATCGACTCGGCCCGCAGCGAGTGCGAGTCGTCGACGGGGTGGCCCGGGTCGCGAGCGGTTCCATCGCGGGCGGCACGGCCACGTTGCTGCGCTGCCTGCGGTGGGCCGTGCGTGATTGCGGGGTGCCGTTGGCCGTGGCCGTCCGCGCCGCGACGGCCACCCCCGCCGCGGCCCTGGGCCTGGCCGATGTGGGCGATCTGCGGCCCGGCATGTTCGCCGATGCCATCGTGGTCGACGCCGAACTGGGGTTGCGCCGCGTGCTGCGTCGGGGACAGTGGTTGACGTGATCCTCACCGTGACCATGAACCCGGCCTACGACATGACCTACCGTGTCGAGCAGTTCGAACGCGGCCGGGTGCACCGGGTGCTCTCGGTCGAACAGCGCATCGGCGGCAAGGGCATCAATGTCGCCCGGGTGCTCAACCAGCTCGGACGCTATACGCGCGCAACGGGTTTCGCCGATTACGCGTTCGCGGCGGCGGCCGAGCTGGAACTGCCCGTCGATTTCGTCCATGCGCTGCCGTGGGTCCGCCGCACGCTGGTGATCAGCGAATCCGACGACGGCACCGCCACCTCGCTGTGGGAACCCGGCGCCCGCGTGAACGGTCCGTACGCCGTCGATCAGCTCATGGTCCGCGTGACCGGACTGCTCCCCGACACCAACGGCATGGTCGTCTCGGGCTCGCTGCCCGGCGGGGTCGGCCCGCAGGTGCCCGCCAAACTGGTCCGCGCCGCCCTCGCCGCGGGCGTCCCCACCATCTGCGATGTCGACGGCCGGGCCCTGGAGCTGGCCGCGGAGGTGCCGGGCGTGGTGCTCATGCCCAATGGCGAGGAGTTACACCGGCTGACCGGCATGACCCCCGAAACCCCCGAACAGACCGTCGCCGCCGTGCGCCCGCTGATCGACCGCGGCGTGCGCGCGGTGATCGCCACTCGCGGCGGGGCGGGCATGGTCGCGATCACCGCCGACGGCGCCTGGTCGGCGTCGCTGCCCGAGCCGATGACCGGAAATCCCACCGGCGCGGGCGATGCCGCGGCCGCCGCCGTGATCGCGGCCCTGGCCGCCGACCCGAAACCCGATTGGCCCGGGCTGCTCGTCGACGCGGTCGCCACCTCCGCCGCGGCCGTGGTCATTCCGGTCGCCGGCGAGATCGATCGTGCCGTGCGCACGCAGCTGACCCCCGACGTCGTCGTCACCGAGCTGAGCACCTAGGAGAGCACCCGGAATGACCCTGCTGCCCGTCCCCGAGCTGATCGCCGCGGCCCGCCCCGGCGGCCTGGCCGCGTTCAACGTGATCGCCCTCGAACATGCCGAGGCCATCGCGGCGGCGGCCGAGGCGGCGAAACGTCCTGCGATCCTGCAGATTTCGGAGAATACCGTCCGCTATCACGGCGGCCTGAAGCCGTTGGCGCGGGCGTGTCTGGCGATCGCCGAGGACAGTTCGGCGGCGCTGGCCGTCCACCTCGACCATGCGACCGAGCGCGCCCTGATCACCGCGGCGGTGCAGGTGGGCATCACCTCGGTCATGTACGACGGCTCCACCCTCGCCTACGCCGAAAACGTCGACAGCACAGCCGATATCGCGCGCTGGTGTCATGACCGCGACGTCTTCGTCGAGGCGGAGCTGGGCGAGGTCGGCGGCAAGGACGGCGCCCATGCGCCGGGCGCGCGCACCGATCCCGACGAGGCCGTGGCCTTCGTCGCGGCGACCGGTGTGGACGCGCTGGCCGTGGCGGTCGGATCCTCGCATGCCATGCATACCCGCGACGCCCGGCTCGACGACGAACTGATCGCCCGGCTGGCCGCGAAGGTGCCGGTGCCGCTCGTATTGCACGGCTCCTCCGGCGTGCCCGATGCGGGGCTGCGCTCGGCGATCGACTGCGGTATGACGAAGATCAACATCGCCACCCGGCTGAATGTCGTTCTGGGCGAGGCGATTCGCGGTGTGCTCGGCGCGGATGATCGGCTCTCGGATCCGCGGAGGTACCTGGGTCCCGGGCGTGCGGCCGTGCAGGGCGAGGTCGAGCGGTTTCTGCGGCTGCTCGCCTGACTAGGCGAAGACCACGCTGGCGACATACGCGGGCTGGGCCCGATCGCCGGGCCCGAGCGGTCGGGAACGCCCGTCACCGTCCTCGCATTCATGCAGCCAGGCGGTGGTATCGGTGTCGTTGACCACCTCGGCATCGATCCACATCTGCACGTTGTAGGCGATCGTGTCGACCGGATCGGTGAGTATCCGCCGATGGCCGTCCGCGTCGGTGTAACAGAACGCCCCGCGTGCCATGCTGTCGCCTTTCGGTCGGCGGTCGTCCGCGTCGGTGTGACAGCACGCCTCGAGTGCCATGCGCTCGCCTGTCGACCGGTGGCCGCCCGCGTCGGTGCAACGGCACACCCCGAGTGCCGTACTGTCTCCTTTTGATCGGAATTATCCCATGTCAAAGGCTGTTTCTGCGTAGATTTCGCAGTCGGTGGACAACTGTGACAGCGCGTTGCCGCGGTCGTTATCAGACCGCGCGGTACAGTCCGCGAATGGGACAAATGGTGTCCGACAGCGGGTCCGGAATCCACCGGATGCCGGGCCCGGTGCGCGCGGCGCAACTCATCGCCCTGGGCATGGCGGCCCTCGGCATCGCCTGCACGGCCTCGGCCGCCTGGCTGTTCGGCACCAGGCTCGCCATGATCACCGCGGTCGCCTTCGTGCCGAGCTGGCTGCTGGGAGTGCTGGCACTGGCCTTCGGTGCGGTGGGCAACACCCTCCGCATCGCGGCGATTCTGCTGGCCGGACTGGCCATGGTGTGGACCGTTCCCGCGATCACCGCAGGTCGCCCGCCGGGCTGGCTGGGCCCGATCGCCTCGCTGATCGTGATCGTGCTGTTGTTTCGCCGATCGGCCCGGCGATGGTTCGAGCCGGGCTGGTAACGCGGCCGAAATCTGGTGGGCCGATTCGCAATATCGGTGCAACCGGTTGCTCCTAGGGTGACGCGTATGAGCAGTACGGAGACCGCGGGCACGGGTATTCACATCAGCGGTCTGGTCAAGACATTCCGGGTCGGGCGGCGCGCGGTGCAGGCGCTGGATTCGGTCGAACTTCATACCGAACAGGGCGCGTTCCTGTCGTTGCTGGGGCCGTCGGGCTGCGGGAAGTCGACGGTGTTGCGCATTCTGGCCGGACTCGAGACGCCGACGGCGGGCACCGCCAGGATCGATGGGGCGAGTCCCGCCGACCTGCGGCGGCGGCACGAATTCGGCATCGCCTTCCAGGATTCGGCGCTATTGCCCTGGCGCAGTGTGGAATCCAATATCAAGTTGCCGCTGCAGGTCGCCGGGCTGCCTGTGGAGCCGAGGCTGATCGCGGATCTGATCACCCTGGTGGGGCTCGAGGGTTTCGAGAAGGCCAAACCGGCGCAGCTGAGCGGCGGTATGCGCCAACGGGTTTCGATCGCCCGCGCACTCGCGGTGAAGCCGACCGTGCTGCTGCTCGACGAGCCGTTCGGCGCGCTCGACGATATGACCAGGCAGCGGCTCAATCTGGAACTGTTGCGCATCTGGACCGAAAAGCCCGCCACCACACTGATGGTCACGCACGGCATCGCCGAGGCGGTCTTTCTCTCCGATGTGGTGGCGGTGATGAGCCCGCGTCCGGGCCGCGTGGTGGAGACGGTGACGATCGACCTGCCACGCCCGCGCACTCCCGAGATGATGCGCTCGCCGGAGTTCCACCGGCTGCACGACTATCTGTCGGAACTGCTGTTCGGCCGCAGCGGCCGCGGTGGCATCGAGGCCGCTGCGGAGGCGATCCGATGAAACGTCTCGGTGGCACGTTCGGCATCCTCGCGCTGATCGTGTTCTGGTGGATCATGGCCGATCTGCGCGTGGCGGGCGGCACGATTCCGAGCCCGTGGACGGTGGTGCACACCATGTATACCGACGGCTGGGCGCTCTACGGCCCGAACTTCCGGATCACGGCACTGGGTGCGTTGAAGGGTTTCGTCTGGGGTAACGGTCTGGCGATCGCGCTGGCCATCCTGGTGATGCTGGTCCCGCCCATCGAATCGCTGGCCACCCAGCTGGCGATCCTCAGCTACTGCACGCCGCTGCTGGCGCTGGGCCCGATCATCCTGGTGGTGTTCGGCGGTCGCACGCCGACGGTCTTCCTGGCGGCGATGTACTGCTTCTTCACCACCATGGTCGGCACGGTCGCCGGGCTGCGCTCGGCCGATCGCACCAGTCTGGATCTGGTGCGCGCCTACGGCGGCGGGCGCTGGCAGCAGCTGTGGCGGGTGCAGCTGTTCGCGGCGCTGCCGAATACGTTGGCGGCGTTGAAGATCGCCGCGCCCTCGGCGGTGCTCGGCGCCATCATCGGCGAATACCTCGGCGGCGTCGACAGCGGTATCGGGGTGGCGCTGACCGCCGCGCAGACCTCCTACAACGTGCCGCGCACGTGGGGTATGGCCCTGGCCGCCGCGGTATTGGCGGGGCTCGGCTATGCGGTGGTGGCGCTGGCGGCGCGGCTGGTCGCGCCCTGGACGGGTGCGGAGGCGCGGGCATGAACGCAGTGCGACGGGTCGGGAGATTCATTATCCCGCTGATCATTTCGCTGATATTGATGTTGGTGATCTGGTACGCGTTCCTGGAGTTGTTCCCGCAGGTGGGTCCGCGGGTGGGGCAGACACCCGGCGATGTGTGGACCTATCTGGTCACGAAAGACAGTGCGCGCCAGGCGATTCTGTCGGATCTGCGGATCACTCTGAAGGATGCGGCGATCGGCTTCGGCGTGGGCATGGTGGCCGCGCTGGTGATGGCGGCGCTGTTCGTCACGCTGCCCGCGGTGGAACAGTCGTTCATGCCGGTGGCGATGCTGCTGCGCTCGGTGCCGCTGGTGGCATTGACGCCGATCATCGTGCTCGTATTCGGGCGGGGGCTGTTCGGGGTGACCGTGCTCGCGGCGATCGTGGTGTTCTTCCCGGCGCTGGTGATGATCATGACCGGACTGCGGTCGGCCTCGACGCAGGCAATGGAACTCGTTGCGGCATATGGTGGTTCGCGATGGACGCGGCTGCGCATGGTGGCGGTTCCGGCCGCGCTGCCAGCGGTCTTCGCGGCGGCCCGGATCTCGGTGCCGGGGGCGTTGATCGGTGCGTTGCTGGGCGAATGGCTGGGCAGTGGAACGGGATTGGGGTCGAGCCTGATTCGCGCCATCCCCACCTTCCAGTACGACCGGCTGTGGGCCTCGATCGTGCTGGTCACGCTGGTATCGGTGCTGCTGTACGCGATCGTGGGCGTGATCGAGAATCTGGTGCTGGCCCGGTTCGGGCCCGATGCCGGGAGGGCTTGAGCGCCAGCGAAGTTAACAATCGATCCGGCGAAAGCAAAGTAAACGCAATCGACACGTCTTAGATTTCCCGCATGACACGCGTGACAGGCCATTCGCCGGCCCAGAAGCCTCCATCCCTGGACCGTCGGTCCTTCCTGCGCTTCTCGGCGCTGTCCGGGCTCGCGCTCGGCGGCGCCGGGCTGCTCGCGGCCTGCGGTAAGGAATCCTCGTCGGGTAATGCCAACGGCTCCACGGCCGACGGTTCCAAGTACGGCACGGTCGCCATCCAGCTGTCGTGGCTCAAGAACATCGAATTCGCGGGCGAATACTTCGCCGATGACAAGGGCTACTACCGCGACGCCGGATTCGGACATGTCAATCTCGTCGCGGGCGGCGCGGCCAGCACCTCCGTCGAGGCCGGGCTCGACACCGGCAAGATCTGGCTGGGCATGTCGGCGCCGCAGACCACCGCGCCCGCGGTGCAGGGCGGACTGCCGGCCAAGATCATCGGCACGACCTATCAGAAGAATCCGTTCTGCATCGTCAGTTCAGCCGCCAAGCCGATCATGTCGCCGGTCGAGATGAAACATCGCAAGATCGGGGTGCAGGATTCCAATCAGCTGATCTTCGAGGCGCTGCTGTCGGCGAACGGCCTGTCGCCCAGCGATGTTCAGATCGTGCCCGCCCAATTCGATCCCACGCCGCTGGCCAACGGTGAGGTCGACGGGTGGGTGAGCTATGTGACCAATGAGCCGATCACGTTGGCGGCCAAGGGTTTTCCGACATCGCATTTCCTGTTCGCCGATTACGGTCTGCCGCTCACCGCCGAAACGCTGACCGTGCGCCAGCAGACGATCGATAAGGAGCGCGACAAGCTGAAGGCCTTCCTGGCCGCGGAGATCAAGGGCTGGAAGGAGGCCGTGGCGAATCCGGCCGAGGGCGCCCGCCTCGCCGTCGAGGTCTACGGCAAGGATCAGCGTCTGGATCTCGGCGAACAGACCCAGGAGGCCAAGGCCCAGAACGATCTGATCGTCTCCGACGACACTCGGGCCAACGGCCTGTTCACCATGACCGACAAGCTCATCGCCGCCAATATCGAGGCGCTGGCCAAGGCCAAGATCACCATCAAGGCGGAGGAGCTGTTCGATATGTCGGTCCTGCACGAACTGTTCGCCGAGCATCCGGACCTGAAGTAGGTCAGGACACCCTGACCGCCGCGCGGGCGACCGACCGCGCGGCGAGGATCTCGGCGGCGACCGCGATGGCGGTCTCCACCGGCGTGCGGGCCCCGATATCGAGTCCGGCCGGGGCATGCAGCCGGGCGAGTGTGGCCGCGTCGAAGCCGCCCGCCCGCAGCGCCTCCACCCGATTGGCATGGGCGCCACGGGAACCCAGCGCCCCGAGATAGCCGAACTCCGGCAGTCGCAGCGCGACCGTGAGCAGCGGGATTTCGAACCTCGGATCCTGGGAGACCGCGACCATCGCCGTGCGGGAGGTGATCTCACCGGCGGCGGCCTGGGTGTTGAGGTAGCGATGCGGCCAATCCACCACCACCTCCGCGCCGGGGAAGGATGCGGTCGCGGCGAAGGTCTCGCGGGGATCGCAGACGGTGACGCGGTAGCCGAGCAGTCGCCCCTGCAGCGCCAGCGCGGCCGCGAAGGGATTGGCGCCGAAGATGATCAGCCGCGGCGGCGCGGTGAAGGAGGAGACGAACACATCCGACTCCGGCAGCGACACCATTTCGGTGTTGTGGCGGCGATCGGTCACCAGATGCTGGCCGATCACTTCGGGATCGGTATGCCACACCACGGTGAACACGGTGACCGGCTTGTAGATGGCCATATCCGCCGCGACGGCCGGGAATTCGGGAAAGTGCCGGCGCGAGAACGGTTCCACGAAGACGTCGATGGTGGCGCAGTCGGCGCCCACGTCCAATCCGGTCTTGGCATCGAATCGGCGCAGCTCGCGTCGCCCGGTGCGGGCGGCCTCGACCGCGGCCTCGAAGACCGCCGCCTCATAACATCCGTCGGAGACCGAGCCGAAGACGACGCCGTCGGAATCCACCAGCATCGTCGAACCGACCGGCAGCGGGGTGGGACCGAATGTGCGGACCAAGGTGGCCAGGCCACCCGTTCGGCCGCCGTGCCACACTCGCAATAGGTCATCGACGATGTCACGCATCACATAGCTCCAGGTCAGCGTGCGAGCCCGGATGGGTAGTCGTGATCACGACCCGTCGCCAAATCGTCGCACGTGACGGCCACGATATCGGTTCTCCCGTCCAGAAAGGTACGTGCGCCGGAATTTCCTTGCGCGGAATTGATCACTGCCGCCCAGTGGCGGTGAGCGAGTACAACGGGATGACCCGGGCGGTCGTGGAATACCGCCCGCGCCAGGCCGCTGGCCGCGGCCCGGGCGGCGGCCAGCACCCGGGCGACGACGTCGGCACCCACATCCGGGGTATCGACCGGCATGATGGCCGCGTAGTTCACGGTTTCCTCGACCGCGGCCAGGCCCGTGCGCAGCGATGCGGCCAGCCCCACGGCCCAGTCCGCCGCCCATACCGGGCGCACACCGTCGGGGATCGCGATGGCCGGGGCCTCGCTGACCAGCCATTGTCCGTCCGGGCCACGGCGGGCCGGACCGGTCGCGCCCAATACCACGTACAGCGGATCGCAGCCGCCCGCCCGCAGGGCCGCCACGGCCGTCCGCAGCCAGGCGCCGTCCTGCGCCAGCACCTTCGGGCGGCCGTAGCGGGTGCCCGCGCCGGCGGCGAGCAGCACCCCCGCGCAGCGTCCGTTGTCCATGGCCGCGAGGGTAACCGCGCGCGGTGATATTCGCCGTCCGAGTGGCAGGGCGCAAGGCCGTCGCCGATGCTGGAGGCGATGACGAACGACGAGATCGATCTGCGCGCCTTCGCCGCGTTGCCCGAGGCCGAGGCCGTCGACCTGCTGCTGACCTGCTGCTCGTCGCCCGTATGGGCGCAGGCCGTGGCCGAGCGTCGCCCCTTCGCGACCCGCGCCGCCCTCCTGGAAGCCGCCGACGAGGCCCTGGCCGGGATCTCGGAGGAGGAATTGGATCGTGCCCTGACCGGACATCCGCGCATCGGCGCGACCACCGGCAATCCGTCCTCGGCCCGCGAGCAGGCGGGCGTGGCCGACGCCACCGACGATATCCGCGCCGCGCTGGCCGCCTGGAACCGCGAATACGAGGCCCGATTCGGCCACGTCTATCTGGTCTGCGCCACCGGCCGCTCCGCCTCGGAACTCCTCGACATCCTGATGTCTCGCCTGCACAACGATCACCGCACCGAGCGCGGTATCGTGCGCGAGGAGCTGACCAAGATCAATCGGATCCGGCTGCGCCGTCTGGTGCGCAACCCGGCGGAGGCGTCATGAGCACCCTGAGCACCCATGTCCTGGATGCCGTCCGCGGCGCACCCGCCGCGGATATCGCGGTCACGCTATCCGCCTCGGACGGAACGGAATTGGCCGCCGCCATCACCGACGCCGACGGCCGCATCGCCGCCCTCGGAGCGGAACTGGGCCCGGGCATGTACCGACTGCGCTTCGCCACCGCCCAATACTTCGCCGCCCACCGGACCGAGGCTTTCTATCCCGAGGTCACCATCGCCTTCACCGTCGACGCGGACCGCCACTACCACGTGCCGCTGCTGCTATCGCCGTTCGCTTACTCCACGTACCGGGGTAGTTGATCCCGGCCAAAAGCGTGCCGGGAACTGGGGGAAGGGCGTGTGGGAACTGGGGGAAGGGCGTGCCGGGAACTGGGAAGGGCGTACCGGGAACTGGGGGAAGGGCGTGCCGGGAACTGGGGGAAGGGCGTACCGGGAACTGGGGAGGGCGTGCCGGGGAGCTGGGGTGGGTAACGCAGCGGCAACAAGGCAAGCCTGGGTGCAATCTCCTCGCAACCGGGGGGTCCTACTGTGGGATGGAGGTTGGTGCCGGGTGGTCTGTGGGCTGCGGCAGTATGGTGAGAGTTGGGGTGGTCGGCGTGGATTTGGATACGGTTCGCGAGGTTGTGGTGGCTCGTGAGCGGGCCGATCTGGCGGCGCTGACGGGGGATGCGGCCGTGCTGGCGGGTGGGACGTGGCTGTACTCCGAACCGCAGGAGCGGATCGGGCGGCTGGTGGATATCACGATGCTGGGCTGGCCTGCGCTTACCGTGACCGATGCGGAGCTGGAGATTGCCGCGACCTGCACTCTCGACGAGCTGGATACGGCCGTTCTGCCGCCGGAATGGTCTGCGGCGGAGCTGTTTCCGCAGGCCTGCCGGGCGCTGTTGGCATCACACAAGATTCGCCGGACCGCGACGGTCGGGGGCAATGTCTGCCTGGGGTTGCCGGCGGGCGCGGTGCTCGCCGCACTCACCGCGCTCGATGCCACCCTGTTGATCTGGGGCGAGGGCGGCCGTGATCGTCGAATCCCCGTGGCCCACTTCGTCCTCGGGCCCGGCCGCGTCGAGCTGCGACCCGGTGAGGTAGTCCGCTCGATCCACCTCACCTCCGCGAAGATGCGCTCGCGCACCGCATTTCGCAAGATCGCCCTCGCCCCGCTCGGCCGCTCCGGGTCCGTGGTGATGGGCCGCGCGGATATCGACGGCCGCTGTGCGATCACGGTGAGCGCCGCGACCATGCGCCCGGTCGTCCTCGAATTCGCCGATATGCCGACTCCTGGCGAACTCACCGCAACCATCATGGGCCTGGCGCGCGAGGTCTGGTACGACGATCCGCACGGCACCCCGGCCTGGCGTCGCCACGTCTCCACCGTGCTCGCCGGGGATGTGCTGGCCGACCTGCGCGAGGTGCGGTCGTGAGATTCGAACTCGACGGCCGTTCGATCGAGGCCCGGCCGCGCGCGGGTCAATGCCTGCGCACACTGCTGCGCGAACAGGGCGGATCGGCCGTGAAGAAGGGCTGCGATTCCGGCGACTGCGGGGCCTGCGCGGTCTTGGTCGACGGTGCGGCCGTGCACTCGTGCGTCTTTCCCGCACACCGCGTGGCCGATCGCGCGGTGACCACGGCCGCCGGACTCGGCACTCCCGACGATCCGCATCCGATCCAGCGGAGCTTCGTCGACAAGGGCGGTTTCCAGTGCGGATTCTGCACCGCCGGAATGGTCGTCACCGCGTGTGATCTGGAGCGAATGTGCTCCGGTACGCCACGGCCCGAGCAACTTCCGGACCTACTCAAGGGAAATCTCTGCCGCTGCACCGGATATCGCCCGATCGGCGAGGCCATCCGCGATGCGGAACCCGCCGCCGCCGAGGCCGGCCGTCCGTCGAGCATCGGCGCACCGGCGGGCCTTCGGATCGTCACGGGCACCGAACCCTTCACGATGGATATCCACCCGCCCGCGCCCACCGGCAACCCCGCCGATATTCCGACCTCGGCCCCACTGCATCTCGCGGTGCTGACAAGTCCGCATCCACACGCCCGGATCGTCTCGATCGATACCGCGGCGGCCGAGGCGATTCCGGGCGTGCACGCGGTGCTGACCTACGCCGACAGCCCCGCCACCCCCTTCTCCACCGCACGCCACGAGATGCGCGAGGACGATCCCGACGACACCGTGATCCTCGATCGAGTGGTGCGCTTCGCGGGCCAGCGCGTGGCCGCGGTCGTCGCCGATTCGCTCGATATCGCGCGCGCCGGATGCCGCGCGCTGCGCGTGGCATACGAGCCGTTGCCCGCCGTCTTCGAACCCGAGGCCGCCCTGAGGCCGCACGCACCGAAACTGCATGCCGATAAACCGGATTCGGGCCGCATCGCCGATCGCGCGCGCAATATCGTGGCCGAGGTGCACGGCCGGGCGGGCGATATCCAGGCCGGGCTCGCGGCGGCCGTCGAGGTGGTCCGTGGCGTCTGGCACACCCCGCGCGCTCAGCACGTCCACCTCGAGACGCACGGCAGCATCGGCTGGCTCGACGACAGCGGTCGGCTGGTGATCCGCACCAGCACCCAGGTGCCGTTCCTGGTGCGCGACGAGCTGTGTCACCTGTTCGATCTGCCGCGCGCGCGGGTGCGCGTCTTCGCCGCGCGGGTGGGTGGCGGTTTCGGCGCGAAACAGGAGATGCTGTCGGAAGATCTTGTGGCGCTGGCGGTGCTGCGCGTCGGTCGTCCCGTGCAGTACGAGTTCACCCGCTCCGACGAATTCGTCTCCGCCACCTGCCGCCATCCGATGCGGATCGAGGTGACCGCCGGCGCGGACGCCGAGGGCCGCCTGACCGCCCTGGCCGTCGATGTCCTCGCCGATGCGGGCGCCTACGGAAATCACAGTGGCGGAGTGCTTTTCCACGGCGTGAGCGAATCGATCGCCCTGTATCGCTGCGCGAACAAGCGCGTCGACGGTCGCTCGGTCTACACCAACAACGTCCCGTCGGGCGCATTCCGCGGCTACGGCCTGGGCCAGGTCGGCTTCGGTATCGAATCGGCCCTCGACGAGCTGGCCCGTCGAGTCGGTATGGACCCCTTCGACTTTCGCCGCCGCAATGTCATCGTCCCGGGCGACGCGCTGATCGGCGGACCGTGCGCGGACGATGACGATCTGGCCGTCGCGAGCTACGGCCTGGACCAATGCCTCGACCTCGCACAGCGGTCGCTGCACCGCGGCCGCGCCGAGGTGCGCGAGCAGGCGGGCTGGCGGATCGGCGAGGGTATGGCCGTCGCGATGATCGCCACCATCCCGCCGCGCGGACATCGCACCAGCGCGCACGCGGCCCTGCTGTCCGACGGCACCTACGAGATCCGCGTCGGCACAGCCGAATTCGGCAACGGAACCACCACCGTGCACGCCCAGCTCGCGGCCGAGGCCCTGCATACGGAGGTCTCGCGCATCCGCATCCGGCATGCCGACACCGACCTCACCGACCACGACACCGGCGCGTTCGGCTCCACCGGCATCGTGGTGGCGGGCAAGGCGGTCCATGCCGCGTGCGTCGAACTGCGCGCACTGCTGCTGTCCCGCGCCGCGGAGCTGACCGGTGGCGCCGACCAATTGCCCACACCCGCGGAACTGTTGTCCCGCGGGCCTTTACACGCGCGCGCCGACTACGACGGCAGTCAACGCTCGGTGGCATTCAACGTCCAGGCATTTCGCGTCGCGGTCGATCCCGGCACCGGCCAACTGCGTATCCTGCAGTCGGTGCATGCCGCCGACGCGGGTACCGTCCTCAATGACCGGCAGTGCCGCGGCCAGGTGGAAGGCGGTGTGGCCCAGGCGATCGGCGGTGCGCTGTATGAGGATATGCGCGTCGAGGACGGCATCGTCACCACGAAAACCCTGCGCCACTACCACATTCCGCAATACGCCGATCTGCCCCGCACCGAGGTCCACTTCGCCGACACCGCCGACGATTTCGGCCCGCTGGGCGCCAAGTCGATGAGCGAATCGCCCTACAACCCGGTCGCCCCGGCGCTGGCCAACGCCGTCCGCGATGCCCTCGGCGTCCGGCCGCACGAACTTCCGCTCACGGCCGACCGCCTCTGGGAACTGCTGCGCTATGCGAACAGATTCCGCACGAACGGCACCGAATCCACCAGCGAGGCGTTCACCGCCCCGCTGTGATCGGTCGGATAGGTCTTGAAGGTGAGCGGCTGCCCATTGCCCGCCAGCACCGCCGCGAAACGCAGCGTCTCGGGCGTGATCACATCGGTGTCGCGCAGGCCCTGACCCATGAACAATGGCTTGTCGTAACCCGATTCGGGCAGACCGAGATAGCGCTCGAGTATTCCGTGCAGATCCGGAATCTGTGTCAATGGCTTGGCGAACAGATTGCCGACCACCACATTTCGCGTGGCCACGTCTTCGGCGAGTGGCACCACGCATTCGTGCTGTGCCCGCGCCACCCATTCGCGGCCCGCATCGGTCAGATACGAGTCGATATTCAACTCGGGGTAGGTGGTGCGCAGGCCGTTGAGAATGAACAACACATAGGCGGTGCTGTCCGCGCCGAGTTTCACCGGCGGCATCCCGGGTCCGAGCGGAACCAGAATGTCCTCGATATAGGCGGGGACACCGGTGGCCACCGCGCCCCGGTAATCCAGTTCCGGCCCACCGAATTCGGTCGCGTAGCGGGCCGTGGTCACCGCGGCGCCGCCGCCCTGTGACTGCCCGACCACCACCCATTTCTTGGACAGCGAGCCGTACCGATCGCTCGCGGCGCGCACGGCGTCGACGACGTTGTGCGCCTCGACCACGCCGTTCAGATAGGGATGTTCGCCGGGCGTGCCGAGGCCCGCGTAATCGGCGGCGACGATCGCATAGCCCTGTTTCAACCAGGCGCCGAGATAGGCCCAGTCGCGCGCCACCTCCGCGGGCCCGCCCACGCTGTAGGCGCAGTCGTCGCCGAGTCCGACGGTGCCGTGCGCCCACGCGATGATCGGCCAGCCGCCCGCCGGCGGCGCACCGGGCGGGAAGTACACCGCGGCGCTGCCCAGCGTCGGCTGATCGCCGACGGTCGTGGTCGAGTACAGCAGCCGTTCGGAATCCACCGAACCCGGCAGCGTCGCGGCCGCCGACAGCGGTTCGACCGATTGCACCACGCCCGTCGCGGGCGCGGCCTGCGCGATCGGCAGACCCGCCAGGCCGGTGGCCGACGTGAGCGTGAGTGTGGCGGCGATCCACAGCTTCCGGAGCATTCTGATCCTTCCGAGACCTCGATCTTCGGTATCTCGCCCAGTCTTACAGCCGCACGCATGCCCCGGCCGCTCGTGGGTATCTCGAAGACCTGAAAGTGGTCCGGCCCACACCGAGGGCACTGCCCTCGCTTGTGAAGGTCGTCACAAGTGGAAATGGATGGCCGGGATGGTCCTGGGTGGTAACGATCATGCAAACAGTACGTGCGTTACGTTAAACTGCAGGTCAGACCTACTCGCGAGTATCTTCGAATCGCGCAATCAACGCGCTAATTTCGCAGAATTAGCAAAGCGCTCGGCAAAGCTAGCGGAGATTCGCAGTTGCAACAGGTAGACGGCACTTTTGGTCTGTGCAATCGTGTGGAAGTACACCCGAGGGCCCTAGCAAGCCTGCAAATTGCCGCTCCAGCAGAGTTCGGACATTCCGCCGAGTATCCGGACATGGGGCACCGACTAGACCGAAGAAGTGGAGTCAGAGATGTCGAAGACCGGCACCCCGAGGACCGCTGCGGAAATCCAGCAGGATTGGGACACCAACCCCCGTTGGAAGGGCGTTACCCGTAACTACACCGCCGAGCAGGTGTCGAAGCTGCAGGGCACCGTCGTCGAAGAGGCCACTCTCGCCCGTCGTGGTTCGGAGATCCTCTGGGATCTCGTGAACAACGAGGACTACATCAACTCCCTGGGCGCCCTCACCGGCAACCAGGCGGTCCAGCAGGTGCGCGCCGGCCTGAAGGCCATCTACCTGTCGGGTTGGCAGGTCGCCGGTGACGCGAACCTGTCCGGCCACACCTACCCGGACCAGTCGCTGTACCCGGCCAACTCGGTTCCGTCCGTGGTCCGCCGGATCAACAACGCGCTGCTGCGCGCCGACGAGATCGCCAAGGTCGAGGGCGACACCTCGGTCGCGAACTGGCTGGCCCCGATCGTCGCCGATGCCGAGGCCGGCTTCGGTGGCGCGCTGAACGCCTACGAGCTGCAGAAGGCCATGATCGTGGCCGGCGCCGCGGGCGTGCACTGGGAGGACCAGCTGGCCTCGGAGAAGAAGTGCGGCCACCTCGGTGGCAAGGTGCTGATCCCCACCCAGCAGCACATCCGCACCCTGACCTCCGCGCGCCTGGCCTCCGATGTCGCCGACGTGCCGTCGGTGATCATCGCCCGCACCGACGCCGAGGCCGCCACGCTGATCACCTCGGACGTGGACGAGCGTGACCGCGAGTTCCTGGACGGCACCCGCACCGCCGAGGGCTTCTTCGGTGTGAAGAACGGCATCGAGCCCTGCATCGCGCGTGCCAAGGCCTACGCGCCCTACTCCGACCTAATCTGGATGGAGACCGGCGTGCCGGATCTCGAGGTCGCGCGCAAGTTCGCCGAGTCCGTCCGTGGCGAGTTCCCGGACCAGCTGCTGGCCTACAACTGCTCGCCGTCCTTCAACTGGAAGGCGCACCTGGACGACGCGACCATCGCGAAGTTCCAGCGTGAACTCGGCGCGATGGGCTTCAAGTTCCAGTTCATCACCCTCGCCGGCTTCCACTCGCTCAACTACGGCATGTTCGACCTGGCCTACGGCTACGCCCGCGAGGGTATGACCGCCTTCGTCGACCTGCAGGAGCGCGAGTTCAAGGCCGCCGCCGAGCGTGGCTTCACCGCCATCAAGCACCAGCGTGAGGTCGGCGCCGGCTACTTCGACACCATCGCCACCACGGTCGACCCGAACACCTCGACCGCGGCGCTGAAGGGTTCCACCGAAGAGGGCCAGTTCCACTGAGGTTTTGGCGCCGCCTTCGGCGGCGCGGGTTTGCGGCCTCGTGACCCCGCCGTTCGGCACCCGGCGCTCGCGACTTCGTCGCATCGCGCCGGGCGCCGAATGGCGGGGCGGCCGCAAACCATCCCTGTGAGCCGAGGGCGTTGGTCGGGACCCAGTCCGCATCACCTGGGTCCCGATCTTCCTCCCGGGTCGCGAAAGCCCCTCTCGGACAAGCCAATAGCCGCCCTCTCCAGGGCGGACCTCGGCCCTTCCCGCTGAACAGCCCCGGCGGGAAGGGCATCCCTATAACGTTTCCCGTCGTAGGCGCGGGGAACACCCAGCCACCGACAGCCAGACACCAGGAGCGGGACGTGAGCAGCGAAAAGATTCAACGCGTCGGCATCATCGGCGCCGGACAGATGGGCGCCGGAATCGCGGAGGTGTGCGCGCGGGCGCATGTCGACGTGCTCGTGTTCGAACCCACCCGGGAGCTGGCCGCCGCCGGGCGCGCCCGCGTCCTGCGGTCGCTGGATCGTGGCGTCTCCTCCGGCAAGATCACCGAGCGCGAGCGGGAGCAGACGGCCTGGCGGCTGCGCTTCACCTCCGATCTCGGCGACTTCGCCGACCGCCAGCTGGTGGTCGAGGCCGTCGTGGAGAGCGAAGAGGTCAAGACCGCGATCTTCGCCGAGCTCGACAAGGTCGTGACCGATCCCGACGCCGTGCTGGCCTCCAACACCTCCTCGATTCCGATCATGAAGGTCGCGGTCTCCACCACCCAGCCCGAGCGGGTCGTGGGCATGCACTTCTTCAACCCGGTGCCGGTGCTGCCGCTGGTCGAGCTGGTGACCACGCTCAAGACCAGCGAGGCCGTCTCCAAGCGTGCCGAGGCCTTCGCCTCCGATGTGCTGGGCAAGCAGGTTGTGCGCTCGGCCGACCGCTCCGGCTTCGTCGTGAACGCGCTGCTGGTGCCGTACCTGCTGTCGGCCATCCGGATGGTCGAATCCGGTTTCGCCACAAAGGAAGACGTCGACAAGGCCATGGTGCTGGGCTGCGCCCACCCGATGGGCCCGCTGGCGCTGTCCGACCTGGTCGGCCTCGATACCGTCAAGTCCATCGCCGACTCCATGTACTCGGAGTTCAAGGAGCCGCTCTACTCGGCCCCGCCGCTGCTCATGCGCATGGTCGAGGCCGGGCTGCTGGGCAAGAAGACCGGCGCGGGCTTCTACCAGTACAACCGCTGAGGTGAGGTCCCGTACTCGTGGCCAGGGGGCCGCGAGTACCGGAACAAGGAGAACAGCGCGCCGTGAACCATGGCCGCGCTCACAGCACCGGGCATAAGCTGCGGAGAGGGTCGGGCTGATCCCCGCAGCTCGGAAGGAGTGTCCCGCTCATGGTCAACGTCGCTGACGGCTTCGGATCGAGCATCCTCGGATATCCGCGGATCGGACCGCACCGGGAACTCAAGCGCGCACTCGACGCGTACTGGCACGGCGGCATCTCCCGCGAGGAGCTGCTGCGCGTCGGCCGGGAGATCCAGGACGATCAGTTCGCCGAGCTGCATGCCGCGGGCCTGACCCAGGTCCCGGGCAACACCTTCTCCTTCTACGATCACATTCTCGACAACGCGCTGCTGTTCGGCGCGGTCCCCAACCGGTTCGAGCCGTATCGAGAAGGCTTGCACCCCTTGGATTTCTACTTCCTGATGGCGCGTGGTCGCCCGGACCTGCCGCCGCTGGAGCTGGTGCGCCTGTTCGGCACGAACTACCACTACCGCCAGCCGGAGCTGGACGCCGGCACCGAATTCTCCCTGCATCCCGAGGCCCTGCTCGACGAGTTCGACCGGGCCAAGGACAAGGGCATCGAGCTGCGCCCGGTCGTGCTGGGCCCGCTGTCGCTGCTGTTGCTGTCCAAGGCCGGGCAGACCCCGGGCGAGGACGATTTCGACCGACTGTCGTTGCTGGACAAGCTACTTCCGGTGTACGAGCAGCTGTTCGAGATCCTCGCCAAGCGCGGATCGACATGCGTGCAGTTGGACGAGCCCTGCTTCACCAGCGACCGCACCCCCGCCGAGCTGGCCGCGTTCGAGCGTGCCTACCAACGGCTTTCGACCGCGCCGCTGCGCCCGCGCATCCTGGTCACCGGTCAGTACGGCGACTTCGGCGAGGCCGTGCGGATTCTCGCGCAGACCGCCGTGGAGGCGATCGGGCTGGATCTGGCCAGCTACCGGGTGCGCCCGGAGGAGCTGGCCGAGATTCCGGGCATCAAGCGTAAGCGCCTGTACGCGGGCGTGATCGGCGGCACCAACGTGTGGCGCGCCGACCGCTCCGTCACCCTCACCTACCTCGGCGAGCTGGCGAAGGTGTGCCCGGATCTGGTGGTCGCCACCGGCACCACGCTGCTGCACGTGCCCTACGACCTGCTCGTCGAATACGAGATCGAGGGTCCGGTCGCCGATCGCCTCGCCTTCGCGAAACAGAAGGTGCTCGAGGTGGTTTCGCTGGCCAAGGCCCTGACCGAGGGCCTGGGCGGGTCCGGGGGCGTCGAGGCGGCGAAGTGGCGTAAGCGGCCCAGCGAGGTGCACTTCAAGCAGAAACACGCTGTGCGCCAACGGGTCTACGCCGTCACGGCGGATATGCGCGAGCGCGAGCCGTACGAGGTGCGCCGAGAGGCCCAGCGGCAGAAGCTGAATCTGCCCGCCGTGCCCGCGACCACGCTCGGTTCATTCCCGCAGACCGCCTCGATCCGCCAGGCCCGCTACGACCTCGGCGAGGGCAGGCTGTCCTACGAGGAGTACCGCAAGCGCATCGAGGCCGAGATCGAGTCGACGATCCGGCTGCAGGAGGACATCGGCCTGGATGTGCTCGTGCACGGCGAACACGAGCGCAACGATATGGTGCAGTACTTCGCCGAACTGCTCGACGGCTTCGCCACCACGCATTTCGGCTGGGTGCAGGTGTACGGCTCGCGCTGTGTGCGACCGCCGATCCTCTACGGCGATGTGGCTCGGCCGAAGCCGATGTCGGTCGAGTGGACCACTTACGCGCAGTCGCTCACCACCAAACCGGTGAAAGGCATTGTGACCGGCCCGGTCACGATGGTCGCGCGCTCGTTCGTGCGCCAGGATCAGCCGCTGTACGAGACGGCCGATCAAGTGGCGCTGGCGATTCGGGACGAGCTGACCGATCTGGAGAAGGCTGGCGTGGCCATCATCCAGGTCGACGAGCCCGCCGTGCGTGAGCTGCTGCCGCTGCGCCCGAGCGGCCGCCGCGAATACCTGCGCTGGGCGGTCAACGCGTTCCGCCTGGCCACCTCGGGCGTCAAGCCCGAGACCCAAATCCACACGCATATCGCCTATTCCAGCCGCGCGGAGATCGTGCGGGCCATCGAGGAGCTCGACGCCGACGTCACCGCGATTGTCGCCAGCCGCTCCATCGACTGGGTGCTCAACGCGCTGAAGGAGGATGCCGCCGAGGGCCACGGCCTCTCACACGGCGTGGGTCCCGGTATCTACGAAAGCCGTTCGGCCCGCATCCCCGATATCGACGAACTCGACGCGGCCCTCACCGCCGCCGCCGAGGCCGTCACCCCGGACCGCCTGTGGGCCAACCCCGACGGCGGCCTGAAGACCCGCCACTACTGGCAACTGGAACCATCGCTGCGCAATATGGTCGCCGCGGCCCGCCGTGTCCGCCGCCGCGCCGAACAGCCCGAATCCTGAGCCCCGTTGGGCCGAGCCGGTTGCCCGCTCGGCCCAACGGCTACCTGTACGTGTGTTACATGTAGGTACATGTCCAAGAGGCGTACGAACGTCTATGCCGACGCCGCCGATCTCGACCTCATCAAGGAGGCGGCGCGGCGGCGCGGAGTGCCCGAGGCCGAGATCATTCGGGAGGGTATACACCTGGCGGCGTTGGCCAATCGAGTCTGGGATGAACCCCTCGACTGGCCGACCTTCGCTGGAGGCGGGGCGGTCGCAGATTCGCAGACCGTCAGTGATGCCGTATCGGGCGGAGCGTCCGACGAGTGATCGTCGCCGACACCTCCGGGATCATCGCGGCATCCGATCGTGACGCACCCGAATCAGATGCGTATAAGGCCGTACTTCAGGATGCCGGAACGGTGATCGTCTCGCCCTTGGTCCTAGCCGAGGTCGATCATATGGCGAAGGTCCGTTTCGGTCCCGCCGCCCGGAAAACGATCATCGGCTTCATTGTCGCCCAGGCTCAGCGGATGCGGTTCCAGATACCGGAAACCGGTACGGCTCTGCTGAATACCGCGCTGGCCGTCCAGCAGCGGTATGCCGGACTGAATCTCGATTTGGCCGATGCCGTGAACGTCGTGCTGGCCGCCGAGTATCGGACCGATACGATCCTCACCCTGGACCGTCGCGATTTTCGTGCGATCACGCCGTTGACGCACAAGGCATTTCGCCTGCTGCCGGACGACCTCGACGGCTGAGGGCTTCACTCCGCAAGTCAGATTCCTTCGCCCCCTTGAATTTCGATATCGAGCCAGCCTCGTGTGTCGGGGGTGCGGCCCCGCGACAGTGCGGTGAAGCGTTCCTGGATCGCCGAGGTCACCGGGCCGAGTGTGCCGGTGCCGATCTTGTGGCCGTCGATCTCGGGGACGTGGAGTAGTTCGGAGGCTGTGCCGGTGGTGAATACCTCGTCGGCCTCGTAGAGGTCGTCGATCGTGAGGTCGCGCTCGGCTGCCTCGAGGCCCAGGTCGTCGCGGGCGATTGTCAGTACTGTGTCGCGGGTGATGCCCATGAGGATGGGGCGCGCGGGCGGAGGAGTGCAGACGATATCGCCGATGACGGCGAAGACGTTCTCGCCGGTGGACTCGGCGACCAGGCCGTTCTCATCGCAGAAGATCGCTTGGCCGTAGCCGCGGCGGCGGGCGTCACCGTATGCCGCCACCGAGAGGACGTAGTGCCCGCATGCCTTCGCTTTGTAGAACGAGGCCAGGGCCGCGGGCCGCGGGTAGGGCGAGATCGTCGCGGTGGTTCCGGCCGAGCGGTCGCGGTCGGAGTATCCCGTCCATCCGAAGGCGAGCATCGCGACGTGGGTGGTGTTGAGCCAGTGCGCGAAGATGACATTGGGCTCGCCCGAGTAGACGAGTGGGCGCAGGTAGGCGTCGGTGAGTTTGTTGACTCGTACCGCCTCGGCCCCGCCCGCGACCAGCTGTTCGAGGTCGTAGGGAACCTCCAGCCCGAGCGCCGCGCCCGACTCCAGCAGCCGTCGCATATGGTCGCGGCCACGGAACATCCGGACACTGCCGTCGTCGAGCCGATAGCAGCGGATCCCCTCGAAGACGCCGAAGCCGGTGTGCAGGGTGTGGGTCAGCAGATGCGTCCCGGTGGTCGACGGGACCAGCGATCCGTCCAGCCAGAACGACTCCGCGGGCTCGATCATGATCGGTCTCCCGTCCGCATGGTGATCTCGACACCGTCCCCCAGCGGCAGCGTCTGCGACCAGGCGCCGGGGACAGCGCGGACATGATCGACGTACCGCGCCATGACATCCCGGGTGGCCTGGGGCTCGAGGATGTTGTCGGCCACGACCACGCCGCCCTCGGCGACCCGTGTCCAGGCGAGATCGAAGTCGGGGATGTACAGGTCCTTCCAGTGGTCGATGATCACGACGTCGTAGGGCCCCGGCAACCGGGGCAGGGTTTCCGCGGCGGTGCCCTCGATCACCTCGACGTACGCGGCCAGCCCGGCGTCGGCCAGATTGGCTCGTGCCTGGGCGACCTTGCCCGCGTCCGGTTCGATGGAGTAGACCCGGCCGCCGGCGGCGCGGACCGCGTCGGCCAGCCAGATCGTCGAATAGCCCACCGAGCCACCGAGTTCCACGACGGTGGGTTTGGTGCGGGACCGCACCAGCACGGCGAGCAGGCGTCCGACGTCGGGACCGACGTCCAGCATGAGCTGCCCCGCGGCGGCCCTGGTGTGGCTCGGCCCCGCGTCATTGAGCCGATTCAGTTCGGCCCGTTCACTGTTCGATCGGTGTTCCAGGCGGGTGAGTACTCGTGACATCTCAGGTGTCATCAGTCATCCTCGGGTGATGCGAATAGGGGTCATGCACTCACGGCTCGGTGCCGAACTCGTTGCGCGCCTTGGCAATAGGCTGACCGACGCGCAGGTCGAACTGGTCGGGGGAGCGGATCCCCTCGATTACGAGATCCTGGTGGCGAACACGTTGCCGCCCGGCCTGTTCCGCCGGTGCCCGCGCCTGCGCTGGCTGCAGCTGACCAGCGCCGGCGCCGATCAGCTCGCCGTGGCCGGGCCGCCGCCCGAGGATCTGCTGGTGACAACCGCGGGCGACGTCCCGGCGCGGGCGGTCGCCGAATTCGTGCTCATGGGCATGCTGGCCCTTGCCAAGGATGCGCCGGGACTCGTTCGCGGACAACAGGAGCGCAGGTGGCAGCCCAACTACACCGCGCGCCTGCTCGCCGGGGAAACGCTGCTCCTGCTCGGCCTGGGCCGGGTCGGACGAGCGGTCGCCGTCCGGGCGCGCGCCTTCGGGATGCGGGTGGTGGCGGTGACCCGCACCGGCCGCGCCGACGATGCGGCCGATCTGGTGATCACTGCCGAGCATCTGCTCGAGGCCGCTCGGGAGTCGCTGTTCCTGGTGGCCGCCGTGCCGGGCACCGAAGAAACCGCGAACCTGATCTCCCACAAGGTACTTCGCGCACTCCCCGACGGCGCCTTCGTGATCAACGTGGCCCGTCCCGCCGTGCTCGACACCGAGGCCCTCCTCGCGGAGCTCGGTCGATTCGGCGGCGCCCTGCTCGATGTCCACCATGACGAACCCCTCCCTCCTACCAGCGGTCTGTGGGAGACCGACCGGCTCTGGATCACCCCCCACACCGCATTCGGCTATCCCGGCGAGGGGGCCGATCTGGCGGAGTTGATCCGCGACAACTACTCCCGGTTCTGCGCCGGCACTGCCTTGCGTAACCTTGTGCGCGACAACAGCGTTCGCGAGGGGCGCTCCGCCGTGGCCACCACGACACCGACGAGCGTCACGGCCGCACCCAGCAGCTGCCAGACCGACAGCGACTCCCCGAATATCGGTACGGCGAACGCCGCGCCCAACACCGGGACGAGATAGAGATACACATTGGTCCGCGCGACACCGATATGAGTGAAGCAGTAGTACCAGGCAATGATGTTGTAGACGAAGCCGATCAGGCCCCCGTACACCACTCCCAACCAGCTCGCCAAGGGCGCGTTCGCCAGATGCTCCGGATGCGCCAGCAGGCTCGGCGCGGCCAGCAGGACCAGCGGCACCGTTCCGAACAGACAGCCCCACGCCGCCACCGACGTCGGCGGCAGACGACGCATCGCCAGCTTGCTCGTGATGCCGTACACCGCGAAGATCAACACCGCGATCGTCATCAACACCTCGCCGCGCCAGTCCCCGGCGGATTGCGCCGCCGCCGCGTCGGGCGGCAGGATCTGCATCAGCCAGACGATGCCGAACCAGCCGACCGCGATCCCCGCGAACTGGCGCGTGGACACCCGCTCGCGCAGCACCAGCCAGGCGAGTATGAGCGACGCCACCGGAATGATCATCTCGATCAGCCCGGCCTCCGAGGCCGGGATCAGCGTCAACGCCTCGTAGAACAGCACGTTGTAGACGCAGATCCCGAGCACGCCGGTCACCGCCAACCACGGCAGATCACTGCGGACCGGCCGCGGCCAGCGCCCCATGAACGGCACCAGTACTGCCAGTGCCAGCAGGTAGCGCAGGGCGTTGGCCTCGGCCGGAGTGAATCCCTCGAGGGCGAACCGCCCCGCGATGAGATTGCCTGCCGCGGTGAGCGGGACCGACAGAAGCAACAGCTGGAGACGGATGGTCACTGGGTGAGTGTCTCCCAGGCGGGATTGCGCTTGAGGCAGATTTCCCGATACAGACCCCACTGATAGACCTTGCGGGCCTGGATCGATCGCCAGATCGCCAGCCGAATCCGTTGCTGCAGTTCGGCTCCGACCGCGTACTTACGCAGCAGGTTCGACGCCTCCTCCGCATGCTTGTCGTCGCCGCCGTAGTCCAGTTCGAGCCGCTCGTCGCCGGCGTGGATGCGGAAGACCTCGAGCGCCTCGTCATCGAGATCGAACTGCTCCCGCAGTGCCGCGGCGATCCGCCGGAACCGGCCCGGAATGGTCAACTCGATCGCGAAGCTGCCCGCCGCCAACCCCTCGAGCCAGTGGTAGTCACGGACCAGATGCTGGCGATACTCCACATAGAGCAGCGTCTCCGGATACGGCTCCGCGAACTCCAGCTCCTCGTCGGAGACGCCGAGCGCCCGGCCGAGCTGCCGCACGGTGACCGGGTGCTCCCGCGACGGGTTGAACTCACCCAGCTCCTCGGCGAGGTTGGCGCCCATGAATTGACGGGCGTCGTAGAAGTAGTAGGAGTTCGCGGCGATCTGTGCGATCACCGAAGGGAAGATGCGCGCGTCGATGTACCACTGCTTGACCCAGTCGCGCACGCCCTCGATCGGGATCTTCTTGGCGATGAGTTGTTCGTAGAACGGGCCGATATTGGCCGCGGCCGAGTTCATCACCTCGTTGGTGAGCTCCTTGACGAACTCGTCCGGGGGCAGTTCGGGGGGTAGCGGCTCGCTCAACCTGGTCTGCGGCTTACCGATCGGCGCGTGGTCGAGATTGGCATTGAGTTCGGCCTCATGTTCCGTGCGGGTGTCGCGGACGTTCGGCATGACTCGCTCCTAATCGTTCAGTAGGGATGGATGATTCGGTGTGGCGTTCTCCTGGGCCAGCCGTTCGGCGGCCTCGTGCGGAGTGATTCCGGTGGTGGTCCGCTCGGCCACCTCGCGACCGGCCGAGCGGATGCGGCGCGCGACCTCGGCGTGCAGGATCTCGGCGAAAACCTTCGCCGCCCGGGTCCGGTGCTCGGGTCCCGGCTGGGCCTCGGACGAGAGGGCATGCCGCGGAAGCCATTCGGTGAGGACGAGTCCGGTGGCGATGGCGCCCCCGGCATTGGCGACGATTCCGGGGATCACATCGACCTTGCGGGCCGCGAGGGCGGTCAGGGCGGACTCGGTGCAGGGTCCATTGGCCCCCTCGACCACCAGGCCGGCGCGGATGTGGTCGACGTTCGCGTCGGTCACCGCCCCCGCGACGGCCGCGAGCACCAGCACATCGGCCTCGGCGGCGATCACCGCGGCCGGGTCGTCGACGCACCGCACATCGGCGGGCAGCCGCGTCCGGTCCACGACGCCCGTGGCATCGGTGAGGGCGGTGATCTCGGCCAGCGGCAGGCCCTGCGGGCGACTCATCGTGCCGAGTCGGTCGGCGATGGCGACGATGAGATGTCCCCGCTCCGACAGATGTACGGCCGCACCGCGTCCCACGGAGCCGAAGCCGTGGATCGCGATCCTCCGCCGCTCCCCGGGTTCCGAATCCGTCGTTGTCGCAATGGCTTCGGCGACCCCGAACCCGGTGATCAGCGAACACTGATCCCACAGTTCGGCCCAGGAACAGGCCCCGCCGGGCAGTTTCACGTCGTAGTCCGCGGTGGAGAAGATGATGTGCCGGTCCCGATAGTTGATGCCCTGATCGCTGCCGAGGTAGATGCCGCCGTGCAGTAGCGGACGGACCGCCCGGCCGAAGGCCGCCAGCACCTCGTCGCGGCGGCTGCCGCGGGGCAGGCCGCTGACGATGCCGCCCTTCGCCCCGCCGATCGGTAGCCCGTGCAGCGCGAGCTTCAAGGTCATCTGCCGGGACAGCATCGCCAAGATCTGCGGGCTGACGTCGGGGGTCATGCGCAGACCGCCCATCGCTTTCCCGTCGATGAGGGAGTCGGTGACCACATACGCCGTGAGACCGGTCGCGGAGTCGTGGAGGGTGGTTGTCGATAGAGGTGGTGCCATCAGACCCCCTGATTGATACCTGCAATCGGATAGCCGATCGAAAACTGTTGCTCGACAACAAGATCAAGAACGAATCTCTGGTGACAAGATCGAAAGCCGTTGTACCACAACGGAAGAATAGCTACTGATGAAATCACGGTGATCTAATCTGTTGCCTAACAGCACTTTTCCACCGGAACTGGATTTCGTCAAGACTCGAACTATCTCCATTGTTCGCGCTAACGTGGACAGATATGGTGCCCTCCCGCGTCGACTCCCTGATCGCCTCGTTACCCGTGGGCGCGCGCGTCGCGACGGATCCCGACGTCGTGTCCGCCTATGCCGCCGATCGCACCCATGCCCCCGGCGGCAAGGCGATCGCGGTCGTCCACGCGCGCGACATCGCCGACGTGGCGGCGACGCTGACCTGGGCATCCAGGTACCGAGTCCCGGTCGTCCCCCGGGGCGCGGGCACCGGCCTGTCCGGCGGGGCCACCGCACCGGACGGTTCGGTCGTGCTTTCGCTCGCCGCCATGTCGGCGATCGCCGAGATCGATCCGGTCAACATGCTCGCCGTCGTCGAACCCGGAGTCATCAACGGCGACCTGAACCGCGCCGCACGCGCGCACGGGCTGATGTTCGCCCCCGACCCCGCGAGTTTCGAGATCTCCACGGTCGGCGGCAATATCGCGACCAATGCGGGCGGGCTGCGCTGTGTGAAGTACGGGGTGACCCGGGACGCGGTGCTCGGCCTGGAAGTGGTGCTCGCCGACGGCCGGACCATCCGGACCGGACGGCGCACCGTGAAAGGTGTCACCGGTTACGACCTCACCAGCCTGTTCACCGGATCCGAGGGCACCCTCGGCGTGATCACCTCGGCGACGGTACGACTGCGTCCGCTCCCGGCCGAGCCCCCGGCCACGGTGCTCGCCGTATTCCCGGATCAGCGCCAGGCCGCCGGCGCCGCCGCGTCGATCGTGTCGAATCGGCTCCGCCCCAGCCTGCTCGAGCTCATCGACCGAGCGACGTTGCGCGCCATCGACGATTGGAAGCGGACCGGATTCGGACTCGATGCGGGAGCCGTGCTCATCGCCCAGACCGACGACCCGCCGGACCGCGGCCAGCGGATCTCCGAACTCTGCCGTGCCGCGGGCGCCACCGAGACGGCGGTCTCCTCCGACGAGACCGAAGCCGATGCGCTGCTGGAGATCCGGCGGCTCGCCTATCCGGCCACGGAACGGCTCGGAGCGTGCCTGCCCGAGGACGTCTGCGTGCCCGTCTCCCGGTTGGGCGACATGATCGGCGCGGTCGAGGAGGCGGGTGCGCGGCACGGCGTATCGATCCTCACGGTGGCGCATGCCGGCGACGGCAATCTGCACCCGGTCTTCGTCTACGACCGCGGTCTGCCCGCACCTCCGCAGGCGGTGTGGGACGCGGCGGACGAGATATTCACGCGGGCACTCGCGATGGGCGGCACACTCACCGGCGAGCACGGGGTCGGGCTGATCAAGCGCCGCTGGCTCGGTCAGGAACTCGATCCGGAATCCCTCGCCGTGCAGCATGCCATCAAACGGGCCCTCGATCCGAGCGGAATTCTCAATCCCGGCAAGGCCATTTGAGAGCGAGTCGTCCCGGCCGGACAACCTGACGCACTACTCTGCCATCCGGTATCACCGCGGTGACGAATCTTGGATGGCGATTGTCCACAGGAGGTTTGGTCGTGCTCGATGGTCGGGGTAGATCGCTCGTACGCGCGGTGGTGTGGATGCTGGTGGGCGGGTTGGGGATTTCGGGGGCGGTGCTCGTTCGGCCCGCCGAGGGGCATGCGACGGAACCGCTTCCGGGGGTGATGGCCGGATGGGATACGTATCGGCAGCTGGATCGGCTGCCGTATCTGGGCATCGGCGCGCAGACGCTGCAGAGTTCCAGCTACGACCGCAGCGGCAATAACGACGACGGTGCGGGCGGATGCGTCGGCACCGGCGGCGCGGGATGTGTGGTCGCCGCGGATCAGGGCGCGGGCGAGATCGATTCGATCTGGTTCACCATCAACGAGGGCGATGTGTCCGTCCTGGGTGATCTTCGTATCGAGGTGGATGGGCGAACCGTGGTGAACGCGCCGCTGCAGTCGGTGGTCGACGGCAAGCTGGGCGCGCCGTTCGCGTTTCCCTTGGTGGCCAACGCGGATCAGTCGCCGGGCGGGGTCTACATCAAGGTGCCGATGCCCTATCGCGAGTCGATGCGGGTCAGCGTGCAGAACCAGGTGCAGTACTACCACGTCACCTATCGCCATTTCGTGACCGGGATCGGCCTGGCGACCTTCGATCCGGCCGATCCGGCCACCGATGTGCTGGCCATGCTGCGGTCGGCGGGCAGCCATGATCCGAAACCGCCCGCGCCGAATGCCCGGCGGGATCGCCGCACCGTCGCCGTGCCCGCGGGTTCGCGCACGACCATCGCCCAATCGTTCGGATCCGGCATGGTGTCGGCGCTGCGACTGCGCCTGCCGACCCGGGACGCGTTCACCGCGCTGCGGCTTCGAATCGCCTTCGACGGAAGGGAATCGGTCGATTCGCCGGTGGGCGAGTTCTTCGGGCTGGGCCGAGGCCCGGACGACGTCGCCCCGGTGCGTTCGCTGCTGTTCGCGGCGGATCCGCAACCGGGCGGCTGGGTGTCGGCCTGGTGGCCGATGCCGTTCGCGGGCAGCGTGTCGGTGAGTCTGGAGAATACCGGCGGCGACCCGATCGATGGCCTCGAGACCGAGGTGGTCACCGATTCGGATCCGCAGTGGGCCTCGGCCCTGGCCTTCGGTGCCGCGGGTCATTTCACCACTCGATCGAATGCGGGACCGACTGTGCCCGGCCGGGATTGGCTGTTCGCCGACGAGGTCGGGCACGGCAAGTTCGTGGGGGTCAGCCACACGATGAACGGCCACCGGCCGGATTACCTCGAGGGGAACGAGAGGGTCTATGTCGACGGGTCGCCGTCCCCGCAGATACCCGGCACCGGCACCGAGGATTTCTACGAGGGCGGTTGGTATTTCGGCGGATCCTTCGGTGCCGCGCGCAACTTCAGCCTGCCGCTCACCGGGGCGTCCACCGAGCGCACGACGGCGTCGGGCTGCGAGGGCTATTGCGTGACCGCCTACCGATTGATGCTCGCCGAATCCGTCGACTACCTGACCCGGCTGCGTTTCGGCATCGAACACGGGCCCGTGCACGACAACGAACAGGCCGATTACAGCTCCACCGCCTTTCTCTACAACTAGCGGAAAGAGGTTCGAGTGCGGGTTCTCCTGGCGGCCTTGCTGATAACCGTCGGCATATCCACGAGCAATACTCCCGCCATCGCGGATACCGCGCCCCGGCCGGAACGAGTATCGGCGGGGACCTTCACCGAGGTGTACGACCCGAGCGAGGGTGAGGCCAAGCAGTGGTACATCAACGATCACACCTTCGTCTTCGACAAGTCCGAGGGTCTCTGGCACATGTTCGGGAGCACTCATACCGAACCCGCCGCGCCCTACGGTGAAACGACGCTCGCGCACGCGACCGCGAAGCAGCTGAGCGGACCGTGGACCAGACGGCCCGCGGCATTGACGGTCGATCGCCGATACGACCGCGTCTACGGTGAAACCCATTTGTGGGCACCACATGTCATATTCAATGACGGCACGTATTACATGTTCTACTCGGGCGGCGGGCCGGTCGGCAGCATGTCGGCGATCAGCCTCGCGACCTCGACCGATCTCGAGAATTGGACCCGCGACCCGGCCGGTCCGCTCTTCCGGGATGGTTATGACGCCCGCGATCCCATGGTCGCCCGCGTCGACGGCGGCTGGGTGATGTACTACACCGCGACCTCGCTGCCGATCGGCGGCAACCATATCGTCGCCTATCGGACCAGCGACGACCTGCGGCATTGGAGTGAGCGCAGTATCGCGTTCACCGATCCGTCGGTGGGCAATGCGGGCGGCCCCACGGAATCGCCGTTCGTCATCCAGCATGACGGCCTGTGGTATCTGTTCATCGGCCCGCGCGAGGATTATGTGGGCACCGATGTCTTCTCCAGCGATAGCCCATGGCATTTCGATACCGGAGCGCGGGCCGGTCATATCGATGCCCATGCGGCCGAGGTCATCGAGGACAACGGCCGATACTGGGTCAGTTCCGCGGGCTGGGGACAGGGCGGGGTCTCCATCGCGCCGCTGAGGTGGCATGCGGACTGACTTCTGAATCGGCCCAGGCGTTTCGAGCGCCGCCTGCGCGAGTTTTCACCGGTTTACGCCTAGCATCGGCTAACGAATCGTTACTTCTCTTCGGCATGGAAGGGATGGTCGATGCGGTCGCTGGTGGTATTCGTTGTCGCACTATGTTGTTGCACGGTGGTCACGGTCGGCGAGGCATCGGCGGATCCGGTCGAGTCGATGGAACACCCTGCGGATGGAAGCTCTTCCCCACCTGGGGCTAATGACTGGCAATGCGCACCTCGGGCACTGCATCCGGAACCGGTCGTGCTCGTGCACGGCACCTGGGGTAATCAGAACTCCTGGGATGTGCTCGCGCCCGAACTGCGCTCGTCGGGATATTGCGTCTATTCGCTCAACTACGGTCGCGACACCTCCAGCATCTGGGGCGACCGCCCGGGCGTCTACGGCACCGGCGATATTCGCGCCTCCGCGA
This sequence comes from Nocardia sp. NPDC051570, assembly GCF_044454005.1. Classification (NCBI taxonomy): domain Bacteria; kingdom Bacillati; phylum Actinomycetota; class Actinomycetes; order Mycobacteriales; family Nocardiaceae; genus Nocardia; species Nocardia sp. NPDC051570. The sequence goes on along the minus strand of NZ_JBITDI010000015.1, from coordinate 146,405 downwards.
AGGAACTCGCCGTATTCGTGGAAAAGGTTCGCGCCGCGACGAATTCGGCCCGGGTCGATATCGTGGCGCATTCGCAGGGCGGCGTCGTCGCCCGGCAGTATCTGCGCTTCGAGGGCGGGGCGAATCCGGCCGTACCCGAGGAGAACAAGGTGCGCAACGCGGTGCTGATCGCGGCGACCAATCACGGCACCACCGCTCTGGATATGGGCCGCGTCGTCCATCTGGGCAGTTCCGACGGGCCGATCGATCGAATGGTCGGCGCGGTCCTCGGCACCGCCGCCGCCCAGCAGGTCATCGGCAGCGAATTCCTGCATCGTCTCAATGCCGGTGGTGATACCGAACCGGGTGTGCACTATACGGTGATCGCCACCCGGGTCGACGAGGTCTCCACGCCACCGGAATCCGCATTCATGCGTCCCGGCCCGGGTGCGGTCGTGGAAAACCTGTGGGTGCAATCGTTCTGCTCGACCGATAACACCGATCACGGCCGACTACCGCAGTCGCCCACCGTCATTCGCCTGGTCAAACACGCCCTCGATCCCTCCTATCAGGAGCTGTCTTGCGCCGCATGAGTTCGAATTCGTTCGACCCTCGCGCCACCACACCGTTGCCGCGGCCGTGCCTGTTCCCGCTCGTGCCACTGCTGTGCCTGATCCCGGTGGCCTGGCTGAGTGCGGGTTGGTCCTTCGGCCGCATCTCTCGCTGGTTCCGCCGCCGGTCGGCGCCGCGACCGGTGCGGACCGGTTTCGAGCGGATCTCGCGTCGTCTCGACGCCCCGGTCCTCCGTGGCGCGGAACTGTACGAACGTCCTCGGCCGCGCACGCCCGTCCATTCGACGTAAACAGGAGTGCGACATGGGTATACGCAGTCGGTGCCGCCCGATGCTGCCCGGTGTTCTGACGGCGGTGGTCGTGACGATCGGCGCGATACAGCCCGCCGCCGCCGCGCCCGCCGATGATGCCGAGGCGAGCGATGCCCAGATCCTGGACACCATCCGCGATACCGCCGCGCAGCTGACGCCGCTGCGGGGACCAGCACGGGACAAGCTGGTCGCGTCGGCCCGCGGCATACCGATTTCCATTGTGCGAGCGGCGGATTGGGACGGCACCTCGGCGTACCGGCTATCGGCCGGGCGAGCGGCGACGATCACCCCCCTCGGCGATACGCGCGGCGCTGTCGCGGTGCTGTTCGATGCCGACGGGACGGTCGCCCATCACATCGAGACGAGCCTTGCCCCGGGCTCGGACGGGTCGGCGGCGGTGACGACTCGGATCGACGCACGCCCCCCGATGACGCGCGCCCTGTCCGCCGACCGGTTGCGCGCCGCCGCCCGCGATATCGCGGCGAAGGAGATCCTGCTGGGCCCGGGCTGCTGGGCCGTGGCCGCGACCGCGATCCTCGCGACACTGCTCGTCGTGATCCTGATCCCGCTCAACATGATTCCCTTCTTCGGGGGCATCCTGTTCGGGATCCTGGCGGCGGCGCTGCTGATGAGCTGGATACCCGTGATCCCCGCCTGTCTGGGCCTGTAGCCCCGCGTCGTCGAGCGACCAGCGCCGGATCAGGGCAGCCGATCGTTCGACCGACGTAGCGCGGCGAGCGCGCCGACCAGGAGGATGAGACCGCCCTCGATGGTGTGCACGATATTGCCGAAGGTGTCGACCGCCATCAGATGTAGGACATTGTGGCCGCCGAGGAATCCGAGTGCGGCGACGAGTAGATAGAACGGGCCGCAGGTCCAGGTGTAGGCGAAGGCCCGATTGCGTTGTGGCGCAAGGACGAGACCGGCCAGGCCGGTGAGTAGATGGAACAGGGCGTGCCAGCCGTTGACGGTGACGGGGATGAAACCGAGGAACTGGATGGTGCAGGAGTTCATCTGCCCGCCGAAGGCCATATCGGGATAGATGCCGAAGGCGATGACGCCGTTGGCGGTGAACCAGGCCCCGATGACGAAGACGAACAACTGCAGCGGCGAACCCAGGACCGCGGTGACATAGCGCAGGATCGCGGCGCGGAGGGTGTCATAGGTCGGCATGGCATTCCTGAGCATCGGATTCTGCTAAGTCGGTCGACTTAGAACTGGACGGAAGTATCGTCTGAGTCGATCGGCTTAGTCAAGGGATGATCTTCCGCCCGGATGATTCGACACCCCCGCGGTGGTCGGTGTGGTTGCGCTGGATCTTGCACCGCGGGGATGCCATTGCGGAGTTGCGTTCTATGCACCACCTCCTTTGAATGCGGTCCAGAACTGGTGGCGTACGGCGTCCCAGAGTGGGGTGAACTCCGGGAGGAATTCGCGGGCCGACGCGAGGTCGGGATGTCGGCCGGTCTCGAAGGTCGCGACCGCCGTGCCGTCGGCGGCATTGCGTACCGACAGGATTTCGAGTCGGTGCAGGGCCCATCGCCAGACTGCCTCCACGCCGTCGACTTCCGTTCGGTGGATTCCGTTCACGCCGTCCCCCTTTCGTTCGCTGACGGGATCAGGGGATCACGGGGTGCCGGGTGGAATCGGGAAGATCGGTCTGTCCGAAGAGGTTTCGGGTGAAACCGCAGGAAGCGGTCCGTATCAGGAGTAGAGTGCGTACCGCGCTGGATACGTGAACGGTCCACTTCCGTAGGGGGTAGTAGATACATGTCCAACGCCGATGACGATCAACCATCAACCCTTGCCCAGCGGGAGCTGGGGCGCTTCCTCCGCGACAAGCGAGAGGGTATCGGGTTGACTCTTCAGCGGGCCGCGCGATTGGCGGAGCTGAGCAAGACCGCCCTCCAGCGCTTGGAAACGGCGAGTTTGAAGAAGAAGTACCGGACGAACGATGTCCGGGCGCTGTGTGAGATCTATGAGGTAGACCCCGAGGAGACTGCTCGCGCAATCGAATTAGCCGAGCAAGCCAAGGATGATGCCTGGTGTACCGGATTCAGCGGGGTGCAGAGACATAAGTTCACCATCGGCTTGTGCATAGATCTGGAACGGATCGCGAGTCGGATCACCGACTGTAACGAGATCGTGCCGGGACTGCTGCAGACTGCAGACTATGCGCGGGTATTGATCGGCTCCTACTACTATGAGGAGACTCTCGAGGAGATAGAGCAACGAGTCAATGTTCGAATGAAAAGGCAGGCGATCGTGACTCGCAGGGCTCAACCAGTGGAATTGGATGTCCTGCTTCATGAATCGGCTCTGCATCGTATCATCGGCAATCGACACATCATGCGCGCGCAGTTGCATCATCTGGCAGAGATGGGTAAGCGGTCGAACGTTACTATTCGCATAGTTCCGTTCTCTGCCGGGTGCCCGCGAGGGCTATTGATCGGACCATTCGTAATCTTCGACTTCGAGGCGAACTCCAGGGGCCGGAGTGTTGCACCGTCAGTCGCATATCTAGAAAAGGGCGATGCGCGTGATCTGTTCCTCCATCGGAAAGGCGATATCGATCGCTATCGCGAGCTGGTATCCGTCGCCAGAGCAGTTGCCCTTAACGAACAGCAATCGCGAGACCTGCTGAGGCGGGCGGCAAGGAGCTATGAACGATGAGTGATCAGGCCGGGATCGGTTGGTTCAAGAGCAGCCACAGCGGTGGTGAGAGCGAGTGCGTCGAGGTCGCCTGGCTCCCCAACGGCGAGACAGCCATCCGCGATTCCAAGAACCCCACCGGCCGGCCTTGATCTTCACCTCAACCGAATGGGACGCCTTCACCACAGCGCCGCGTAGTTCCACAGCGCATCGATAACCAGCACAAACCCGAAGACCAGCAACAGGATTCGGATCGACGGCGGCCCGAAGCGCGTGAGCGCTCGCATGAGCGCGCGGTAGACGCGACGCGCTCGGGCCGACCGTAGGGTGGCGGCGATGAGCACGAGTACCGGTGGGATCAAAGCGATTATGCAGTAGGCGACGATGATCAACGGCCACAGCGCCGGTCGTGGGTCGCGCGTGGAGAGCATGGCCAAAGCGGCCAGGTAGGGGACGGCCGTGGGGGCCTGGCCCAGACCGATGGCCGCGCCGAGCAAGGCCAGGAGCCCCGGGCGTCGGCGGGCCTCGAGAATTCGGTCCGGTACCGCGGCCGGTCCGCCGGATAGGCGGACCGTGCCGAGGATCAGCAGGACGATTCCGGCGACGAGTTCGCCCCAATAGCGGATCGTGGGGGTTATCTCGATATCGATCAGGTCCGTGAGGAAGCCCAGGCCCAGGACCGTGCAGATGCCGAAAGTGGTTGTGACCGCGAAGACTCCGGCGAGGAAGCTCAGCGCGCCGGGAATCGGGGAGCGGCGGGCCAGCCTGCTGTCGACGATCACCGCGGAGGTGACGCCGACGAGCAGGAGGTCCAGTGAATCGAGGAACGCGAATCCGGCCAGCGCCACGAGGAAGATCAGCATCGTTCCATCGAATGTACCGGCCAGGCGGTTCTAGAAGCCCAGTCGCTCGCCGATCTTCGAAACCGTCTCGCTCACTTCATGTCCCACGGTGCTCACTACGCTCGCGACATCGTTGCCGAGGTTGCGTACCGTGCGGATGAGCGGATCCTCCGATTGGTCGAAGTCCTGGCGGTAGGTGCGGGCCGCCTCGCGGATCTCGTCGCCGAGGCGGGTTTCCTTGTCGTTCTCGCGCAGCGGGTAGGTGCCGCCGAGGATCCGGTCGTAGTCGCCGCCGGTGATCCAGCGGCGCAGTTCGGCGGCGCGCAGTACCGAGAACGGATGCGACTGCAGCTCGAGATTCAGCAGTTTCAGCACGCCGTCGCGCAGATCACCGGTGCGGTCGTAGTCGTCGGCCTGTTCGAGGAAGGCGGCGTGATTCATCTCGTGGACCATCGCACCGCCCGCCAGCTTCATATGCACCCGTACCGACGCCTCGACATCCTGTCCGCACAGCAGTCCGGCCCGGTCGCCGGACAGTTCGGATTTGCGGCTCCACTCCATCAGCGCGGCCACGATCGCCCGTAATGCCCAGCCGCCCACCGGCATCCAGCCGATCGAACTCGCCAGCCGCAGCAGATGCATGAGCATCGTCCGATACACCGCATGTCCGGACATCGCATGCCCCAGCTCATGGCCGACGATGAATCGCAGCTCCTCGGGATCGAGCAGATCGACCAGTCCGGTGGTGAGCACGATGAACGGCGCGTCCATACCGACGGTGAAGGCATTGACCTGCGGATCCTGCACGACGAACATCTCCGGCGTGACCGGCGCGTCCAGCACGCGCACACAGTCCGCCCGCAACTCGTGCAACGTCGCGAACTGCCGCTCGTCGACCCGAACCGCGGTCGCCAGATACATCAGCCGATGCTGACGTTCCCTGAGTAGCCCCGACAGAATGCGCAACACGGTGTCGAATCCGCTCAACGACCGCAACATCACCAGGGCGGTGCGGTCGGCGGGGTGTTCCCAAGCGCGCGTACTGATCCCCGGAAACGTGCGCCGGATCCGGTCTGGACTGCTGTTCATCTGCTGCTCCCCGTTTCATCGCCGATCGTCCACCCGCCCCGATGGCGGAATGCGATCCCCTCATCTCATCGGCAACGACAGGGTAAGGAGTTACTCCCGGTCTGTCACCCCCTGCGCGCGGGGCGCACGATGATCTCGTTCACGTCGACATCGGACGGTTGGGCGAGGGCGTAGGAGACGGCCGCGGCGATGGCGGTCGGGGGGATCGCGTGGGCGCGGTAGGTGCGCATCGCCTCGGCCGCGCCGGATTCGGTGATCGAGTCCGCGAGTTCGGAGGTGACCACGCCGGGGGAGATGGTGGTGACGCGGATGGTGGGGTCGCATTCCTGGCGCAGGCCCTCGGTGATCGCCCAGGCGGCGTACTTGGTACCCGAATACACCGCGCTGGTCGGGACGACCTGATGGGCGCCGATGCTGGCGATCGTGACGAAGTGGCCCGCGCCCTGGGCGGTGAAATGCGGTAGGGCCGCGGCGATTCCATGAAGCAGGCCGCGGATGTTCACATCGATCATCCGGTCCCATTCGTCGACCAGCAGCGAGTCCAGCCGCGACAGCGGCATGACCCCGGCGTTGCCGACGAGGACGTCGATGCGGCCGGTTCGCTCCCGCGCCAGCGCGACGAACTCCTCGACCTGCGCGCGATCGGTCACGTCGAGCCGGACCGGATGCAGGCTGCCGCCGGATTCGGCCGCGGCCGCCGCGGTGTGCTCGGCGAGGGCGTGCAGGCGGTCGAGGCGGCGGGCGCCCGCGATCACATGATGTCCCTCGCCGATCAGCCGGGCGGCGACGGCCGCGCCGATTCCGCTGCTGGCTCCCGTGACGAGCACGGTCTTAGGGGTAGTGGTCGTGTCTTCGATCTGCATGTCGACCACTCTTCGCCCGCCGACCGTGCCGCGGGAGGCCGCCGTTCTCCTGGGAGCCGCGCACACAGGTCGCGGTGTGCGCGGCCGTTTTTCACATGGTCGCGGTATCGATGACGAAGCGGTAGCGGACGTCGCTGGCGACGGCGCGGTCGTAGGCCTCATCGATCCGATCGGCGGCGATGATCTCGATCTCGGCGCCGATGTTGTGCTCGGCGCAGAAGTCGAGCATCTCCTGGGTCTCCGGAATGCCGCCGATCATCGAACCCGCCAGGGCGCGACGGTAACCCGCGAGGGTGAACGGGCCGACCGAGAGGTCGTTATCGGGCAGGCCCAGGATGACCAGGGTGCCGTCGAGGTCGAGCAGCTTCATGTATTCGTCGATGGGCAGTTCCGCCGAGACCGTGTTCAGGATCAGGTCGAAGCGGCCGCGCAGATCGCGGAAGGTCTGCCGATCCTTGGTCGCGTAGTAGTCCTTCGCGCCGAAGCGCAGGCCGTCCTCCTGCTTGCTCAGCGAAGTGCTCAGGACGGTCACCTCCGCGCCCATCGCGGCGGCGATCTTGACGCCGACGTGGCCCAGGCCGCCCATGCCGATGATCGCGACCTTCTTGCCGGGGCCCGCATTCCAGCGGCGCAGCGGCGAATACAGCGTGATGCCCGCGCACAACAGCGGCGCGGCCTGTTCGAGGGAGATGCCGTCGGGGATGGACAGGACGAAGGTCTCGGTCACCACGACCTGGGTGGAGTAGCCGCCGAAGGTGACCCCGCCGGGCTGGTACTCCTCGGACACCTTGGTGTTGTAGGTCATCGTGGTGCCGCGCTCGCAGACCTGCTCCTCGCCCGCGAGGCAGAACCGGCACTCGCCACAGGAATCCACCATGCAGCCGACGCCGACCCGGTCGCCGACCTTGTGCTTGGTCACCGCGGAACCGACGGCGGCGACGAGTCCGGCGATCTCGTGGCCGGGCACGCACGGATAGGTGGTGCCGTGCCATTCGTTGCGGGCGGTGTGGATATCGGAGTGGCAGATGCCGGCGTACTTGATGTCGATCAGTACGTCGTGGGGGCCGAGTTCACGGCGCTCGATGGAGGTCTTGGCGAATCGACCTTCGGGCGTAGAAATGGCATACGCGGCAGCTGTGGTCATGCGTTCATGCCTACTCTCGCATAGTTGAGTTTGCAAACTATCGAGAGATAGACGACTGGCCGGTCGGATATGCCCGCCGAGGCTGTGACCGTGTCCGATGCTGATCGGATGGCGATTCTGCTGGCCCTGGTCTCGATGTGTTCGACCCTGGTGGGCGGTTTCGTGGCGGCCCGGATCGGGGAGCGTAAGCGTTTGGTGCTCGGCCTGGCCGCGGGCGTCATGCTCGGCGTGGTCGCCTTCGATCTGCTGCCGGATGCGTTGGCCGAATCACACGACGAGGTGGCCGGGGTGCCCGGCGCCCTGATCGCGAGCGTGGTCGGCTTCTTCACCGTGCACATCATCGAGCAGGAGATGGCCGTGCATGTCGGCCACGAACACCAATTCGGTGCGCACACCCATGGTTTCCAGTCGGTGGGCCTGTTCGCCGCGGGCGGCCTGATCTTCCACAGCATGCTCGACGGATTGAGCATCGGCGTCGGCTTCCAGGCCGGGACCGCGCTGGGCGCCTCGCTGGCGATCGCGGTGATCTGTCACGACTTCGCCGACGGATTCAACGCCTTCACGATTCCGACGTTGTACGGCTACGCGCGTCGGCGGGCGGTCGCGCTGCTGTGGCTGGACGCGCTCGCGCCGGTGGTCGGCGCGCTGATCGGGACGCTGATTCATGTGCCCGCGACACTGGCCGGGCTGTATCTGGGCTACTTCGCGGGGTTTCTGCTCTATCTCGCGACCAGTGACATCCTGCCCGAGGCTCATGCGGGCACACCGTCGCGCTGGGTGCTGCTGTGCACGATCGCGGGTGCGGCGCTCATGTTCGCCGTATCCGTACTGAGTCATTGATTCCGCGACACGGACCACTTGTTTTGGTACACATAGAAGCACAATCGCCGATAGGCCTGCGGCTACGCACGAGGCGGAGGTGGTGTCGATGTACGACGGCACGGATACTGCCGATGCGAACAGTGCGGAGTCGACTCGTACCGGTCGGCCGGGCCGGGTGGCCGCACTCGTGCTGGCCGCGCTGCTCACGGCTGCGGTGCTCTTCGGATATCGAGATCAGTTGCCGCGCTGGGCCTTCGGGGTCGGCGACTCCTCGGCCACACTGCTCGGGCCGCCGCTGCCGCCGATGGATTCGGCCGTGGTCGCCGCCGATGTCGAGCCGCAGCTGGTGAACATCAACGTCTCGATCCGGCCCAGCGGGATCAGCGCCGCCGGGACCGGGATCGTGCTCACCGCCGACGGGCAGGTGCTGACCAGTCATCACGTGGTCAAGGGCGCGGATGTCATTACCGTCGGGGATCTGGGCAATGGCCACGACTATCCCGCGACCGTCCTGGGTTACGACGCGACCGCCGATATCGCGCTGCTGTCGCTGCCCGGGGCGATCGGATTGCCGGTGGCACGGGTCGGCAGTTCGGCGGGACTGCGCCTCGGCGATGAGATCCTCGCGATCGGCAATGCGGGCGGCACCGGATCGCCGACGGTCACGCCGGGAAGTGTGACGTCACTGAGCAGTTCGATCGTCGCGCGCGATGCGGCCGATCTGTCGCGCAAACAGCTCACCGGCATGATCGAGGTGGCCGCGCCGGTGGCCTCCGGACAATCCGGTGGGGCGCTGGTGGATCGATACGGCGCGGTGGTGGGTGTGATCACGGCGTCGTCGGGGGAGGTGGCCCGGGCGGCCGGGCGGGCCAGCGGTTATGCGGTGCCGATCGATACGGCCATGTCGGTGATTCGCCAAATCCGTTCGGGCACACCGACGGATACGGTGCACGTCGGTCCGACCGCGACGCTCGGGGTGCTCACCTCCGATGCCGGACAGCTCGCCGGGGCGCGCATCGATGTCGCCCTGTACGGGCAGCCCGCATATCTGGCCGGATTGACCGCGGGCGAGGTGATCACGGCCGTCGACGGCCGCGTGATCACCTCGGTGCAGGCGCTGAAGGCGGCGCTGAACGTGCGCAAACCCGCCGACACCGTACGCCTGGATCTGGCCGAACCCGACGGCTCACACCGCGCGCTCGCGGTGGCGCTTGCCGTCGGGCCGCCCAATTAGAACAGCGACAGCCAGTAGTTCTGGAAGCGCAGGAATACCAGCAGCACCACGACCGCGTAGAACACGGCCACGAAGGTCCAGCGCCACTCCGCGAGGATCCGCAGCGGCCCGCGCGAGGCGCCCCACAGCTGATCGGTGGTCACGGCGAACAGGATCGGCGTGGCCACCCACACCACCATGCAGTACGGGCACAGCGCGTTGATGCGGTAGAGGCTCTGGAAGATCAGCCAGAAGATGAATCCCATGCCGACCAGCAGACCCAGCCACAGTCCGCCCCAGAACCATTGGGGCAGGCCGACTCCCGCGATGGCGAGCACCGCAATGGTGACCACGACCGAGAATCCGACGATGCCGATCATCGGATTCGGGAATCCGAAGACCTGCGCCTGATGCGTGGCCATCACCGAACCGCAGGACAGGATCGGATTGATACTGCAGGACGGGTGGTAGTCGGGATTCTCGAACAGTTTGAACCGCTCGACGGTCAGCGTGACCGCGGCTATCCAGCCCGCGAGGCCGCCGATCAGCAGCAGCCAGGCGGAGCGAGCAGGTGTGCCGATCACTTCGCCACGGCCTCGATCTTCTGCTTGAAGGTGTCGGGCATGAGGTCCTGACCCTGCAGCTGCTGGCCGTTGACGAAGATGGTGGGCGTCTGATGGATGCCGCTGTTCAGTGCGTCCTTGGTGACCTTCTGGACGTACTTGTCGTACTTGTCGTCGGTGATGCACTGTGCGACAGCGGGATCGGTGTACCCGTTGTCCTTGGCGATCTGGACCAGCTTGTCGTTGGGCAGGCCGCCGGCGCCCTCAGGGGGCTGCTGCTTGTACATGTTCGCCAGCCAGGGCTGGAACTTGGTCGGATCGCTACCCGCGACGCAGTACGCCGCATTGGCCGCGCGCGAGGAGTAGCGGGTGTTGCCGCCGGAGTTCGGATCCAGGAACGCGATGATGTTGTATTCGACCGCCGCGTTACCGGAGGCGACCGCATCCTCGAGCGCCTGGCTGTTGGCGGCCTCGAACGCCTGGCAGGCCGGGCACTGCAGGTCGGCGACCACGCGGACGACCGTCTTGGCGCCGGGCTTGCTGATCCGGATCGAACCGTTGTCGGTGATGGAACCGGTGACGCCGTCGGGGGTCGCGGGCTGCGCGGCGATGGCCGGCGTGGGTCCGGGATCGTTCTTCTCGGCGCTACGGACCGCGATACTGATCCCGATGGCGGCGATGAGGCCGATCAGCACGACCGCCACACCCACTTGGATGAGGATGGTGCGCTTGCGGTCGGTGCCTTTCACCGATGCCAACGCGTTCTTACCTCGCGGATTCCTGCTCACCTTCGAGTTCACCACGCCTTCCTGTTTCGTGAGGACCCTCGTACCGTGCCGCCCCGATCGTACGGGCGCAACGGAACGGACGTCGCGCCCGCACAATGATTACCGGCGAACCTGAGATTCCAATCAGAACTTCATGCAATCAGAACTTCATGTTCGACGGATGTATCGACCCCTATCCGTCGGCGAGGCGGCGCTTCTGTTCCTCGACATCGAATTGGGCCTTCGGCCAGGTCAATTCGAGGCCCTGCAGGGCATCTATGAGCAGTTCGGTGACGGCCAGGCGGGAGTACCACTTCCGGTCGGCGGGTATGACATGCCAGGGCGCGTACTCGGTGGAGGTGCGGTCGAGCACGGCTTGGTAGGCGTCCTGATAGGCGGGCCAGTAGGCGCGCTCGTCGATATCGCCGGGGTTGAACTTCCAATACTTGTCGGGTCGTTCCAGGCGCTGCGCCAGGCGTTTGCGCTGTTCGTCCAGGGAGACGAACATGGCCACCTTCACGATCGTGGTACCTGCCTCGACGAGTTTGGCCTCGAACTTGTTGATCTCGTCGTAGCGCTTGTCCCACACTTCCGGCGGGACCAGCTCATGGACACGCACCACCAGCACGTCCTCGTAGTGGGAGCGATCGAAGACGCCGATCTGGCCGCCGCGCGGCAGCTTTCGCCGAATACGCCACAGGTAGTGGTGCCGCTTCTCCTCCGCGGTCGGCACGCCGAAGGCCGCGTGATCGACGCCCTGCGGATCCACCGAGCCGATGACATGCCGCACGATGCCGCCCTTGCCCGCGGTGTCCATGCCCTGCAGCACCAGCAGCACGCTGCGGGGATCGCCGGAACGGCCGTTGGCATAGAGCATTTCCTGCAGATCCGACAGCACCTGGGTGCGCTCGTCGAGCAACTTCTCACCGTCGGCCTTGGCGCCCTTGTATCCGGGGGTGGCCGAGGTGTCGAGATCGCCGACCTTCACACCGTCGGCGCGCAGCGCCTTGATGATCGAACCGGGTCGAGGAGATTTGGGCATGCAAGCGAGTATGGCCTGTGTCGGGCCGGAATCACTGGATGCAGGCCAGGCGGGTCAATTGGGAGGCGAGGTCGCTGTCGGCGACGGGAGTGAGGGTGAGATCGGCGGCGGTGGTGAGCAGATAGCGGCCGTCGCCGGTGAAGTCGAGCCAGGTGCGGTGGCGGGTCGGGGGCGACATCGGGTTATCCGGTGCGGCGGTGACGGTGATGAAGCCGCGCGAATCGACCGGATCGCGGAGTTTTCGCCGGAAGCGGGCCGCATTGCGATGGCCGTGCGTGCGATAGGGCGGCTTACCCTCCGGGTCCAGCACCGCCTCCTGCGGCTCGCGCATGGTCCCGCCCCCGCCCGGCGGCGCGGAGCCGATCACCTCGACCAGTTCGGCGCCGACGGCGCGGGCGTGGCAGATCAGGACGACCACCGCGTCGGGACGGCCGATCAGGATTCCGGCGTGCTGATTCACCACGGACGCGAAGGCCAGGATCCGCTCCGGATCGGCGCCGGTCCGCTCGCCGGAGATCGTGATCGTGGTCGCGTCGGTGCGGGCGCACAGCAGCAGCGCCGCGGTCAGATCCGCATCGGTATTGCGGGCGTAGCGGTGCCGCAAACCCAGTGCGGCGTACTCGGATTCGGTGCGCGTGGTCGTCGCCGGGGTCATGTTCACGGGATAAGGCCGTCGATCCAATCCGGTCTCGGCGGCCCAGACGTGGGTGAACTCGTCCGGGGTGAGAACCCACTTCACTACGCACGCCCCCAGCTCGACGCCGGAGCGAACCGGGGTACGCGATCCCCGGAGGCGGGCAGGGTCGGGTTGTAGACATGGGTGAGCACGTCGCGGGCATCGGCGAGCGCGGCCGCGGCGGCCAGGTCGTGGGCCATCCGGCGCTGTCCGCCGTGCACGGCCTCGGCCGTCGGATCCGTCAGCGGCCGATAGGGTGGCGGCGGGGGCGGGATGGCGTCTCGAATGGATTGCGCCGCTTCGGCATTGGCGGCCATGAGGCGCTGCAGGGTATCGCAGACATCGGGCAGCGCCAGGCCGCGGTCGACGAATTCGCGGGTGGTCCGCTGGGCGACGTCCTGGGTCTGGCCGCGCCAGCGCGCGAGCTCACCGTTGACCGAATCGGAGAAGACGCGGAAGGCCTCGCCGACGAGTTCGGCCTGGCGACGCCAGGAATCGGCGATCCGGCCCAGCGCCGCGGGATCGAGCGCCTCGTGCACCAGATCCCAGATCTCCTGATGGGTGAAGGCGCCGAAGACCTCTCGATCCGGCACATAGGGCGGATCGACATCGGCGGGGGTCACAGATGGTCCCCCGACCGCACGGCGAGCAGCTCCACGGCGGCGCGGTTGGCGGCCTCGGCATCGTCGAAGCGTTTGCCCGCGGCCAGATAGGCGGCCTTGAACAGCAGCGCGGTCTGTTGATACGCCGTGATGGTGTCCAGGAATTCGCGGCTCTTTCCGGCGAAGCCGCGGGTCAGGGCGCGGCCGGAGGGCAGATTCGGGAAGCCGGTGAGATCGGCGACCCGCAGTTCGGCGCCGTGGGCGCGCTGCAGATCGTCGACGAGGCGGTCACAGGCCGCGGCCAGATTGCGGGCCACATCCTCGGCGATTTCGAAGACCGATCCCTCCGAACGCGTTGCCGCGCGGTACAGATCGCGGGCACCCTGCTGTCCGGTCTCCGGAACCCCCACTGCTGCTCCCTTTCCAGTCACCGCCCCCGGCCCCGGTTCGCGACCTTACCCGACCATGATCGGATGCGCCCGGGGTCGCCGCTGTGACTCGGCACACCATTGCGACCGCGAGGGTTGTCTAACTGCCTGCGCCCAAGGCGATTCCGAGCATCGTCTGGACGAGGGCGGCGGCGAAGCCGGGCAGGGCGCTGCGGCCGGACGGGTCGACCAGGGTGGAGGCGACCGTGGTGGTCGTGCAGCCCGCGGGCGGGGTGTGGCCGGACAGCACGCGGTCGAGCCAGGCGAAGGCGGGACCGGCGGCGGTCAGGGCGATGATGGTGTGGTCGCTGACCAGATCGGGCAGGGCGTCGCGGGTATAGGTCACCGAGGCGCCGCCGGCGCAGAATCCGTCGACCAGATTGTCCACGGCGGCAATGGGACTGACCTCGTCGTTCAGGCCGTTCACCACATAGAGCGGGGCCGTGGGTGTGGCGAATCCGCGGGCGCGGGCCCGCAGTGCCGCGGCCAGGGTCGGATCGGCCAGGACCTGATCCATCGGGGCGATCATGAGTTGATCGGAGCGGCGGAACAGGTTCTTCAGCACGGTCTCGGGGGCGCATTCGCGGCCCGCGGCGGCGATGACGGCCCGGCCCTCGGGGGTCAGATAGTGGTCGATGGTGGCGGCGAGTTCTGGGGAGTCCTTGGCCAGCGCCGCGACGCCGATCGGGGCGAGGCCGCCGAGCAGGCGGCCGTTCACCGCGCGCAGCGCGCCCTCGAAATCGTTGACGGGAGCGCCCAGGACGGCTCCGGCGAGATCGAGCTCCGGCGCGTACTCCGGTTGCAGTTCGGCGGCCCAGTCGGTGGTGATGCCGCCGCCCGAATAGCCCCACATCGCGGTGCGGGTGGCGGTGCCGGGCAGGCCCAGCGGGGTGAAATGCTCCGCGGCGCGGATGCCGTCGAGGACGGTGTAGCCCATCACGCGCGGGGTGAGGAAGTGGTTGTCGATGCCCGCGGCGTCCGGAACCGAGACCGCCCAGCCCTGCGCCAGTCCGGCCGCGGTGAGCGCGAATTCCATGGGCGGTAGCGCCCATCCGGACTGTTTCGCGGTATCGAGGATATCGAGTGGATTGCTGTTGACCAGCGAATAGGAGGGCATGCAGGCGCGCTGGATCGAATCGTAGGCCATGTTGTAGGACAGCAGCGGCCGCGGCCGCGCCGGTCCCTGCGGGATCATGACGGTAGTCACGGAGGCATAGGGACTGCCGTCGGAATCGGTGGTGCGATAGAGCAATTGCCAGCTTTGAGCGCGAACCGGGAACAGCTCCAGCGCCTTCACCACGACCGGCCTGCTGCGCAGCACCGTGCCGGGCGCGGTGTTCTCGTAGCCCGCGGGCGGGGTGTAGAAGGAGTCGTCGTCGCCCTGTGCGATATCGGTGTAATCGCCTGTGCTGGTTGATGTTTCAGGCTGTGCCGCGGCCATGGGCGCGAGCTGCGCCGCGCCGGAGAGCGCGGCCGCGCAGATCGCGAGAACCATTGTCGCCGAGCCCCATCGGCAACCGATAGTGACTGCCATGCCCCACCCCTCCCTGCTCCGAGCATCCGCGATTACTGTAACTCGTTACAGATCTGCGAATGATCGAATCGGTCGAGATCTATTGGGGCCGAGAGGCACTCACGTACTGCAGCAGGCCGTGGATCTCCTGATCGATATCCACCAGACCGGATCGCGCGAACAACTCCGGGAACGTATCGACACCGAATACGCGCAGTCCGCCCGCGCCGCCTACCATGCTGCTGACGAAGCCGAACCAGGTGTCGGTGCGCTGGCTGGCGCTCAGCGCGATGCGCCCGCCCGGAGCCAGGACCCGGATCATCTCCCGGACCGCCTCGAGCGGATCCGGAATCAGATACAGCGCGCCGAAGCAGCAGACGGCGTCGAAACTCCCGTCCGGGAACGGCAATTGCCGGGCGTCGCCGCGCAGGTAGCCGACCCGGGGGCCGGAGTTGTCGGCGAGGGCCTGGCGCAGCATGGGTGTCGAGAAGTCGAGACCGACCGCATAGCCGTCGCCGGAGAGCTGTTCACTCAGATAGTGGGTGATATTGCCTGGGCCGCAGGCGACATCGAGAACCTTGCTGCCCGCACCCAGACGCAGGGTGCGGGCGGCGTCGCGGCGATCGGCCTGCATGGTGCGCCCGGTTGCCACGAAGAATGCCGCCGGGCGCCAGGCCCGCTCGTAGACGACGGCGAAGGCGGAGCTGTTCATGGTGCGCCGGGCGAGATTCACGCGGATTTCCTCAGACTCGCTCGACCTTGACGGTCATCCCCGTCGCGCGCAGTCGCTCGGTGAGCGCATCGCCCATGGCCGAGGCGGGTGTCAGAATTCCGGCCAGCTCGGGCAATTCGTCGAAGGCCAGGCTCAGTCCCGCCTCGCCCAGCATGACCGAGGTCGCCTGATAGCCGGGATCGCCCTTACCCGCGAAGGTGCACACGTACTTCGTGCCGGAGGTGGTCCGGGCGAAGGTCTTCATCGTGAACCAGCCGCTGCGCCGGGACTTCTCGTCCGGACCGGTGCCGGGCTTGGGCAGGATGCGATCGAGCAGCCGCCGGCCGGCCGCGACGCGCGACAACACCGCGCCGGTCACCATGGTCGCCGCGATACCGCCCGCGAAGCCCGCCGCGACCAGCGGCGCCGCCGGGGACGAGCCGGTGCCCATGACCTCGCGATAACGGAAGTTCTTGCCGTACACCCAGCCCAGCAGCCCGTTACTGCGCCGCACGATCTTGGTGTTGTGCTGGGCCATGATGAATGTCGTCACCCAGCCGCCCAGGCTCGGATCGATGGCCGAGGCCCGCGACAGCGCCTGATCGGACTGGCGGCCGACATCGGGTTCCATCGAGCGGTCGGGGCTCAGCGAATACGGATGCGACAGCACCGAACCCTTGGCCGGATCGGCGGCGATGGCCTCCATCATGGCGCGCCCGGAGTCGATGGTGCCGCCGCTGGCGCCGCCCTTGAGCCAGGCCACCAGGGTGGTGTCGGTGAGCTCGCCGGTGTTGTCGTCCACCGAGCGGCGGTACAGCTGATAGACGCTCAGATCCGACGGAATCGAGTCGTAGCCACAGGAATTCACGATCTTGGCGCCGGTGGCCGCGGCCTGTTCGCCGTAGCGGTCGATGCATTCGCGGATGAACAGCGGCTCACCGGTCAGATCGGCGTAATGGGTCCCGGCCCGCGCACACGCCTGCACCAGCGCCATGCCGTACCGCAGATACGGGCCGACCGTGGTGACGACGACCTTGGTCCGGGCCGCGAGCGCGTCGAGGGCCGACTGATCCGACGAATCCGCCACCAGCAGCGGCCAATTCGCGGCCACCGGTCCCAGTTCGTCGCGCACGGCGGTGAGCTTGTCGGGGGAGCGGCCGGCCAGCGCGATGCGTGCGCCCGACGGCGCGGTCTCGGCCAGATAGTCGGCGGTGAGCTTGCCGACGAAGCCGGTCGCGCCGAACAGCACGAGGTCGAATTCCCTGTCTGTCATGGGTCTTTCACGTCTCCTGACGGATGATCACGCCTTGCTCCGCTTGGCGGTGCCGGACTTGCGGTGCGTGGTGGTTCGGGTGGGATTCTTCTTCGGCTGCGGGCGTTGCGCCAGCCAGGCGTGATGGAGTATGCCCAATTCGGTGACCGGCGGATCGCCGTAGAGCCATTCGCGGGCGATGCGATGCCAATTCGCGGTCGCCTCCAGCTGGCCCAGGACACCGAAGGTGAGGAAGTCGGCGCGTCGGGAGAACAGATGCTCCGGCGGCAGATTCTGCTGCTTCATCCCGGCGTATTCGGCGGCCCGCGGATCGACGGCGAGAATGAAGGCGCCGCTGGCCAATTCGGGGGTGATGGTCAGTTCCTCGTCGAGCAGCACCCACTCACACGCGGCCAGCACGTATTCCAGGGCCTCCTCGGGCGTGACCGCATCGGGCTCGTCGATCACGCCCCGATCGATCAGCAACTGCCACAACTCCTCCGCGCGATCCTCGGCGGCGAACCGGACCCCGGCCAACTCGGCCTGCACATGCTTGGGATCCATCCGGTTGTAGAGGCCGAAGTCCAGGAACGCCACCTTGCCGTCCTCGCCGAGCAGCAGATTGCCCGGATGCGGATCGCCGCAGAACTCGTTGAAGGTGAACAGCGATCCGACGTAGAAGCGGTAGATGATCTCGCCGATGCGGTTGCGCTCCGCCGCGGGCAGTGTGCGGATCTCCTCGAAGCCGCGGCCGGGGAAGTATTCGCTCACCAGCACCCGGGTACTCGACAGCTCCGGCATCGTCCTCGGCACGACGATGAACGGGTGGCCGGTGTAGAGCTCGGCGATCTCCCACTGGGTGTTGGCCTCGGCGACGTAATCCAGTTCGCTCTCCAGATTCAGCCGCAGCTCGTCGAGCACCGCCGGGGTCACCCACGGCATGGCCGACTGCAGCACGCGCCGGAACATGGCCAGATTCTTCAGATCCGCGCGCACCGCGACATCGATACCCGGATACTGCACCTTCACCGCGACCCGGCGGCCGTCGTGCAGGCGGGCGCGATACACCTGGCCGATCGAGGCGGCCGCGATCGGCTCGGGCTCGAATTCGGCGAACAGTTCGGAGATCGGGCGGCCGAAATCTTCTTCGATCACCGCGATCATGGTCTCGAAGGAGACCTTCGGCGCGCTGTCGCGCAGGACGGCCAGGCGGCGCTGGAAGCGTTCGCGATGTTCGGCGGGGACCAGATCCAGATCCAGTACCGACAGCATCTGACCGAGCTTCATGGCGACGCCCTTCATGGTGCCCAGCACCATGACCATCTGTTCGGTCGCCCGGATCATGGACTCCTCGGCCATCCGGGCTCGCACCGCCTCCGAGCGCCCGCGCATGGAGCGCCGAGTTCGCTGAGCGCGGATGACATTGCCGGCGACCGCCACGCCCAGCTTCGTCCCACGAGCAAGCCGGGACGTCGGCAATTCCTTCGCCATGGAGAGCTACTCCGCCTCTCTGCGTGTTCCTCGACCAGCGTTTGCCGCCTGCTAACAGGCTGGCCGATCATGGGAGCCCGGGTCAAGGGGTGAGGCGTGGTGTCGCGCCACGGATTATCGCGACGCGGATTGTTGCATCGAGGAATACGACCGGCTGTATTTTCCGCTCCACAACGGTCCCGACACGCTCTTCCTCACAATGGTCCCGGCACGCTCTTCGCCGGGATCAATCCTCGGTGGGTAGCTGATGCGGCTGGGCGTTGAACGCCTCCGGTGAACCCTTCGCGCGGACCATGCCCTCGATCGCGCTCCACGCCATCATCGTCATGTGGTCGAGCATCTTGTCGGCCGTCATGGCGCGGTTGGTGATCCACCAGTCGGTGGCCAGCTGCACGCCGCCCACGAGGACGTAGGCGTAGAGCATGACGCCCTCGGTCTCGACACCGCGGTCGAAGGCCTTGTCGCGCAACACCGCGGCCACCACATCGGCGAACAGGCGCTCGAAGTCGGCGAGGGTGGACTTGTCGGTGGTGGAGCCGTTGCCCATGATGAAGCGGTAGACATCGGTATCGGCGTCGACCGTGTGGACGTAGGCGGCCAGTGTGTTGCGCACCAGCCGGTATTCGTCGAGGTCGTCGCTGATCGCCTCGTAGATGCGCGGCATCAGGGTGGTCTCCACGAAACGTTCCATCGTCGCGCGGGTCAGATCGCCCTTATCCGAGAAATACCGGTACAGAACGGTTTTCGACACACCGATCTCGGCCGCGATCTCGTCCATGCCCACATCGCCGCCGCGTTTGCGGATGGCGGCCAGGGTGCCGTCGACCAGTTCTTCCCGCCGATCGATCTTGTGCTGATGCCAGCGTCGCTTGCGCCCATCCACTCGGCCCGGACGCGCCGGAGCGCTCGCGCCGGAGCGCGCGGCTCGGTCGCCGACTTCGACGAGGTCTTCGGTGGACAGGATGGACTCCTCGTTCGGGGATTTATCGGGGGGCGCATCCAGCTTAAGTCCTCCGCGGCGGGGTTGGCCGGGTCCCGGCGAAATGTATGCGAGGTTCGGGCGTGGCGGAAGTGCGTGGCGAGAGGTTGGTCGATCGACCCAGCAGAATGGGAATATGGAGCAATCTCCCGGCAGCGTGCCCGCTGTGTCCGAATCGCGCGCGGTCGTCGAATCGCGCGGCGAAGTGGGAAAGACCACAGGCCGAACCCCTACATCGTTCGCCGATCTGATGGACGAGGCCGGTAAGCGGCGCGATCTGCGCCGGATGAAGATGGTCGCGACGGGCTTTCTGGTCGCGGCCACGGTGATCTATCTGCTGTGTTGCTGGATCGGTTCGCGCGGTGTCGGCGGGAACTGGGTCGGCTATGTGCGGGCGGCGTCGGAGGCGGGAATGGTCGGCGCGCTCGCCGATTGGTTCGCGGTGACCGCGCTGTTCCGGCATCCGCTGGGCCTGCCCATTCCGCATACCGCGATCATCCGCAAGAAGAAGGATCAGCTCGGCGCCAGCCTCGGCGATTTCGTGCGCACGAACTTCCTGTCGCCGGATACCGTTGTGGCCAAGGTGAATTCGGCGCAGATATCGCTGCGGCTCGGGCGCTGGATGGCACAGCCGGCGCATGCCGCGCGGGTCTCGGAGGAGACCTCGACACTGTTGCGCGCGGTGATCGGCGCGCTGCGCGACGAGGATGTCGAGCAGATCATCGATCAGACCATCGTCAAACGCATTGCCGAACCGCTGTGGGGCCCGCCGATCGGGCGGGTGCTCGCCGAACTGCTGGCGGAGAATCGCCACGCGCCGATGCTGGATCTGCTGGCGGAACGCGCCCATCAGTGGGCCCTGAGCAGTCAGGAGACCATCGATCGGATCGTCCTGCGCGACGCGCCGTCGTGGGCGCCGAAATTCGTGAACGTGCTGTTGTCGGAGCGCATTTATCGGGAATTGGTGGAATTCACCTGGAAGCTGCGTTCCCAGCCCGATCACGAGGTGCGGCTGGCGGCGACCCGGTTCCTCGAGGATTTCGCGCGCGATCTGCAGCACGACGACGCCATGATCAAGAAGGCCGAGCGGATCAAGACCGAGATCATGGGCCGCGAGGAGATCACCGGAATGGCACAGGCCACCTGGCGGGCCGCCAAACGGATGATTCTGGAATCGGCCGACGATCCGGACAGCACGTTACGCCGTAAGGTCACCGAGAACGTGCAACAACTCGGTCAGCGACTGGTCGACGAGCCCGAACTGCGCGGGCGGATCGACACTTGGACCGAACGGGGCGTTCGGTATCTGGTGTCGAACTACGGTTCCGAGATCGCGGCCCTGATCAGCGATACGGTTGCCCGGTGGGATGCCGACGAGGCAAGTTCCAAGATCGAATTGCAGGCCGGGCGTGATCTGCAATTCATCCGCATCAACGGAACGGTGGTGGGATCGCTGGCGGGACTTGCGATCTACGCCGTTTCGCATGTGCTGTTTCCCGGCTGGTCGGCGTAGCGCCGAATGTTAGCCGAAACAGTGCTAGCAGAGTGCTTGCAAGAGTTAGCACCTCGTTTTAGAATCGACGGTACAACCGCCGGAAGGTGAGTGATGACAGAGGATCCCGAGGTTTCCGATCCGAACACCGGGGAAACCGCAGAAACATCTGCGGCCGACCGGGTGGCCCGCGTAGCCAACGCGGCCCACGACATCGGAAGCTTCATCCGGTCGCAGCGCGAAGCCGCGCAAGTCTCGCTGCGACAGCTCGCACAACTGGCGGGGGTGAGCAATCCGTATCTCAGTCAGATCGAGCGCGGATTGCGTAACCCGTCCGCCGAGGTGCTCGCCCAGATTGCCAAGGGTCTGCGGGTCTCCTCGGAGGTCTTGTACATGCGGGCCGGTTATCTCGAGCAGCGGCCGCATAGTCCGGTCCGGGATGCCCTGCTGGCCGATACGGGAATCACCGAGCGGCAGAAGCAGGTCCTGCTGGATATCTACGAATCGTTCCGCCGGGAAAACGCGGGGAACGAGATCGTAGGGGACATAACGGAATCCGAGGGAAGTGTTCCCGAGGGGACCAGGGACAACGATGTTCCGCACCATGCCACTGATGGCACGACTATCGAAGTTCCACGCCAGGAGAACGAAACATGACCGAAGCCAATGCCACCGTGACCAAGCCGCTCTACGCCACCGTCGGGGCCGGTGACGCCCTCTACAACGCCGTCACCGAACTCGTCGATCGGGTCCGCGAGCGCGCCGCCACCGCCGATGTGACCGGCCGGGTCGAAGAGGCCCGCGAGCGCATCGCCAATCTGCCCGCCGACGTTCAGGATCAGTTCGAGACGCTGCGTCAGCGCCTGTCGACCCTGCCCGCCGAACTGCCGGACGACGTCGCCGAGCTGCGCGAGAAGCTCACCCCCGAGGAGCTCCGCCGGGTCGTCGACCAGTACTACCACCAGCTGCTGGAGCTCTACTCGGATCTCGCCGTGCGTGGTGAGGAGCGGGTCGGCAAGCTGCGCGAGATCAACTCCGCCTTCGACGAGCAGTTCGGCAAGGTGGAGAACACCTACACCGATGTCGCGGGCCGCCTCGAGGATGTCCTCGGCAAGGTGACCGGTCAGGCCCGCGGCCTGCTGGGCAAGGCCGCCAACGGGGTCGAAGAGGTCGAGGACGCGGTCGAGGCCGAGGTCGTCTCGGTGACCAACGAGACCACGCCGGCGTCGGAGTCGGAGGCCGCGACCAAGACGGCCGCCGCTCCGGTCAAGAAGGCGCCCGCCAAGAAGGCCCCGGCCAAGAAGGCCACCAGCAGCACCACCGCTCCCAAGAAGTAGGGTGCTTCCCTGCCCAACGCCCCCGTACGACAGAGCAGCGCGGACCTCGGTCCCGCACGCGGATCCTTTCCAGGCCCCGCACGCTGCGGATCCTTTGAAGGCCCCGCACACTGCGGATCCTTTGAAGGCCCCGCACACGCTCTTAGTGCGGGGGCGTTGCTTCTATCATGGGAAGCGTGTATCAGCTGACAAGTGCAATCATCTGGCTGCTGTGGCTCGCGGCCATGGGGGCGACCATCTTCGCGCTGGTCCACGCGATTCGGCAGCGCGCCGATGCCTTCACCGCCGTCGACAAACTGACCAAGCCGATCTGGGTGACCATCCTCGTGGTCGCGCTGGGACTGCTGTTCCTGGCCCGAACGCCCGTCGGGCTGATCGGTATCGCCGCCGTGGTGGCCACCGGCGTCTATCTGGCCGATGTGCGGCCGAAGGTGGACGAAATCCAACGCGGTCCGCGCTGGTAGAGGTCGTTTTCCCGTCACCCGTCGTTCGCATTGGCGCACGGCGGGTGTCTTATTTCTGTCCAGCTAGCACTAGCTAGCACTCCCGCTGTGAGTTACCGTGGCTATGAGTAACACACAAAGGAGTGTTCGATGTCGGCAACGCTGCCCAACCCGCTGGCGGGTGTCGCGCGCCGGGTCCATGACCTGCTGCTCGCGCATCGAGTCCACCTGCGCACCCGGGTATACGCGACCGCGGAATTCGGTCCGCCGACCGCACCCTGTGAGGTCGTCCCGGTCACCACCGCCGACGGGATCGGGCTGCGGGTGCACGCCTACGGACCCGCCGACGGCGATGTGGTGGTTCTGGTGCACGGCTGGACCTGCTGCCTCGAATACTGGAATCCGCAGATCAACGAGTTCGCCGGACGCTATCGCGTAATCGCCTACGACCAGCGCGGCCACGGCGCGACCGAACTCGGCGACGCCCGGGTGAGCACCGATCTGCTGGCCGATGATCTGTCCGCGGTGCTCGCGGCGGTGCTGCGGCCCGGTCAGCGCGCGGTGCTGGTCGGACACAGCCTGGGCGGCATGTCGATTCAGGCCTGGGCTGGTCGCTATCCCGAACAGGTCGCCCAGCGCGCGGCCGCGGTGCTGCTGACCAATTCCGCGCCGCACAGCCTGATCGCGGAGACGACCGTGGTGCCGGTATTCAATCGCGGCGTGGTGTCATTGCCGTATTGGCTCGGGCACCTCGGGCTCGGCTCGCCCATCTGGTTCCCGCCGATTCGCCCGATGCGGTGGGTGTTTCGCCGTCAGGTCATGAGTTTGGCCGCGACCGGCGATATCGCCGACTTCGGGATGGCCATCGTGCGCTCGTGCCCGGCGCGGGTGCGGGCGACGTTCGGCGCCCTGCTCGCCGAGATGAATCTCGGCCGTGCGGCGGCGAATCTGATCGTGCCGACCACGGTGATCGCCGGATCGCGCGATGATCTGACGCCGCTGGTGCATTCCGAGCGGATCGTTGAAATGCTCAGGGAGGCAGGCAGTTTCGTGAAGCTGGTGATTCTGCCGACCGGACATCTGGGCAATGTCGAGGCCTATGACCGGTTCAACGACGAACTCGCGCGGGTACTCGTCGCGGCCTTCTCCCGCGTGCATGAGGTCAGCGCCTAGATCGCCTGGGATCGTTGGCATTTCGTTATCCGATGTATCGGTAGCGCGGATGGTTCCCGCGCCGATATGTGTTCTGGATGACAGAAAGTCCCCATGATTGCCGGACTACTCCGTGAATTGGGCTGTGCCTGAGTGGGTATTCGGACAATGCGGGCTGCACGCAGTGGAAGTTCCTCTCGAGCGCTTCACTGCTTGCACTGGCAAGCACCGCGGCTAGCGCGCTAGTGTGCGGTAGGACACAAAGGAGTGCTCATGCTGGTGAACTTGCCCGGTACGGTGACCCGTGGCGCCGACGCCTTGAATGCCGCCTACAGTGCGCGTTTGCGGTCGCGGACCTACGCGACGGCCGCATTGAACGCCGCGCCGTCTCCCGAAATCGTTCCCGTCACCACCGCCGACGGCGCCCGGCTGCGCGTCCATGCCTACGGCCCGGCCGATCGCGATGTGCTCGTGCTGATCCACGGCTGGTCGTGCTGCATCGAGTACTGGAATCCGCAGATCAACGAGTTCGCCGGCGACTATCGGGTGGTCGCCTACGATCAGCGCGGCCACGGCGAATCCACCCTCGGTGCCGGACGTTTCGGCGCCGATCAGCTGACCGGGGATCTGTCCGCGGTCCTGGACGCGGTGCTGCGTCCCGGACAGCGCGCGGTGCTGGTCGGCCACAGCATGGGCGGCATGACGATTCAGGCCTGGGCGCAACGCTTTCCGGAGCAGGTCGCGCAGCGGGCCTCGGCCATCATGCTCGCGACCACCGCCGCGCGCCGAATCACCGGGCGCGCCAAGGTCGTTCCGCTGCTGAACGAGGTGGTGCCCGCACCGACATGGCTGGCTCAGGCGTTGTTCGGCGCGCCCGTGCCGCTGCCCGGATCGGCCGCCGCGCGCGGGGTGTTCAAGAACCGCATCATGGGCCCCGCCGCGGATGCCGAGGCCGTGGCCTTCGGCCTGGCCATCGTCCGCTCCTGCCATCCGGCGGTGCGCGGCGCGGTCGCGCGGGATCTGGCCAAGCTCGACCTCGCCGACGCCGCCGCCAATATCACCGTGCCGACCAGCGTGATCGCCGGTGAATTCGACAAGCTGCTGCCGCCGATCCACTCCCGGGAGATCGCGGATCTGCTGGCCGCCACCGGCTCCCTGGACCGCTACACCCTGCTGCCCACCGGACATCTGCCGAATATCGAGGCTGCCGATGAGTTCAACGCCGAACTGCACCGGTTGATCCGTACCGCCCGCGCGGGCGCGCCGGGTCTGCGGGTCGGCGGCGTGGCCGCATCGTGACGGGATGTTCGCCCAGGGCGTGATCGACCGGTATCGGTTGACACGTCCCGGAAGCGGACACTGGAAGTACGCAGGACTTCTCCGACGAATGCGGGGGATGGGCGGCAGCGCGGGCGACCGAGTTGCCAGCCAAGGCCGGTCAAGGGCGCCCGGTCTTGGCCCGCCGCCACGCGTAACTAGTTGAATACGACCGTTCTGCGGCCGTGGACCAATACTCGCCCTTCCAGGTGCCAGCGGAGGCCTCGGGCCAGGACTACGCGTTCGATGTCGCGGCCCTGGCGGACCATGTCGCGGACGGTGTCGGCGTGATCGATTCGGGTGACATCCTGTTCGATGATCGGGCCCGCGTCGAGTTCCGGGGTGACGTAGTGGCAGGTGGCGCCGATGAGTTTGACGCCTCGGGCGAAGGCCTGATGGTAGGGGCGGGCGCCGACGAACGACGGTAGGAAGCTGTGGTGAATGTTGATCGCCCGGCCTGCCCAGTGTTCGCAGAGTTCGGGCGGGAGAACCTGCATGAAGCGGGCCAGTACGACCGCGTGCGGGTCGTGGGCGTCGACGAGGCGGCGGAGGAGCTCGAAGGCGGGGCCGCGGTCGGCGGGATCCTTCGGGAACGCGACGTGATGGAACTTCACGCCGTGCGCCTGGGTGATCTCCGCCAGATCCGGATGGTTGCCGATGACCGCCTCGATGGTGGCCGGTAGCTCGCCGGCGGCGGCGCGGCCGAGGAGATCGTGCAGGCAATGACCATCGCGGCTCACCAGCAGTACCGCGCGTCGCCGCTCATCGGAATCGAGCAGCTGCCATTCGGTCCGCGGGCCGAATTCATGGGCGACCGCCGCGAATCGGGCGCGCAGTTCGTCGAGGGAGTAGGGCACGGTCGAGGCCCGGATCGCCTGGCGGGTGAAGAACCATCCCGATTCGGTGTCCGAGTGATATCCGGCCTCGACGATCGATCCCCCGAATTCGGCGATGAAGGACGTGATGCCCGCGATGATGCCGGGACGATCCAGGCAGCCGAGGGTGAGCACATAACGACGGTCATCGGAGAGTGTGGGGGTGGAGCTCATGGGTCCATCTTTTCAGGCACGCGGCGGCCTGATGCGCGGGGAGGCGCTAGAGCGCGTAGAACGGCTCGGCGTAATGGAATTCGCCGACGATGCCCGTTTCATAGGTGGTGAGGCGGCGAATCTGGAAGTGCGAGGCCCAGTCGGGCTCGTCGGGCACGATGCCGACGCGGGCGCCGGGAACGAATCCGAAGCGGGGGTAGTAGTCGAGGCTGCCGAGCAGGCCGACCAGCGGTTCGTCGAGCGCATCGGCGGCGCCGAGGGCGGCGTGCATGAGGGCCGAACCCGCGCCCGCGCCTTGATGTTCGGGTCTCACGCCGATCGGTCCGAGCGCGAGCACCGGGAACGGGCCCACACTGGCCCGGGTCAGGCAGACATGGCCGACCACCCGATCGTGGACCTGAGCGACCAGCGACAGCGTCGGAATCCAACCCGCATCGCTGCGCAACTGATGGACCAGATCGACCTCCGCCGGATCGACGGCGGCCCGGGGCGCGCCCTCGGGACCGCCGTTCGGATAGTCGCGGGCGAAGGCGACGCGATGCACCGCATCGATAGCGGGGATGTCGCCGGCCCGTTCCCGACGGATCAGCACCGTGACGTTCTCCTCCCCAATGAGTGGCCCGGACGGGCCGTCCCCTACGAGTGTGCGGGACGGCCGAGGTCGCCCGCAACGCATATGTGCCAGACTCTGTCCCCATGGCCGATACCACCAGCGAATCCGGAAACCGCGCGCTGACCCGTGGGGAGGTGGCCGCGATGATCGACCACACCCTGCTCGCGCCCGAGGCCACCGGCGATCAGGTGGCCGCGACCATCGAGGAGGCGCGTCGGCTCGGGGTGTACGCGGTCTGCCTGTCGCCGTCGATGCTGCCGGTGCGCGCGCCGGGACTGGTCGTCGCCACCGTCGCGGGTTTCCCGTCGGGTAAACATCATTCGCTGGTGAAGGGCACCGAGGCGCGGCTGTCGGTGGAGCAGGGCGCGGCCGAGGTCGATATGGTCATCGATATCGGGGCCGCGGTGGCCGGGGACTACAACGCGGTGCTGTCGGACATCATCACCGTGCGCGAGGCGATCGGTGATCGCGCGCTGCTCAAGGTGATCATCGAATCGGCCGCGCTGTCCGATGCGGCGATCGTCGAGACGTGCCGTGCCGCCGAGCGCGCCGGGGCCGATTTCGTGAAGACCTCCACCGGATTTCACCCCGCGGGCGGTGCGAGCGTGCACGCCGTGCGGCTGATGGCCGAGACCGTCGGCGGGCGGTTGGGCATCAAGGCCAGCGGTGGCATCCGGACCGCCGAGGCCGCGGCCGAACTCGTCGCGGCCGGCGCGACGCGGCTGGGGTTGTCGCGTTCGGCCGCGATTCTGGACGGCTTCCCGGAGTGATCAGCAGCTGCCGTTGCCGCCGCCCTGCAGTCGGGTCGCGCCACCGGTCAGCTTCACCTCGATGCCGTTGCCGGTGACCTTGATCGCGGTCGGCTTCAGATCCAGCGGATAGCTCTGCAGGCTCTGCGTCATCAGTTGCACGATGCCGTCGACCAGATCGGTGGGCAGGCCGAGGCCGAGCAGCTGCGCCGATTCGGTGGAGACCTGAATCTGATCGCCGACGACCTGGGGCCGCAGCCGCAGATCGGCCAGGCCGCCCAGGACCTTCACATCCAGGGTGCCGCTGCTCGGATCGGATTGGACGCCGGAGACCAAGCCGCTCAACGTTTTCGCGATGCCGTCGTTGCTCCAGGTGGCGTCGGCGCTGGAGTTGTCGACGGTGGCGCCGCCGCGGCCGCTGTCGATCAGCTTGATGTCGTTGAGCCGGACGTGCACCTTCATGCCCACGGCCGGGCCGAATTTGGCGTCGTCGCTGTCCAATTCGACGTACTGGACCTGATGGTCGAGGGCGGTGAGCAGCAGGGGTTTCGGGCCGAAGTGCACCGAGACCTTCGAGCCCAGATCCCTGTCGACCTGGGCGGCAATACAGTCGGAGCTCTGGCGACGGTAATAGGTCTCCGCGGCCACGGCCGTGCCGACCAGCGCCAGCACGACGACGAGTCCGAGGATCAGCACGATCCGGCGCACATTACGGGTGCGCGGGCCACCTGCCGGTGCGCCGAAGGAAGTAGTCGAACTCATGGCAGCGATTCTTCCCGAGCTTTCTGAGCCGGTTCTGTGGGCCGTGTGAAGGGATTCGACGAAGGCGGCCGAATTGTGACATACCGCACATGTCCGGGCGTAGCCTGAATCACATGTCCGGGGAAGTCGTCGCCAGCAGTATCCGCAATCCGGAACAGGGCTGGTCGATATTGCGGCAGCTCGCGGGGCGGCACGCCGGATACTTCACCACCCGGCTGGTGCTGCGCACCGGCTGCGAGGCACGGATCCGCACGGCCCTCGAGGACGGGGACGTGATCCGGGCGGGGGTGGGCCTGCTCCGGATGGCCGACTGGCCCGAGCGGCCGCTCGACGAATACGCCATGTGGTCGGCCTGGTTCGACGGGCAGGCGGCGATCTCCCATCACAGCGCGGCCGAACTGCACGGTATGGGGCGACTGCGGCCGCGGTTCGTCCATCTGTCGGCCGGATCGGGCCGGGTGCCGAGTGCGCCGCGACTGGTGGTGTTGCGGCGGGTGTTGCGCGAGGACGAGGTGGAGTCGGCGGGGACGTTCCTGGTGACCACGCCGGTGCGGACCGTGCTGGATCTCGCCGAGACCGGGATCGGGCAGGCGGCCTTGGATGAGGTCGTCGCCGACGCGGTCGCCATACATCGCTGCGCGGGCGCCGAAATACGCACTGCCGTAGCGGAATTGCCGCCGCGCACCGCGGCGCGGGTGCGCCAGGCACTGGCCCGGGTGTGAATCACCGCGCCGGCGCCACCGTCTCCCACGGCACCGACAGCACGCAATCGCGCAACCGGCGGCGATAGTCGCGCACGGGAAAACCCTGCTCGCGCAACATCTTCGCCGCCTCGCGCCAGCGGACGCGGG
Source organism: Nocardia sp. NPDC051570 (assembly GCF_044454005.1). Taxonomy (NCBI): domain Bacteria; kingdom Bacillati; phylum Actinomycetota; class Actinomycetes; order Mycobacteriales; family Nocardiaceae; genus Nocardia; species Nocardia sp. NPDC051570. The sequence goes on along the minus strand of NZ_JBITDI010000015.1, from coordinate 117,128 downwards.
GGCCGTAGGGCGCCAACGGGGCGGCGTGGGACCAGGCGCGGTCGGCGGCGGTGAGCAGGGTGTGGATGCGTTCGCCGGGAATGTTGCGGTGGATCAGGGCCTTCGGGAGGCGTTCGGCGATATCGGACGGGCGCTCGACGGTGAACGGATCCCAGGCCAGCGTGAGCGATCTCGGGCCGGAGCGGTCGAGCAGGACCCAGGCGCAGCGGCGGCCGAGTTCGTCGCAGGTGCCGTCGACCAGCAGTCCGCCGGGCGCCAGCCCCGAGAGGATCGTCGACCAGGCCTGGGGGACGGCCGATTCCGGATACTGGCGCAGAACGTTGAAGGCGCGCACCAGAATCGGGCGCAGCCCCGCCAATTCGAAACCGCCCCGGGCGAATACGACTCCGTCGCGGCCCGGTACGACCCGATCGGGATCGATCTCGAGGCCCACCACGCGTATATCGGGGCGCACGCCGCGCAGTCGCGCGGCCAATTCCAGGGTGGTGACCGGGCTCGCGCCGTAACCCAGATCGACGACCAACGGGTCGGCGGCTTCGCGCAGCCTTGCGCGCACCACCTCGTCGTGCACGAGTCGGCGATCGCTGCGGCGCAGCCGGTTGATCCCCGTGGTGCCGCGGGTGATCTCGCCGATCGGTTTGATCCGGGGCCCGCTCAGGCCGGGGGGTGCTGCTCGTCCAACCACTGTGCGGTGAACTCCGCCTCGGCGCGCAACAGGTCGACCAGATTGATCAGCAGCAGCTGCTCGAGCTTGGGACCCAGCAGCGGGATGAACACCTTGGCCGTCGAGGAGGTGCGCAGGGTGCAGCCGGTCTCGGTGGGGAACAGATGCAGGGTGCCGACGAGGCTGCCCGGGCCCGCCGGAATGGATGCGCTGTATTCGCCGGTGACCTCCGGACCGAAGGGGCCGAAGGTCTCCTTGCGGGCGATGACCATATCCTTGCGCATCACCGCCTGCGCGAGGTCGGGCAGCATATCGCGCGGCAGGACGTGCTGCAGTACGACCTCGATGCCGCCGTCGCCGCCGTCGAGGCTGACCACGTCATTGGGCGAGTACTTGCGCATTTCCGTCATGCGGGCGTCCCAGTAGGCGCGGTCCGACAGGGCCGCGTACACCTCTTTGATGGTGTGCAGCGGGTAGCGCGCGGAGTAGTCCAGTCGACGGGCCATGGCCGGTCAGGTTACCGTGCCGGACCGGCCGGACTCGCCCCGCCGCTCCGTCGCTGTCGGGTTGCTACTGCTTCGCCCGAATCGGGTGCGATCAGTGCGCGGCGATCCAGGCGCCGGTGAACTCGGCCTCGTTGGCGAGCAGTTCGGTGAGCTTCTCGGCCACCACGGCCTCGATCTTCTTGCCGAACAGCGGGACCGCGACCTCGACCGAACCGTCGACCACGATCGTCGCCGAGCGGTCGTCGCCGGTCAGGGTGACCGTGCCGCGGACCTTGGCGGGCGCACCCTCGACATGCGCCTCGAACAGGCCCGAATTCCCGGTGTAGGTCTCGGTGCGCGGGATGATCAGATCGCCGGGGCGCACGGAGGTGAGTGCGCTGGGCAGCTCCGCCTCCGGAATCGCCTGGACCATCTGCACCCGAAGCTGATCGCCTGAGGATTCGAATCCGTCGATCCGCGCCCCCGGCCCGCCGACCTCGGCGATGCGGTCCTTCCAATACTGCTCGTCGGCGATCGCCGCACGCACGGCCGCGGCCGGATGCGAGTAGTGAGCCGTATACGCCAGGGGTGTCGCCATGACCGAACACGCTACCGTCTGTGGTCGTGCGTACATCTCAGGTGGTGCCATTCGACGAGGTGAGCGAGCTGCTCGCCGCAACCGGTGCGCGGGTGCGCAATTCGGTGCGCCTGGCCGAGCTGACCACGCTGCGGGTCGGCGGCCCGGCGACGGTCGCCGAATGCGCGACGACCGACGCCCTCGTCGCGACCGTGCGCACGCTGGATACCGCGGGGATTCCGGTGCTGCTGCTGGCGGGCGGATCGAATCTGCTGATCTCCGATGCCGGTTTCGGCGGTGTGGTCGTGCGGATCGCGACCGACGATATGCGGATCGATGCCGATCGGGTGGTCGCCGATGCGGGCGCGAACTGGGATGCGGTCGTCGCGGCGACGGTCGAGGCCGGGCTGGGCGGACTGGAATGCCTGTCCGGGATTCCGGGCTCGGCGGGCGCGACGCCGGTGCAGAACGTCGGGGCCTACGGCGTGGAGGTGGCGCAGCTGCTGCGGCGGGTGCGGTTACTCGATCGCGCGTCCGGCGAGGAGCGCTGGGTCGAACCGGATGAGCTCGGATTCGGCTATCGGACCTCGGTGCTCAAGCACAGCGATCGGCCGGTCGTGCTGGGCGTGGAATTCGCGCTGCGGTCGGACGGTTCGAGCGCGCCGCTGCGGTATCGGGAGCTGTATCAGGCACTCGGGGCCGAGGAGGGGCGCAGTCGCCCGGCCGCCGAGGTGCGCGCGACGGTGCTGCGACTGCGCGCGGGCAAGGGCATGGTGCTCGATTCCGGCGATCACGACACCTGGAGCGCGGGATCGTTCTTCACCAATCCGGTGGTGCCGTCGGACCGGGAGGCCGAGGTGCGCGCGGCCATCGCCGAACATGTGGGAGATATCACAGTGCCGGTCTATCCGGCGGCCGACGGGGTGAAGTTCTCGGCGGGCTGGCTCATCGAACGGGCCGGATTCGCGAAGGGCTTCCCGGGGCCGCAGGCGCCCGCCCGACTGTCCACCAAACACACCTTGGCCCTGACCAACCGGGGCTCGGCGACCGCGGCGGATCTGGTGGAACTGGCTCGGACGGTGCGCGACGGGGTGGCCGAACGGTTCGGGATCCGGCTCGAACCCGAGCCCGTGACGGTCGGGGTCACCCTCTAGTTCGAGCGGGCCGCCCGGACTGGGGGCTGGGTTTGCCGCGGCTTCGCGGTAAATTCGAGGAAGTGAGCATTCGAGACATTGCTAGCCGACGTACCGTGCTGGTCGGGATGGGTCAGCTGGCGGCGGCCGCATTGGTGGCCGGATGTTCGAGCGGCAGCGGGGGCGGCAAGGCGGCGCCGAAGGAGCCACCGCCGGTCGCCAAGGTGACGTTCGAGCCCGGCAGCGGCGGCTCCGATATCAATCCCACTGCGCCGGTATCGGTTTCGGTGGCGGCCGGTCATATCGACCAGGTGGCGCTGAGCAATCCGAGCGGTAAGCAGGTCAAGGGCGAGCTGACGCCGGACAAGAGCAGCTTCAAGATCACCGAACCGCTCGGCTACGGGGTGACCTACACCTGGTCGGGCACCGCGATCGGCACCGATAACAAGCCCGTGCCGATCCAGGGCAAGCTCACCACGGTCGCGCCGAAGCAGACCGTGCCCGCGACGATCAACGTCGGCGACGGCCAGCAGGTCGGGATCGCGGCGTCGATCATCCTGCAGTTCAAGCGGCACGTCTCGAACAAGGCCGCGGCCGAACGGGCGTTGACGGTCACCACCAACCCGCCGACCGAGGGCGGCTGGGCCTGGCTGCCCGACGACAACGGCGGCTCTCGGGCACATTGGCGGCCGCAGAACTACTGGGCCCCCGGCACCGAGGTCACCTTCGGCGGCAAGCTCTACGGGCTGGATCTGGGCGACGGCGCCTACGGCGACTCCGATCTCACCTCGGAATTCAAGATCGGCCGGGCGCAGATCGTGAAGGGCAACGCGCCGAGCCATCGCGTACAGGTGGTCCGCGACGGCGATGTGGTCTTCGACTTCGCGTGCAGCTACGGCGAGGGCAACGAGCCGCGCAACGTGACGCGCTCGGGCATCCACGTGGTGACCGAGAAGTACGAGGACTTCATGATGTCGAATCCGCCCTTCTACACCAACGTTCGCGAACGTTGGGCGGTCCGCATCTCCAACAACGGCGAATTCATCCACGCCAACCCCGAATCCACCGCCGCTCAGGGCAATTCGAACGTCACCAACGGCTGCATCAACCTCAGCACCGCCGACGCCCAGAAGTACTTCCCCACCGCGATGTACGGCGACCCGGTCGAGGTCACCGGCACCAACATCCCCCTGTCCGCCGCCGACGGTGATATCTACGACTGGACCATCGACTGGGACACCTGGAAAACGATGTCGGCATTGCATGGCGAGCCGTCCGCAGTGGTGTCGGCGACGCCGGTGCCCCCGGGCCCGGTCCGCGGGGGGAACTGACGCCGGTGCCCTGGAGCCGGTCCGCGGGGAACTCGACCGGATCTACGTCCGTCGGGCGAAGCGGCCCGGGTCGGCCTGGTCGCGGGGTTTGACGATGATCGTGTCGAGGTTGACGTGGGAGGGGCGGCTGGCGGTGAAGCCGATGATTTCGGCGATGTCCTGGGCCATCAGGGGATCGTGCCTTCGTAGACCTTGGCGGCGCGGGTGGCGTCGCCGTCGAAGCGGACCAGGGAGAATTCGGTTTCCACTGCGCCGGGGGCGATTTCGGTGAGGCGGACCGGCCGGCCGAGTAGTTCGCCGCGCAGGGTGCGGTGCAGGACGGCCTGGGCGTGTTTGGCGGTGGTGTAGCCGGAGCCGTTGTCGTAGGCGTGGAAGGCGGCGACCGAGGTGATCGTGACGATCAGGCCGTCGCCGGAGTCGATCAGCTTCGGCAGCAGGGCCTTGGTGATGCGCAGGGTGCCGAGCACATTCGTCTCCCACATCCAGCGCCAGTCGTCGAGGTCCGATTCGGCGACCGAGGCCAGACCCTTCGCGCCGCCCGCATTGTTGACGAGCACATCGACCCGCTCGACGGCGTCGGCGAACGCCCGCACCGAATCCTCGTCGGTGACATCCAGCGCCAGCGCCGTCCCGCCGATCTCGTCGGCCAGCCGGGTGAGCCGGTCCATCCGCCGGGCGCCCACATAGACGTGATAGCCCTGTTCGGCGAGTTCACGGGCGGTGGCTTCCCCGATTCCCGAACTGGCTCCGGTGACGACGGCGGTAGGAGTGCTCATGGCCCGAGCTTAAGGGGGAGCGGGCCAACTAGCCTGGCCACATGGCGATTCGGGAAGTGATCAGCGCGGACGGAACCAGCATTGTCTATCGGGTGACCGGACCGGCCGACGGACGCCCACTGGTGCTGCTGCACGGATGGGCGGGCAACCTGCTCAACTGGGGTGCGGCGGAGCGGGAACTGGCCCGGCGGTTCCGGGTCATCGCCGTCGATCTGCGCGGGCACGGCTATTCGGGCGCCCCGGAGGCCGGATACGACGATCCGAAGAACTGGGCCGCCGATATCGCGGCCGTGCTGGCGGGCGAGGACATCGACACCGGGGCGGTGCTGCTGGGATGGTCCTACGGCGGCATCGTGCTCAGCGACTATCTGACCGCCTACGGCACCGGTGCGGTGGCGGGCGTGGTGTATTGCGGTTCGCAGGCGGGGATCGGGCGCGATGTGCCTGGGGCACAGACGGGTTCGGTGATGCAGAAGGCGATGCCCGACGTCTTCGACGAGAATGCGGGCAAGGCCGTGCGCGGCTTCTCGGCATTCGGCAGCGCCAACACCGGCCGCGCGCGCGATAAGGGCGCGGACGCTCAGCGACTGTTCGGCGGCTGCCTGTCGACCCCGCCCCGGGTCCGCAAGGCGCTGTTCTATCGCACCACCGACAACACCGAAACCCTTCGCACCCTGGATATTCCGGTCTTCGTGCTGCACGGCACGGCCGATCCGGTCGTCCCGATCGATAACGGCCGCTACATCGCCGAGGCGGTTCCCGATGCCCGCACATCCTATTGGGACGGCGCCCAGCACGGCCTGTTCGTGGAGGACACCGCCCGATTCGTCGCCGAGGTCGGCGAGTTCATCGACGGGCTGAACTAGTTAGGGTCTGCTCGTGCGTGGGGAATTGAAGATAGCTGTGGCGCAACCGAAGTGTGTGTCCCATGACGTGGCGGCGAATGCGGTCGAACATGCGCGGGCCGTGCGCGAGGCGCGGGCGCGGGTGGTGGTGTTCCCCGAGCTGTCGCTGACCGGATACGAGTTGGATGCCGAGGTGGTGGCGCCGGACGATGCGCGGTTGCGGCCGATCGTCGACGCCTGTGCGCAGACGGGGGCGCTGGCGCTGGTCGGTGCGCCGGTGCCGGGGCCGTGGATCGCATGTCTCGGCGTGGACGGCACGGGAGCGTCGGTGGTCTATCGGAAGGTGTGCCTGTACGGCGCCGAGGCCGACCTGTTCCGGGTCGGTGAGCACGCGGTGATCGAGGTGGACGGCTGGCGGCTCGGCCTGGCCTACTGCCGCGACACCGGGATCGCCGAGCATGCCGCGCGCACCGCCGAACTCGGAATGGACGGCTATGTCTCGGGCGTCGTGCACGACGCCGATCACGAATCCGAACTGCACGGTGAACGGGCCCGCCGGGTCGCCTCCGACCATGGTGTCTGGGTCGCGACCGCGGCCTTCGCGGGCCCGACCGGCGGCGGATTCGACCGCACCTCCGGCCGGTCGGGCATCTGGTCGGCCACCGGCGAACTGCTGGCCGAGGCTGGTTCCGCACCCGGCGACCTCGTCTGCCACACCTTCGTGGACTGATCCGATCCCGGATCAGGTTCGCGCGTCGTCGAACCCGGAACTCCGCGGCCGGTTTGTCGCACCGAACGTATTGTGCCGGACGGCGTTTCGAGGGATCCGGCCCCGGACACGATTGTGTCGCTTGATATTTGCCCGATCGCCACGCGAGGGATGCGTACCGGACCCTCGTGGCGGGTCCTTCGCAGCGGGGTCAATCGTGTTGTGATGGCGATCACTTGGTGGCGGAGGTCGTGCCGGAGGGTTCCGATGTACGTGCACACTGGTGTGGTGAGTCAACGCGCGGACCTACGGCCGAATCGGATCGCCGTGTTGTCGGTGCATACCTCACCACTCGCGCAGCCGGGCACCGGCGATGCGGGCGGCATGAACGTCTACGTGCTGCAGACCGCCATCCAGCTGGCCCGACGCGGCGTCGAGGTGGAGATCTTCACCCGCGCCACCTCATCCCACGACGAACCGGTCGTCGAGGCCGCGCCCGGTGTACTGGTCCGGCATGTGGTGGCCGGACCGTTCGAGGGGCTCGACAAACATGATCTGCCCACCCAGCTGTGCCCGTTCGCGGGCGAGGTGTTGCGGCAGGAGGCCCGGCATCAGCCCGGTCATTACGACCTGATCCACTCGCACTACTGGCTGTCCGGTCAGGTCGGCTGGCTGGCCCGCGATCGGTGGCGGGTGCCGCTCGTGCACACCGCGCACACCCTGGCCGCGGTGAAGAACGCCTATCTCGCCGAGGGCGACGTCCCCGAGCCGGCGGCCCGCGAGATCGGTGAGAAGCAGATCATCGCCGAATCCGATCGCCTGGTCGCCAATACCGCCGAGGAGGCCCGGCAGCTGGTCGAGCTGTACGGCGCGGAACCCGATCACATCGATGTGGTCCTGCCCGGTGCGGATCTGGTCCGCTATCACCCGGGCGACAAGGCGGCCGCCCGCGCGGCGTTGGGCCTGTCGCCGCGGGAACAGATCGTGGCCTTCGTCGGCCGGATCCAGCCGCTCAAGGCCCCCGACGTCCTGGTCCGGGCCGCCGCGCAGGTGCTGGCCGCCGAGCCCGATCGGGCGCTGCGGGTGCTGATCGTGGGCGGTCCGTCCGGCACCGGCCTGGAACGGCCCGATGCGCTGATCGAATTGGCCGCCGACCTCGGCATCGCCGATCGCGTGACATTCCTGCCGCCGCAGCCCCCGCAGCGGCTGGTGCAGGTCTACCGGGCCGCCGATCTGGTGGCCGTGCCGAGCTACAACGAATCGTTCGGGCTGGTCGCCATCGAGGCGCAGGCCAGCGGGACGCCCGTATTGGCCGCCCATGTCGGAGGCCTCGGCACCGCGGTGCGCGACGGGGTGTCGGGCCTGCTGGTGCCCGATCACAGCACCGGCGAATGGTCCTCGGCCCTGCGCTTACTGCTCGACGATCCCGCGCGGCTGGATCGGATGGGTCGCGCCGCACGCGGCCACGCCGCCAACTTCTCCTGGGAACATACGGCCGAGGGTTTGCTGGACAGTTATTCCGAGGCGTTGGCGGGCCATCGAGGTGTGCGATCGCGACTGGCGAGTACGGTGCTCGCAGAGGGCAATCAAGCCAGGTCGCGGGCGCTGTGGCGGCGCCGGATAGGAGCGGTGCGCCGGTGAGCCAGCCAACGATTCCCGAAACCGCGCGACTGATCGAGGACACCCTGCGCGACCGGGAGGTCGAATACACGCGCGAGGGCGAGGACACGTTCATCATCGTGCTGCCCGGTGAGCGCAAGCTGAAGACCACCGTCATGCTGACCGTCGGCACCCACGGCGTGCGCTACGAATGCTTCGTCTGCCGCAAGCCCGACGAGAACTTCGAGGGCGTCTACAAGTTCCTGTTGCGCCGCAACCGCCGCCTCTACGGCGTGGCCTACACCCTCGACCGCGTCGGGGACATCTACCTGATCGGCCGCGTCGCCACGCACGCCGTCACCGCCGACGAACTCGACCGCATCTTCGGTCAGATCCTCGAGGCCGTCGACGCCGATTTCAATGTGCTGCTCGAACTGGGCTTCGCGGAATCGATTCGGCGCGAATGGAAGTGGCGGGTCTCGCGCGGGGAGTCGTTGAAGAATCTGCGCGCGTTCGAGCATTTGGTCGAGGAGTGACCGGAGCATAGGTACCGGCGCATCTACTCTGGTCGAGAGATGACGGAAGGTGACCTCGGATGACTGTGCTGGCGCTCGATATCGGGGCGACGAAGTTCGCGGCGGGGATCGTGCATGCCGGGCGGCAGGTGCGGGATGTGCGGCAGGCGGGGGTGCCGGAGGCCAAGGTGTGGGAGGTGTGCCGGGAGTTGCTGCTCGAGGTGGCGGGCGATACTCCGATCACCGCGATAGGTATCGGGTCGGCGGGGCCGGTGGATGTGCGGTCGGGGATCACCGCACCGCTGAACATCCCCGAGTGGAAGTCCGGATTTCCGATCGTCGCGTCGGTGCAGGAGCTGTTTCCCTCGGCGGTGATCCGGTTCGCGATCGACGGGGCGTGCCTGGCCCTGGCCGAACATCACATCGGGGATCTGCGCGGGGTGCGTGACGGTCTGGCGATGACCGTCTCGTCCGGAATCGGCGGCGGCATCATCATCGACGGCCGGGTCGCGGTGGGCCGCACCGGAAATGCCGGTCATATCGGTCATATCGTGGTGCCGGGCTGGGACGAGCCGTGCGGCTGCGGCGGCGTCGGCTGCGTCGAAGCCGTGGCCAGCGGCATGTCGTCGGTGCGCTGGGCGCGGGCACAGGGCTGGGACGGTACGACCGGCGTGGAACTGTCCCGGGCCGCACAAGCGGGCGACGCCATCGCCCTCGCCGCCCTCGAGCGCGCGGGAACCGCACTGGGACAGGCGATTTCGTCCGCCGCGGCACTGCTCGACATCGATCGGGTGGTGATCGGCGGCGGCTTCGCCGAATCCGGTGCGCCGCTGTGGGATCCGATGCGCGCCGCGATCGCGAAACACGCCCGCCTCGGATTCCTGCGCGATCTGCGGGTGCTGAAATCGCGAATCACCAACGGCGCCACCCTGGTGGGCGCGGGCGTGCTGGCCGCCGGACACGCCACCGCCGACGAATACGACTGAATCGGGCGGGCGACCGCGGGGCCAGGCCGGTGAGCAGCGGTATCGCCGCTCTGGCAGGATGGCCCGCATGACGTACACCCTCGTTTTGCTGCGCCACGGCGAGAGCGAATGGAACGCCCTGAACCTGTTCACCGGCTGGGTGGACGTGCATCTCACCGATAAGGGCCGGGCCGAGGGTAAGCGCGCCGGGGAGTTGCTGGCCGAGCGGGGAATCCTGCCCGATATCGTCTACACCTCACTGCTGCGCCGCGCGATCAGCACCGCCAACCTGGCCCTCGACGCCGCCGACCGGCACTGGATTCCGGTCGTGCGGGACTGGCGTCTCAACGAGCGGCACTACGGTGCCCTGCAGGGCAAGGACAAGGCGCAGATCCGCGACAAGTACGGCGACGAGCAGTTCATGCTGTGGCGCCGCAGCTACGACACCCCGCCGCCGCCGATCGAGGCCGACGACGAATACAGCCAGGACGGCGATCCCCGCTACGCCGGCATCGAGGTGCCGCGGACGGAATGCCTGCAGGACGTCGTGGCCCGGATGGTGCCGTACTGGGAGTCGACCATCGCCGGGGAACTGGTGGCGGGCAAGTCCGTTCTCGTTGCCGCGCACGGCAATTCGCTGCGCGCCCTGGTCAAGCATCTGGAGAACATCTCCGACGAGGACATCGCCGGGCTGAACATCCCCACCGGCATTCCGCTGCGCTACGAGCTGGACGAGAATCTGCGCCCGATCGGTCCGGGCGAATACCTCGATCCCGAGGCCGCCGCGGCCGGCGCCGCCGCCGTGGCGAATCAGGGCGGCAAGTAACCGTTCATCCCGCCGTCGCGTAAGGGGGCTGGGCAACGTCGCCCAGCCCTGGTAATGTCCTGCCGTTCAGCGTCGGGCCGTCGCTGAAACGCTTTCTGCCAGGGGATATTTCGTTCCATTGCTCGGGGAGCTCGTTGCTGCCCGGCGATGGACGCTACCCCTCACACCCGGGCATCCGGGCATGCAGAAAGAGATACCTATGTTCGTAGCGGGACGCGCCCGAGTCGTTTCCTGGGCCGCCGCGACGGTGACGGCAATGGCCGCCACCGCATTCACCTCCGGCATCGCGGCCGCGGCCGCGCCGGTCACCCTCGGCGGCGGATCCGGCATCGTCGTCGAACAACTCGACGATCCGGGCAAGGCCGCCGACTGCACGCTCACCGCCATCGGCCGCGACCACAACGATCGCCTGGTCGGCCTCACGGCCGGGCACTGCGGTCAGATCGGCTCCCGGCTGCTGGCCGAATACGATCCGCATGCCGGTGTGATCGGCCGGGTCACCGCCAAGAGCGAGGATATGGACTGGGCGGTCATCGAATTCGATCAGGACCGCGTCGTGCCGACCCGCCAGGTGTCGCAGTCGGTGATCAACGGCATCGGTGCGGGACCGGGCGTCGGCGACAACGTCTGCAAGAACGGCCGCACCACCGGATTCACCTGCGGCATCGTCTGGGAGACCCATCAGGCCTGGTTCGCCAGCCATGTCTGCGCCGATCACGGCGATTCCGGTTCGCCGGTGCTGCGCGGCGATCAGCTCATCGGAATGGTGGTGGCGGGCAAGGACTTCCAGGTCGGCCCGGTGACCGTCCCGCTGCCGTCCTGCACGGGCGCGGGCGATGTGATCCATCAGCCCGACGCCGCCACCACGATCCAGACGGTGCTGAGCGATATCGACCGTCAGGGCGGTCCGGGCGCGGGCTTCCGGCTGATCTGATCGGGATCGGTGGCGGTCGCACGACCGCCACCGGCCGCCGATCTCGGTGAGCCTCATCACGTCTACGCGACCGTAGCTATGGCTTTGCCATGTCCGTTAAACATGCCTGTAACAAAGGTGGCGGCAGTCACATACGGGCCGGTCGGGAGTGGTCTGGGTAACTCTCGGTAGGCGATCCGCCAGGTCAGCCGATCCCTATCGGATGGTCGAGGCGCCGGAGATAAATCCGTTGGTGTTGGTGTAACCGAGGGTTTGCAACTTACTTACGGGTAGTTAAGCTCCGGACGTTCGACCATTGCGAGAGGTAGATCACGTCCGATGAAGTACGCGTTGCGCGCCACAGTGGCCGCGGTGGCCACCACCGTCACCCTCCCGTTCTTCGGCCCGGGCACTGCGAGCGCCGCACCGGTGTCGACCGGTCCGGACGGCGGCGCTGCCGGGGCGGCCTGGACCGCCACCGAGGATGGCGGGCAGCAGTATCCCGATATCAACATCCAGTGGGATGTGCCGATCACCATGAGCGACGGCACCGTGCTGAAGGCCAATGTGTACCGGCCCGCCGACGCCTCGGGTCGCCCGATCGATACGCGGACGCCGGTCGTGGTCAACATCACCCCGTATACGAAGTTGGTGAGTAACCTTGCCGACCACGCGAATTCGATTCCGGGACTGTCGGATCTGCTGATCAATCTGCTGCGGCAGATCGATCTGTCCGGTACGCCGCTGTCGGGTCTCACGGATCTGACGAAATCCTTCGGCGGCGGTGAGTTGCGCAACTTCTCGGTCGACCGCCAACTCATCAAGAGCGGTTATGCCCAGGTCGTCGTGGACACCCGCGGCACCGGATTCTCGCAGGGCGAATGGGATATGTTGCGCCAGCGCGAACAACAGGATTCGGTCGAGGTCGTCGACTGGGCGGCGGCGCAACCGTGGTCCGACGGCAAGGTCGGCATGAGCGGAATGTCCTATTCGGCGATCAACCAGATGCAGACGGCCGAGAAGCATCCGGACGCGTTGAAGGCGATCTTCCCCATCGTGCCGGGTAGCGATCTGGTGCAGGACGTTCTCGCGCCGGGCGGCGGATTCGGGTTGACCTTCATTCCGTTGTGGCTCACCGCGATCAACGCCACCAAGTGGGTGCCGGATGTGCAGTCGTTGCTGCAGGGCCGCTTCGACACCAAGTGGCTGTCCGACCGCGTCGCCAGCCCGATGACGTATCTGGACGTGCTGCTCAACGCGTATGCCAGTGTGCGCATGGAGGATCTGGATCCGCGGGTGAAGGGAATGCTCACCGACTTCAGCTCCGAACGCCAGGCGTGGCTGGGCGATCCGAGCCGGGTGCGGGTGCCGACCTTCGTCGTCGGCGGCTGGCACGACCTGTTCACGTATTCGGAATCCAAGATCTACAACGAGATTCCGCTGCCGCCGGGCCAGAAGCAGTTGCTGATGGGCGATACCTATCACATCAATTCGGGCAACCAGTACAGCAAGCCGGGTCTGCCGCCGCGGCTGGATGTGTTGCAGCGGGCGTGGTTCGACAAGTGGCTCAAGGGGATCGATAACGGCATCGACGGCTACGGCCCGGTGACGCTGTATCAGCAGGGCACCGGCGGCTGGGCGACCCAGGACGGGTTCGGGACCGGCGCGCCCACCGAGGAGGCGAGCGAGTATCGGCGGATGTACTTGTCCGCCAATCGAAGCGGCACCGCCCAGAGCGTCTACGACGGCTCGCTGACCGGCGAGGCGAACGATGACATCGCGCGACTGACCGTCGCCCCCGGGCTGACGACGGTGTGCTCCAACGATGCCGCGCAGGGATCGGCGGGTCTGCTGTCGATCATCGATGCCTGCGGTAAGGATTCGCGCATCGCCGAGCTGAACGGCCTGACCTTCACCAGTGCACCGGTGGCGGGGGAGACCACGATCTCCGGCCCGATCGCGGTGCGGCTCAACACCGTTCAGGACGCCGCGGACGGCTACTGGTCCGTGACGGTCAACGATGTCGCGCCCGACGGAGGGTCGACGGTGCTGTCGTCCGGACAGCTGATGGCGTCGCTGCGGCAGATCGACGATTCGGCCAGTACGCGCTCGGCGGGCGGCGACTACACCGATCCGCGCCCGTACGACTCCCTGGACCGCCGCGAGCCGACCGTGCCGGGCGAGGTGACCACGCTGGATATCGGCCTGTCCGGAACCCAGGCCGTGCTCGCGCCCGGCCACCGGCTGCGCGTCGACGTGTTCGCGAGCAACTTCCCCAAGGGCCTGCCCATCGGCCCGATGCTGGTCGACACCGGCCTCAAACCCGAACACATCCAACTCGATCCGAATGCGCCGAGCTTCGTGAACATCCCGGTCCGCGGTAATCCGGGGTGGTAGTTCCGAGCTCCCTCGCCGTCCCGGAGGCGCACAACGGCGTGTGCCCCGGGACTTCTCTCTCAGGCGCCGCGGCCGATGGAGCGCCGGCGCTTCGTCGGGGAATGAAGCATTTCCGACGAATGAGGCGCAGATCACATTTGCCATCGGCTGCGGCGAACGCCACTGTGCGGGGGCACAATGGAACACAGTTCACATTGGCTTCGCGTGTTGGTGAGATGAGCGGTGCCGCAAGGAAAAGTGCCTGCGAGATCCTGACTAGGGGCCCGGCCCTGCCGTCCGGAACGACCTCCGGACAGGCCGAACTCTGCGTAAACACCCGGCTAACAGTCGAGTAAGCGCCCGTGACCTGCGCGAAACTTCGCGAACCCGGACTTGGTGAGTGCGCCCGCGATCGTACGATTCAATTGTGAGCGTTCCTCAGGCCGTGTTGATGGCGATTCTCGCGGCCGTCGTAGGTCTGGCCGTCGGTGGTCTGCTCATCCCGTACGTGAATGCCCGTCAGGCGCAGCGCCGCGAGGCCGATTCGGGTCTGACCATGTCCCAGGTGCTCGATCTCATCGTGCTCGCCTCGGAAAGCGGTATCGCGGTCGTCGACGAATATCGCGACGTCGTGCTGGTGAATCCGCGCGCCGAGGAACTGGGACTGGTCCGCGATCGGCTGCTCGACGAGCGCGCGTGGGCCGCGGTGGAGAAGGTGATCGCCTCCGGCGAGAGCGCCGACTTCGATCTGACCGCCAAGAATCCCGTCCCGGGCCGCAGCCGCATCGCCGTGCGCGGCGTGGCCCGTCCGCTGTCGCGCGAGGGTTCCAGTTTCGTCGTGCTGTTCGCCGACGACGATTCCGAACAGGCGCGCATGGAGGCGACCCGGCGCGATTTCGTCGCCAATGTCAGCCATGAACTCAAGACGCCCGTCGGCGCGATGAGCCTGCTGGCCGAGGCGCTGCTGGAATCGGCCGACGATCCGGATTCGGTGCGGCATTTCGGCGAGCGGCTGATGGTCGAGACCCGGCGCATGGGCAAGATGGTCACCGAATTGATCGCGCTGTCGCGCCTGCAGGGCGCGGAGAAGCTGCCGCAGCTGGAGGCGGTCGATGTCGACACCGTCGTGAATGCGGCCATCGAACGCTCGCGCACCGCGGCCGAGGCCGCCGGAATCACCGTCAGTACCGATCGCAACAGCGGGCTGGAAATGCTCGGCGACGAGACGCTGCTGGTGACCGCGCTGTCGAATCTGGTCGAGAATGCGATCAACTATTCGCCCAAGGGTTCGCACGTCTCGGTGAGCCGATCCTTGCGCGGCGGATATGTGAACATCGCGGTCACCGACCGCGGAATCGGTATCGCCAAGGAGGATCAGGAACGGGTGTTCGAACGCTTCTTCCGCGCCGACAAGGCCCGTTCGCGCGCCACCGGCGGGACCGGACTCGGCCTGGCTATCGTCAAACACGTGGCCGCCAATCACAACGGTGAAATCACCCTGTGGAGCAAACTGGGGACCGGCTCGACGTTCACGCTGCGCGTCCCCGCCGTCGAAACCGACGATCAGAATTCCGCCAACCCGGCGGAGAAGAAGGGTCCCACCGCCATCCAGGTGGGCAAGAAAGAAACCGGTCCGCGCCCCGCAGGGCGGACCAGACCCAACGGTGTGGAGGCAACCCGATGACGAGTGTGCTGATCGTCGAGGACGAGGAGTCGCTGGCCGATCCGCTCGCATTCCTGCTGCGCAAGGAGGGATTCGAGGTCACGGTAGTCGGCGACGGCCCGTCCGCGCTGGCAGAATTCGACCGCTCGGGCGCCGACATCGTGCTGCTCGACCTCATGCTCCCCGGCATGAGCGGAACCGATGTGTGCAAGCAGCTGCGGACCCGCAGCAGCGTGCCGGTGATCATGGTGACCGCTCGCGACAGCGAGATCGACAAGGTGGTCGGGCTGGAGCTCGGCGCCGACGACTATGTCACCAAGCCGTATTCGTCGCGGGAGCTGATCGCGCGCATCCGCGCGGTGCTGCGCCGCGGCGCCGGCGAGGATGTCGACGGCTCGAACGAGAGCGGCGTGCTGGAGGCGGGGCCGGTGCGCATGGATGTCGATCGGCACACGGTTCAGGTGAACGGTAAGCCGGTCACCTTGCCGCTCAAGGAATTCGATCTGCTCGAATACCTCCTGCGCAACTCCGGGCGCGTGCTGACCCGCGGCCAGCTCATCGATCGTGTCTGGGGCGCGGACTACGTCGGCGATACCAAAACCCTCGATGTGCACGTCAAGCGGCTGCGCTCGAAGATCGAGGCGGATCCGGCGAAGCCGGAACATCTGGTGACCGTGCGCGGGCTGGGCTACAAGCTCGAGGCCTGACGGTTCGACAAGCGATGAGCCGCGGCGGCCCGATCGGGCCGCCGCGGCTCATCGCTTGTCGAACCGTCAGGCCTCGAGCTTGTAGCCCAGCCCGCGCACGGTCACCAGATGTTCCGGCTTCGCCGGATCCGCCTCGATCTTCGAGCGCAGCCGCTTGACGTGCACATCGAGGGTTTTGGTATCGCCGACGTAGTCCGCGCCCCAGACACGATCGATGAGCTGGCCGCGGGTCAGCACGCGCCCGGAGTTGCGCAGGAGGTATTCGAGCAGATCGAATTCCTTGAGCGGCAAGGTGACCGGCTTACCGTTCACCTGAACCGTGTGCCGATCGACATCCATGCGCACCGGCCCCGCCTCCAGCACGCCGCTCTCGTTCGAGCCGTCGACATCCTCGCCGGCGCCGCGGCGCAGCACCGCGCGGATGCGCGCGATCAGCTCCCGCGACGAATACGGCTTGGTGACATAGTCGTCGGCGCCGAGCTCCAGCCCGACCACCTTGTCGATCTCGCTGTCGCGAGCGGTCACCATGATCACCGGCACGCTGCTGCGGGTCCGCAGCTGCTTGCACACATCGGTTCCGCTCATGCCGGGGAGCATGAGGTCGAGCAGCACGATGTCGGCGCCCGAGCGGTCGAATTCTGCCAGCGCGGACGGGCCGTCGCCGACTACCGTGACCTCGAATCCCTCCTTGCGCAGCAGGAATGCGAGCGGATCGGCCAGCGACTCCTCGTCCTCGACGATCAGCACACTCGTCATCGGGTTGCCTCCACACCGTTGGGTCTGGTCCGCCCTGCGGGGCGCGGACCGGTTTCTTTCTTGCCCACCTGGATGGCGGTGGGACCCTTCTTCTCCGCCGGGTTGGCGGAATTCTGATCGTCGGTTTCGACGGCGGGGACGCGCAGCGTGAACGTCGAGCCGGTCCCCAGTTTGCTCCACAGGGTGATTTCACCGTTGTGATTGGCGGCCACGTGTTTGACGATAGCCAGGCCGAGTCCGGTCCCGCCGGTGGCGCGCGAACGGGCCTTGTCGGCGCGGAAGAAGCGTTCGAACACCCGTTCCTGATCCTCCTTGGCGATACCGATTCCGCGGTCGGTGACCGCGATGTTCACATATCCGCCGCGCAAGGATCGGCTCACCGAGACGTGCGAACCCTTGGGCGAATAGTTGATCGCATTCTCGACCAGATTCGACAGCGCGGTCACCAGCAGCGTCTCGTCGCCGAGCATTTCCAGCCCGCTGTTGCGATCGGTACTGACGGTGATTCCGGCGGCCTCGGCCGCGGTGCGCGAGCGTTCGATGGCCGCATTCACGACGGTGTCGACATCGACCGCCTCCAGCTGCGGCAGCTTCTCCGCGCCCTGCAGGCGCGACAGCGCGATCAATTCGGTGACCATCTTGCCCATGCGCCGGGTCTCGACCATCAGCCGCTCGCCGAAATGCCGCACCGAATCCGGATCGTCGGCCGATTCCAGCAGCGCCTCGGCCAGCAGGCTCATCGCGCCGACGGGCGTCTTGAGTTCATGGCTGACATTGGCGACGAAATCGCGCCGGGTCGCCTCCATGCGCGCCTGTTCGGAATCGTCGTCGGCGAACAGCACGACGAAACTGGAACCCTCGCGCGACAGCGGACGGGCCACGCCGCGCACGGCGATGCGGCTGCGGCCCGGGACGGGATTCTTGGCGGTCAGATCGAAGTCGGCGCTCTCGCCGGAGGCGATCACCTTCTCCACCGCGGCCCACGCGCGCTCGTCGAGCAGCCGATCGCGGACCAGTCCCAGTTCCTCGGCGCGCGGATTCACCAGCACGACGTCGCGATATTCGTCGACGACCGCGATACCGCTTTCCGAGGCGAGCACGATGAGATCGAGCACCTGGGACATGGTCAGACCCGAATCGGCCTCGCGGCGCTGCGCCTGACGGGCATTCACGTACGGGATGAGCAGACCACCGACGGCCAGACCTACGACGGCCGCGAGAATCGCCATCAACACGGCCTGAGGAACGCTCACAATTGAATCGTACGATCGCGGGCGCACTCACCAAGTCCGGGTTCGCGAAGTTTCGCGCAGGTCACGGGCGCTTACTCGACTGTTAGCCGGGTGTTTACGCAGAGTTCGGCCTGTCCGGAGGTCGTTCCGGACGGCAGGGCCGGGCCCCTAGTCAGGATCTCGCAGGCACTTTTCCTTGCGGCACCGCTCATCTCACCAACACGCGAAGCCAATGTGAACTGTGTTCCATTGTGCCCCCGCACAGTGGCGTTCGCCGCAGCCGATGGCAAATGTGATCTGCGCCTCATTCGTCGGAAATGCTTCATTCCCCGACGAAGCGCCGGCGCTCCATCGGCCGCGGCGCCTGAGAGAGAAGTCCCGGGGCACACGCCGTTGTGCGCCTCCGGGACGGCGAGGGAGCTCGGAACTACCACCCCGGATTACCGCGGACCGGGATGTTCACGAAGCTCGGCGCATTCGGATCGAGTTGGATGTGTTCGGGTTTGAGGCCGGTGTCGACCAGCATCGGGCCGATGGGCAGGCCCTTGGGGAAGTTGCTCGCGAACACGTCGACGCGCAGCCGGTGGCCGGGCGCGAGCACGGCCTGGGTTCCGGACAGGCCGATATCCAGCGTGGTCACCTCGCCCGGCACGGTCGGCTCGCGGCGGTCCAGGGAGTCGTACGGGCGCGGATCGGTGTAGTCGCCGCCCGCCGAGCGCGTACTGGCCGAATCGTCGATCTGCCGCAGCGACGCCATCAGCTGTCCGGACGACAGCACCGTCGACCCTCCGTCGGGCGCGACATCGTTGACCGTCACGGACCAGTAGCCGTCCGCGGCGTCCTGAACGGTGTTGAGCCGCACCGCGATCGGGCCGGAGATCGTGGTCTCCCCCGCCACCGGTGCACTGGTGAAGGTCAGGCCGTTCAGCTCGGCGATGCGCGAATCCTTACCGCAGGCATCGATGATCGACAGCAGACCCGCCGATCCCTGCGCGGCATCGTTGGAGCACACCGTCGTCAGCCCGGGGGCGACGGTCAGTCGCGCGATGTCATCGTTCGCCTCGCCGGTCAGCGAGCCGTCGTAGACGCTCTGGGCGGTGCCGCTTCGATTGGCGGACAAGTACATCCGCCGATACTCGCTCGCCTCCTCGGTGGGCGCGCCGGTCCCGAACCCGTCCTGGGTCGCCCAGCCGCCGGTGCCCTGCTGATACAGCGTCACCGGGCCGTAGCCGTCGATGCCGTTATCGATCCCCTTGAGCCACTTGTCGAACCACGCCCGCTGCAACACATCCAGCCGCGGCGGCAGACCCGGCTTGCTGTACTGGTTGCCCGAATTGATGTGATAGGTATCGCCCATCAGCAACTGCTTCTGGCCCGGCGGCAGCGGAATCTCGTTGTAGATCTTGGATTCCGAATACGTGAACAGGTCGTGCCAGCCGCCGACGACGAAGGTCGGCACCCGCACCCGGCTCGGATCGCCCAGCCACGCCTGGCGTTCGGAGCTGAAGTCGGTGAGCATTCCCTTCACCCGCGGATCCAGATCCTCCATGCGCACACTGGCATACGCGTTGAGCAGCACGTCCAGATACGTCATCGGGCTGGCGACGCGGTCGGACAGCCACTTGGTGTCGAAGCGGCCCTGCAGCAACGACTGCACATCCGGCACCCACTTGGTGGCGTTGATCGCGGTGAGCCACAACGGAATGAAGGTCAACCCGAATCCGCCGCCCGGCGCGAGAACGTCCTGCACCAGATCGCTACCCGGCACGATGGGGAAGATCGCCTTCAACGCGTCCGGATGCTTCTCGGCCGTCTGCATCTGGTTGATCGCCGAATAGGACATTCCGCTCATGCCGACCTTGCCGTCGGACCACGGTTGCGCCGCCGCCCAGTCGACGACCTCGACCGAATCCTGTTGTTCGCGCTGGCGCAACATATCCCATTCGCCCTGCGAGAATCCGGTGCCGCGGGTGTCCACGACGACCTGGGCATAACCGCTCTTGATGAGTTGGCGGTCGACCGAGAAGTTGCGCAACTCACCGCCGCCGAAGGATTTCGTCAGATCCGTGAGACCCGACAGCGGCGTACCGGACAGATCGATCTGCCGCAGCAGATTGATCAGCAGATCCGACAGTCCCGGAATCGAATTCGCGTGGTCGGCAAGGTTACTCACCAACTTCGTATACGGGGTGATGTTGACCACGACCGGCGTCCGCGTATCGATCGGGCGACCCGAGGCGTCGGCGGGCCGGTACACATTGGCCTTCAGCACGGTGCCGTCGCTCATGGTGATCGGCACATCCCACTGGATGTTGATATCGGGATACTGCTGCCCGCCATCCTCGGTGGCGGTCCAGGCCGCCCCGGCAGCGCCGCCGTCCGGACCGGTCGACACCGGTGCGGCGCTCGCAGTGCCCGGGCCGAAGAACGGGAGGGTGACGGTGGTGGCCACCGCGGCCACTGTGGCGCGCAACGCGTACTTCATCGGACGTGATCTACCTCTCGCAATGGTCGAACGTCCGGAGCTTAACTACCCGTAAGTAAGTTGCAAACCCTCGGTTACACCAACACCAACGGATTTATCTCCGGCGCCTCGACCATCCGATAGGGATCGGCTGACCTGGCGGATCGCCTACCGAGAGTTACCCAGACCACTCCCGACCGGCCCGTATGTGACTGCCGCCACCTTTGTTACAGGCATGTTTAACGGACATGGCAAAGCCATAGCTACGGTCGCGTAGACGTGATGAGGCTCACCGAGATCGGCGGCCGGTGGCGGTCGTGCGACCGCCACCGATCCCGATCAGATCAGCCGGAAGCCCGCGCCCGGACCGCCCTGACGGTCGATATCGCTCAGCACCGTCTGGATCGTGGTGGCGGCGTCGGGCTGATGGATCACATCGCCCGCGCCCGTGCAGGACGGCAGCGGGACGGTCACCGGGCCGACCTGGAAGTCCTTGCCCGCCACCACCATTCCGATGAGCTGATCGCCGCGCAGCACCGGCGAACCGGAATCGCCGTGATCGGCGCAGACATGGCTGGCGAACCAGGCCTGATGGGTCTCCCAGACGATGCCGCAGGTGAATCCGGTGGTGCGGCCGTTCTTGCAGACGTTGTCGCCGACGCCCGGTCCCGCACCGATGCCGTTGATCACCGACTGCGACACCTGGCGGGTCGGCACGACGCGGTCCTGATCGAATTCGATGACCGCCCAGTCCATATCCTCGCTCTTGGCGGTGACCCGGCCGATCACACCGGCATGCGGATCGTATTCGGCCAGCAGCCGGGAGCCGATCTGACCGCAGTGCCCGGCCGTGAGGCCGACCAGGCGATCGTTGTGGTCGCGGCCGATGGCGGTGAGCGTGCAGTCGGCGGCCTTGCCCGGATCGTCGAGTTGTTCGACGACGATGCCGGATCCGCCGCCGAGGGTGACCGGCGCGGCCGCGGCCGCGATGCCGGAGGTGAATGCGGTGGCGGCCATTGCCGTCACCGTCGCGGCGGCCCAGGAAACGACTCGGGCGCGTCCCGCTACGAACATAGGTATCTCTTTCTGCATGCCCGGATGCCCGGGTGTGAGGGGTAGCGTCCATCGCCGGGCAGCAACGAGCTCCCCGAGCAATGGAACGAAATATCCCCTGGCAGAAAGCGTTTCAGCGACGGCCCGACGCTGAACGGCAGGACATTACCAGGGCTGGGCGACGTTGCCCAGCCCCCTTACGCGACGGCGGGATGAACGGTTACTTGCCGCCCTGATTCGCCACGGCGGCGGCGCCGGCCGCGGCGGCCTCGGGATCGAGGTATTCGCCCGGACCGATCGGGCGCAGATTCTCGTCCAGCTCGTAGCGCAGCGGAATGCCGGTGGGGATGTTCAGCCCGGCGATGTCCTCGTCGGAGATGTTCTCCAGATGCTTGACCAGGGCGCGCAGCGAATTGCCGTGCGCGGCAACGAGAACGGACTTGCCCGCCACCAGTTCCCCGGCGATGGTCGACTCCCAGTACGGCACCATCCGGGCCACGACGTCCTGCAGGCATTCCGTCCGCGGCACCTCGATGCCGGCGTAGCGGGGATCGCCGTCCTGGCTGTATTCGTCGTCGGCCTCGATCGGCGGCGGCGGGGTGTCGTAGCTGCGGCGCCACAGCATGAACTGCTCGTCGCCGTACTTGTCGCGGATCTGCGCCTTGTCCTTGCCCTGCAGGGCACCGTAGTGCCGCTCGTTGAGACGCCAGTCCCGCACGACCGGAATCCAGTGCCGGTCGGCGGCGTCGAGGGCCAGGTTGGCGGTGCTGATCGCGCGGCGCAGCAGTGAGGTGTAGACGATATCGGGCAGGATTCCCCGCTCGGCCAGCAACTCCCCGGCGCGCTTACCCTCGGCCCGGCCCTTATCGGTGAGATGCACGTCCACCCAGCCGGTGAACAGGTTCAGGGCGTTCCATTCGCTCTCGCCGTGGCGCAGCAAAACGAGGGTGTACGTCATGCGGGCCATCCTGCCAGAGCGGCGATACCGCTGCTCACCGGCCTGGCCCCGCGGTCGCCCGCCCGATTCAGTCGTATTCGTCGGCGGTGGCGTGTCCGGCGGCCAGCACGCCCGCGCCCACCAGGGTGGCGCCGTTGGTGATTCGCGATTTCAGCACCCGCAGATCGCGCAGGAATCCGAGGCGGGCGTGTTTCGCGATCGCGGCGCGCATCGGATCCCACAGCGGCGCACCGGATTCGGCGAAGCCGCCGCCGATCACCACCCGATCGATGTCGAGCAGTGCCGCGGCGGACGAAATCGCCTGTCCCAGTGCGGTTCCCGCGCGCTCGAGGGCGGCGAGGGCGATGGCGTCGCCCGCTTGTGCGGCCCGGGACAGTTCCACGCCGGTCGTACCGTCCCAGCCCTGTGCCCGCGCCCAGCGCACCGACGACATGCCGCTGGCCACGGCTTCGACGCAGCCGACGCCGCCGCAGCCGCACGGCTCGTCCCAGCCCGGCACCACGATATGACCGATATGACCGGCATTTCCGGTGCGGCCCACCGCGACCCGGCCGTCGATGATGATGCCGCCGCCGATTCCGGACGAGACGGTCATCGCCAGACCGTCACGCACCCCGCGCAGATCCCCGATGTGATGTTCGGCCAGGGCCAGGCACGCCCCGTCGATCGCGAACCGGATCACCGCCGAGGGAAACAGCTCCTGCACCGACGCGACGATCGGAAATCCGGACTTCCACTCGGGGATGTTCAGCGGTGCGGTGATCCCCGACCGCACATCCACCGGCCCCGCCGACCCGATACCTATCGCGGTGATCGGAGTATCGCCCGCCACCTCGAGCAGCAACTCCCGGCACACCTCCCACACCTTGGCCTCCGGCACCCCCGCCTGCCGCACATCCCGCACCTGCCGCCCGGCATGCACGATCCCCGCCGCGAACTTCGTCGCCCCGATATCGAGCGCCAGCACAGTCATCCGAGGTCACCTTCCGTCATCTCTCGACCAGAGTAGATGCGCCGGTACCTATGCTCCGGTCACTCCTCGACCAAATGCTCGAACGCGCGCAGATTCTTCAACGACTCCCCGCGCGAGACCCGCCACTTCCATTCGCGCCGAATCGATTCCGCGAAGCCCAGTTCGAGCAGCACATTGAAATCGGCGTCGACGGCCTCGAGGATCTGACCGAAGATGCGGTCGAGTTCGTCGGCGGTGACGGCGTGCGTGGCGACGCGGCCGATCAGGTAGATGTCCCCGACGCGGTCGAGGGTGTAGGCCACGCCGTAGAGGCGGCGGTTGCGGCGCAACAGGAACTTGTAGACGCCCTCGAAGTTCTCGTCGGGCTTGCGGCAGACGAAGCATTCGTAGCGCACGCCGTGGGTGCCGACGGTCAGCATGACGGTGGTCTTCAGCTTGCGCTCACCGGGCAGCACGATGATGAACGTGTCCTCGCCCTCGCGCGTGTATTCGACCTCCCGGTCGCGCAGGGTGTCCTCGATCAGTCGCGCGGTTTCGGGAATCGTTGGCTGGCTCACCGGCGCACCGCTCCTATCCGGCGCCGCCACAGCGCCCGCGACCTGGCTTGATTGCCCTCTGCGAGCACCGTACTCGCCAGTCGCGATCGCACACCTCGATGGCCCGCCAACGCCTCGGAATAACTGTCCAGCAAACCCTCGGCCGTATGTTCCCAGGAGAAGTTGGCGGCGTGGCCGCGTGCGGCGCGACCCATCCGATCCAGCCGCGCGGGATCGTCGAGCAGTAAGCGCAGGGCCGAGGACCATTCGCCGGTGCTGTGATCGGGCACCAGCAGGCCCGACACCCCGTCGCGCACCGCGGTGCCGAGGCCTCCGACATGGGCGGCCAATACGGGCGTCCCGCTGGCCTGCGCCTCGATGGCGACCAGCCCGAACGATTCGTTGTAGCTCGGCACGGCCACCAGATCGGCGGCCCGGTAGACCTGCACCAGCCGCTGCGGGGGCTGCGGCGGCAGGAATGTCACGCGATCGGCGATGCCGAGGTCGGCGGCCAATTCGATCAGCGCATCGGGCCGTTCCAGGCCGGTGCCGGACGGACCGCCCACGATCAGCACCCGCAGCGCCCGATCGGGCTCGGCGGCCAGCACCTGCGCGGCGGCCCGGACCAGGACGTCGGGGGCCTTGAGCGGCTGGATCCGGCCGACGAAGGCCACGATCTGTTCCCGCGGCGACAGGCCCAACGCCGCGCGGGCGGCCGCCTTGTCGCCCGGGTGATAGCGGACCAGATCCGCACCGGGCAGGACCACATCGATGTGATCGGGTTCCGCGCCGTACAGCTCGACCAGCTGCCGGGCCTCCTCGGCGGTATTGGCGACCAGGCGATCGGATTCGGCGATGATCTGCTTCTCACCGATCTCGCGGGCCGCCGGCTCGGGGACGTCGCCCTCGGCGAGATAGGCGTTCTTCACCGCGGCCAGGGTGTGCGCGGTGTGCACGAGCGGCACCCGCCACCGATCGCGGGCCAGCCAGCCGACCTGACCGGACAGCCAGTAGTGCGAGTGGATCAGGTCGTAATGACCGGGCTGATGCCGGGCCTCCTGCCGCAACACCTCGCCCGCGAACGGGCACAGCTGGGTGGGCAGATCATGTTTGTCGAGCCCCTCGAACGGTCCGGCCACCACATGCCGGACCAGTACACCGGGCGCGGCCTCGACGACCGGTTCGTCGTGGGATGAGGTGGCGCGGGTGAAGATCTCCACCTCGACGCCGCGTCGGGCCAGCTGGATGGCGGTCTGCAGCACGTAGACGTTCATGCCGCCCGCATCGCCGGTGCCCGGCTGCGCGAGTGGTGAGGTATGCACCGACAACACGGCGATCCGATTCGGCCGTAGGTCCGCGCGTTGACTCACCACACCAGTGTGCACGTACATCGGAACCCTCCGGCACGACCTCCGCCACCAAGTGATCGCCATCACAACACGATTGACCCCGCTGCGAAGGACCCGCCACGAGGGTCCGGTACGCATCCCTCGCGTGGCGATCGGGCAAATATCAAGCGACACAATCGTGTCCGGGGCCGGATCCCTCGAAACGCCGTCCGGCACAATACGTTCGGTGCGACAAACCGGCCGCGGAGTTCCGGGTTCGACGACGCGCGAACCTGATCCGGGATCGGATCAGTCCACGAAGGTGTGGCAGACGAGGTCGCCGGGTGCGGAACCAGCCTCGGCCAGCAGTTCGCCGGTGGCCGACCAGATGCCCGACCGGCCGGAGGTGCGGTCGAATCCGCCGCCGGTCGGGCCCGCGAAGGCCGCGGTCGCGACCCAGACACCATGGTCGGAGGCGACCCGGCGGGCCCGTTCACCGTGCAGTTCGGATTCGTGATCGGCGTCGTGCACGACGCCCGAGACATAGCCGTCCATTCCGAGTTCGGCGGTGCGCGCGGCATGCTCGGCGATCCCGGTGTCGCGGCAGTAGGCCAGGCCGAGCCGCCAGCCGTCCACCTCGATCACCGCGTGCTCACCGACCCGGAACAGGTCGGCCTCGGCGCCGTACAGGCACACCTTCCGATAGACCACCGACGCTCCCGTGCCGTCCACGCCGAGACATGCGATCCACGGCCCCGGCACCGGCGCACCGACCAGCGCCAGCGCCCCCGTCTGCGCACAGGCGTCGACGATCGGCCGCAACCGCGCATCGTCCGGCGCCACCACCTCGGCATCCAACTCGTATCCGGTCAGCGACAGCTCGGGGAACACCACCACCCGCGCCCGCGCCTCGCGCACGGCCCGCGCATGTTCGACCGCATTCGCCGCCACGTCATGGGACACACACTTCGGTTGCGCCACAGCTATCTTCAATTCCCCACGCACGAGCAGACCCTAACTAGTTCAGCCCGTCGATGAACTCGCCGACCTCGGCGACGAATCGGGCGGTGTCCTCCACGAACAGGCCGTGCTGGGCGCCGTCCCAATAGGATGTGCGGGCATCGGGAACCGCCTCGGCGATGTAGCGGCCGTTATCGATCGGGACGACCGGATCGGCCGTGCCGTGCAGCACGAAGACCGGAATATCCAGGGTGCGAAGGGTTTCGGTGTTGTCGGTGGTGCGATAGAACAGCGCCTTGCGGACCCGGGGCGGGGTCGACAGGCAGCCGCCGAACAGTCGCTGAGCGTCCGCGCCCTTATCGCGCGCGCGGCCGGTGTTGGCGCTGCCGAATGCCGAGAAGCCGCGCACGGCCTTGCCCGCATTCTCGTCGAAGACGTCGGGCATCGCCTTCTGCATCACCGAACCCGTCTGTGCCCCAGGCACATCGCGCCCGATCCCCGCCTGCGAACCGCAATACACCACGCCCGCCACCGCACCGGTGCCGTAGGCGGTCAGATAGTCGCTGAGCACGATGCCGCCGTAGGACCATCCCAGCAGCACCGCCCCGGTGTCGATGTCCTCGCCCGCCAGCACGGCCGCGATATCGGCGGCCCAGTTCTTCGGATCGTCGTATCCGGCCTCCGGGGCGCCCGAATAGCCGTGCCCGCGCAGATCGACGGCGATGACCCGGAACCGCCGGGCCAGTTCCCGCTCCGCCGCACCCCAGTTGAGCAGGTTGCCCGCCCATCCGTGCAGCAGCACCAGTGGGCGTCCGTCGGCCGGTCCGGTCACCCGATAGACAATGCTGGTTCCGTCCGCGCTGATCACTTCCCGAATCGCCATGTGGCCAGGCTAGTTGGCCCGCTCCCCCTTAAGCTCGGGCCATGAGCACTCCTACCGCCGTCGTCACCGGAGCCAGTTCGGGAATCGGGGAAGCCACCGCCCGTGAACTCGCCGAACAGGGCTATCACGTCTATGTGGGCGCCCGGCGGATGGACCGGCTCACCCGGCTGGCCGACGAGATCGGCGGGACGGCGCTGGCGCTGGATGTCACCGACGAGGATTCGGTGCGGGCGTTCGCCGACGCCGTCGAGCGGGTCGATGTGCTCGTCAACAATGCGGGCGGCGCGAAGGGTCTGGCCTCGGTCGCCGAATCGGACCTCGACGACTGGCGCTGGATGTGGGAGACGAATGTGCTCGGCACCCTGCGCATCACCAAGGCCCTGCTGCCGAAGCTGATCGACTCCGGCGACGGCCTGATCGTCACGATCACCTCGGTCGCCGCCTTCCACGCCTACGACAACGGCTCCGGCTACACCACCGCCAAACACGCCCAGGCCGTCCTGCACCGCACCCTGCGCGGCGAACTACTCGGCCGGCCGGTCCGCCTCACCGAAATCGCCCCCGGCGCAGTGGAAACCGAATTCTCCCTGGTCCGCTTCGACGGCGACGCCACCCGCGCCGCCAAGGTCTACGAAGGCACGATCCCCTGATGGCCCAGGACATCGCCGAAATCATCGGCTTCACCGCCAGCCGCCCCTCCCACGTCAACCTCGACACGATCATCGTCAAACCCCGCGACCAGGCCGACCCGGGCCGCTTCGCCCGACGGACGTAGATCCGGTCGAGTTCCCCGCGGACCGGCTCCAGGGCACCGGCGTCAGTTCCCCCCGCGGACCGGGCCCGGGGGCACCGGCGTCGCCGACACCACTGCGGACGGCTCGCCATGCAATGCCGACATCGTTTTCCAGGTGTCCCAGTCGATGGTCCAGTCGTAGATATCACCGTCGGCGGCGGACAGGGGGATGTTGGTGCCGGTGACCTCGACCGGGTCGCCGTACATCGCGGTGGGGAAGTACTTCTGGGCGTCGGCGGTGCTGAGGTTGATGCAGCCGTTGGTGACGTTCGAATTGCCCTGAGCGGCGGTGGATTCGGGGTTGGCGTGGATGAATTCGCCGTTGTTGGAGATGCGGACCGCCCAACGTTCGCGAACGTTGGTGTAGAAGGGCGGATTCGACATCATGAAGTCCTCGTACTTCTCGGTCACCACGTGGATGCCCGAGCGCGTCACGTTGCGCGGCTCGTTGCCCTCGCCGTAGCTGCACGCGAAGTCGAAGACCACATCGCCGTCGCGGACCACCTGTACGCGATGGCTCGGCGCGTTGCCCTTCACGATCTGCGCCCGGCCGATCTTGAATTCCGAGGTGAGATCGGAGTCGCCGTAGGCGCCGTCGCCCAGATCCAGCCCGTAGAGCTTGCCGCCGAAGGTGACCTCGGTGCCGGGGGCCCAGTAGTTCTGCGGCCGCCAATGTGCCCGAGAGCCGCCGTTGTCGTCGGGCAGCCAGGCCCAGCCGCCCTCGGTCGGCGGGTTGGTGGTGACCGTCAACGCCCGTTCGGCCGCGGCCTTGTTCGAGACGTGCCGCTTGAACTGCAGGATGATCGACGCCGCGATCCCGACCTGCTGGCCGTCGCCGACGTTGATCGTCGCGGGCACGGTCTGCTTCGGCGCGACCGTGGTGAGCTTGCCCTGGATCGGCACGGGCTTGTTATCGGTGCCGATCGCGGTGCCCGACCAGGTGTAGGTCACCCCGTAGCCGAGCGGTTCGGTGATCTTGAAGCTGCTCTTGTCCGGCGTCAGCTCGCCCTTGACCTGCTTACCGCTCGGATTGCTCAGCGCCACCTGGTCGATATGACCGGCCGCCACCGAAACCGATACCGGCGCAGTGGGATTGATATCGGAGCCGCCGCTGCCGGGCTCGAACGTCACCTTGGCGACCGGCGGTGGCTCCTTCGGCGCCGCCTTGCCGCCCCCGCTGCCGCTCGAACATCCGGCCACCAATGCGGCCGCCGCCAGCTGACCCATCCCGACCAGCACGGTACGTCGGCTAGCAATGTCTCGAATGCTCACTTCCTCGAATTTACCGCGAAGCCGCGGCAAACCCAGCCCCCAGTCCGGGCGGCCCGCTCGAACTAGAGGGTGACCCCGACCGTCACGGGCTCGGGTTCGAGCCGGATCCCGAACCGTTCGGCCACCCCGTCGCGCACCGTCCGAGCCAGTTCCACCAGATCCGCCGCGGTCGCCGAGCCCCGGTTGGTCAGGGCCAAGGTGTGTTTGGTGGACAGTCGGGCGGGCGCCTGCGGCCCCGGGAAGCCCTTCGCGAATCCGGCCCGTTCGATGAGCCAGCCCGCCGAGAACTTCACCCCGTCGGCCGCCGGATAGACCGGCACTGTGATATCTCCCACATGTTCGGCGATGGCCGCGCGCACCTCGGCCTCCCGGTCCGACGGCACCACCGGATTGGTGAAGAACGATCCCGCGCTCCAGGTGTCGTGATCGCCGGAATCGAGCACCATGCCCTTGCCCGCGCGCAGTCGCAGCACCGTCGCGCGCACCTCGGCGGCCGGGCGACTGCGCCCCTCCTCGGCCCCGAGTGCCTGATACAGCTCCCGATACCGCAGCGGCGCGCTCGAACCGTCCGACCGCAGCGCGAATTCCACGCCCAGCACGACCGGCCGATCGCTGTGCTTGAGCACCGAGGTCCGATAGCCGAATCCGAGCTCATCCGGTTCGACCCAGCGCTCCTCGCCGGACGCGCGATCGAGTAACCGCACCCGCCGCAGCAGCTGCGCCACCTCCACGCCGTAGGCCCCGACGTTCTGCACCGGCGTCGCGCCCGCCGAGCCCGGAATCCCGGACAGGCATTCCAGTCCGCCCAGCCCGGCCTCGACCGTCGCCGCGACGACCGCATCCCAGTTCGCGCCCGCATCGGCGACCACCCGATCGGCATCGATCCGCATATCGTCGGTCGCGATCCGCACGACCACACCGCCGAAACCGGCATCGGAGATCAGCAGATTCGATCCGCCCGCCAGCAGCAGCACCGGAATCCCCGCGGTATCCAGCGTGCGCACGGTCGCGACGAGGGCGTCGGTCGTCGCGCATTCGGCGACCGTCGCCGGGCCGCCGACCCGCAGCGTGGTCAGCTCGGCCAGGCGCACCGAATTGCGCACCCGCGCACCGGTTGCGGCGAGCAGCTCGCTCACCTCGTCGAATGGCACCACCTGAGATGTACGCACGACCACAGACGGTAGCGTGTTCGGTCATGGCGACACCCCTGGCGTATACGGCTCACTACTCGCATCCGGCCGCGGCCGTGCGTGCGGCGATCGCCGACGAGCAGTATTGGAAGGACCGCATCGCCGAGGTCGGCGGGCCGGGGGCGCGGATCGACGGATTCGAATCCTCAGGCGATCAGCTTCGGGTGCAGATGGTCCAGGCGATTCCGGAGGCGGAGCTGCCCAGCGCACTCACCTCCGTGCGCCCCGGCGATCTGATCATCCCGCGCACCGAGACCTACACCGGGAATTCGGGCCTGTTCGAGGCGCATGTCGAGGGTGCGCCCGCCAAGGTCCGCGGCACGGTCACCCTGACCGGCGACGACCGCTCGGCGACGATCGTGGTCGACGGTTCGGTCGAGGTCGCGGTCCCGCTGTTCGGCAAGAAGATCGAGGCCGTGGTGGCCGAGAAGCTCACCGAACTGCTCGCCAACGAGGCCGAGTTCACCGGCGCCTGGATCGCCGCGCACTGATCGCACCCGATTCGGGCGAAGCAGTAGCAACCCGACAGCGACGGAGCGGCGGGGCGAGTCCGGCCGGTCCGGCACGGTAACCTGACCGGCCATGGCCCGTCGACTGGACTACTCCGCGCGCTACCCGCTGCACACCATCAAAGAGGTGTACGCGGCCCTGTCGGACCGCGCCTACTGGGACGCCCGCATGACGGAAATGCGCAAGTACTCGCCCAATGACGTGGTCAGCCTCGACGGCGGCGACGGCGGCATCGAGGTCGTACTGCAGCACGTCCTGCCGCGCGATATGCTGCCCGACCTCGCGCAGGCGGTGATGCGCAAGGATATGGTCATCGCCCGCAAGGAGACCTTCGGCCCCTTCGGTCCGGAGGTCACCGGCGAATACAGCGCATCCATTCCGGCGGGCCCGGGCAGCCTCGTCGGCACCCTGCATCTGTTCCCCACCGAGACCGGCTGCACCCTGCGCACCTCCTCGACGGCCAAGGTGTTCATCCCGCTGCTGGGTCCCAAGCTCGAGCAGCTGCTGCTGATCAATCTGGTCGACCTGTTGCGCGCCGAGGCGGAGTTCACCGCACAGTGGTTGGACGAGCAGCACCCCCCGGCCTGAGCGGGCCCCGGATCAAACCGATCGGCGAGATCACCCGCGGCACCACGGGGATCAACCGGCTGCGCCGCAGCGATCGCCGACTCGTGCACGACGAGGTGGTGCGCGCAAGGCTGCGCGAAGCCGCCGACCCGTTGGTCGTCGATCTGGGTTACGGCGCGAGCCCGGTCACCACCCTGGAATTGGCCGCGCGACTGCGCGGCGTGCGCCCCGATATACGCGTGGTGGGCCTCGAGATCGATCCCGATCGGGTCGTACCGGGCCGCGACGGAGTCGTATTCGCCCGGGGCGGTTTCGAATTGGCGGGGCTGCGCCCGATTCTGGTGCGCGCCTTCAACGTTCTGCGCCAGTATCCGGAATCGGCCGTCCCCCAGGCCTGGTCGACGATCCTCTCGGGGCTGGCGCCCGGCGGACTGCTGGTCGACGGCACCTGCGACGAACTCGGCCGCCGCTGCGCCTGGGTCCTGCTCGACCGCTCCGGCCCGAGATCGCTCACGCTGGCCTGGGATCCGTTCACCGTCGAGCGCCCGTCCGATATCGCCGAACGCCTCCCGAAGGCCCTGATCCACCGCAACATTCCCGGCGAACGCATCCACACCCTGCTCACCGCCGCCGACCGCGCCTGGTCCCACGCCGCCCCGTTGGCGCCCTACGGCCCCCGCGTCCGCTGGCGCGAGGCGGCGAAGATGTTGCGCGAGCAGGGTTTTCCCGTGCGCGACTATCGCCGCCGGTTGCGCGATTGCGTGCTGTCGGTGCCGTGGGAGACGGTGGCGCCGGCGCGGTGATTCACACCCGGGCCAGTGCCTGGCGCACCCGCGCCGCGGTGCGCGGCGGCAATTCCGCTACGGCAGTGCGTATTTCGGCGCCCGCGCAGCGATGTATGGCGACCGCGTCGGCGACGACCTCATCCAAGGCCGCCTGCCCGATCCCGGTCTCGGCGAGATCCAGCACGGTCCGCACCGGCGTGGTCACCAGGAACGTCCCCGCCGACTCCACCTCGTCCTCGCGCAACACCCGCCGCAACACCACCAGTCGCGGCGCACTCGGCACCCGGCCCGATCCGGCCGACAGATGGACGAACCGCGGCCGCAGTCGCCCCATACCGTGCAGTTCGGCCGCGCTGTGATGGGAGATCGCCGCCTGCCCGTCGAACCAGGCCGACCACATGGCGTATTCGTCGAGCGGCCGCTCGGGCCAGTCGGCCATCCGGAGCAGGCCCACCCCCGCCCGGATCACGTCCCCGTCCTCGAGGGCCGTGCGGATCCGTGCCTCGCAGCCGGTGCGCAGCACCAGCCGGGTGGTGAAGTATCCGGCGTGCCGCCCCGCGAGCTGCCGCAATATCGACCAGCCCTGTTCCGGATTGCGGATACTGCTGGCGACGACTTCCCCGGACATGTGATTCAGGCTACGCCCGGACATGTGCGGTATGTCACAATTCGGCCGCCTTCGTCGAATCCCTTCACACGGCCCACAGAACCGGCTCAGAAAGCTCGGGAAGAATCGCTGCCATGAGTTCGACTACTTCCTTCGGCGCACCGGCAGGTGGCCCGCGCACCCGTAATGTGCGCCGGATCGTGCTGATCCTCGGACTCGTCGTCGTGCTGGCGCTGGTCGGCACGGCCGTGGCCGCGGAGACCTATTACCGTCGCCAGAGCTCCGACTGTATTGCCGCCCAGGTCGACAGGGATCTGGGCTCGAAGGTCTCGGTGCACTTCGGCCCGAAACCCCTGCTGCTCACCGCCCTCGACCATCAGGTCCAGTACGTCGAATTGGACAGCGACGACGCCAAATTCGGCCCGGCCGTGGGCATGAAGGTGCACGTCCGGCTCAACGACATCAAGCTGATCGACAGCGGCCGCGGCGGCGCCACCGTCGACAACTCCAGCGCCGACGCCACCTGGAGCAACGACGGCATCGCGAAAACGTTGAGCGGCTTGGTCTCCGGCGTCCAATCCGATCCGAGCAGCGGCACCCTGGATGTGAAGGTCCTGGGCGGCCTGGCCGATCTGCGGCTGCGGCCCCAGGTCGTCGGCGATCAGATTCAGGTCTCCACCGAATCGGCGCAGCTGCTCGGCCTCGGCCTGCCCACCGATCTGGTCGACGGCATCGTGCAACTGATGACGCAGAGCCTGCAGAGCTATCCGCTGGATCTGAAGCCGACCGCGATCAAGGTCACCGGCAACGGCATCGAGGTGAAGCTGACCGGTGGCGCGACCCGACTGCAGGGCGGCGGCAACGGCAGCTGCTGATCACTCCGGGAAGCCGTCCAGAATCGCGGCCGAACGCGACAACCCCAGCCGCGTCGCGCCGGCCGCGACGAGTTCGGCCGCGGCCTCGGCGGTCCGGATGCCACCGCTGGCCTTGATGCCCAACCGCCCGCCGACGGTCTCGGCCATCAGCCGCACGGCGTGCACGCTCGCACCGCCCGCGGGGTGAAATCCGGTGGAGGTCTTCACGAAATCGGCCCCGGCGCGCTCGGCGGCACGGCACGTCTCGACGATCGCCGCATCGGACAGCGCGGCCGATTCGATGATCACCTTGAGCAGCGCGCGATCACCGATCGCCTCGCGCACGGTGATGATGTCCGACAGCACCGCGTTGTAGTCCCCGGCCACCGCGGCCCCGATATCGATGACCATATCGACCTCGGCCGCGCCCTGCTCCACCGACAGCCGCGCCTCGGTGCCCTTCACCAGCGAATGATGTTTACCCGACGGGAAACCCGCGACGGTGGCGACGACCAGTCCCGGCGCGCGCACCGGCAGCATCGACGGCGACAGGCAGACCGCGTACACCCCGAGCCGACGCGCCTCCTCGATGGTCGCGGCCACCTGATCGCCGGTGGCCTCGGGCGCGAGCAGGGTGTGGTCGATCATCGCGGCCACCTCCCCACGGGTCAGCGCGCGGTTTCCGGATTCGCTGGTGGTATCGGCCATGGGGACAGAGTCTGGCACATATGCGTTGCGGGCGACCTCGGCCGTCCCGCACACTCGTAGGGGACGGCCCGTCCGGGCCACTCATTGGGGAGGAGAACGTCACGGTGCTGATCCGTCGGGAACGGGCCGGCGACATCCCCGCTATCGATGCGGTGCATCGCGTCGCCTTCGCCCGCGACTATCCGAACGGCGGTCCCGAGGGCGCGCCCCGGGCCGCCGTCGATCCGGCGGAGGTCGATCTGGTCCATCAGTTGCGCAGCGATGCGGGTTGGATTCCGACGCTGTCGCTGGTCGCTCAGGTCCACGATCGGGTGGTCGGCCATGTCTGCCTGACCCGGGCCAGTGTGGGCCCGTTCCCGGTGCTCGCGCTCGGACCGATCGGCGTGAGACCCGAACATCAAGGCGCGGGCGCGGGTTCGGCCCTCATGCACGCCGCCCTCGGCGCCGCCGATGCGCTCGACGAACCGCTGGTCGGCCTGCTCGGCAGCCTCGACTACTACCCCCGCTTCGGATTCGTTCCCGGCGCCCGCGTCGGCATCGTGCCCGACGAGCCCGACTGGGCCTCGCACTTCCAGATTCGCCGCCTCACCACCTATGAAACGGGCATCGTCGGCGAATTCCATTACGCCGAGCCGTTCTACGCGCTCTAGCGCCTCCCCGCGCATCAGGCCGCCGCGTGCCTGAAAAGATGGACCCATGAGCTCCACCCCCACACTCTCCGATGACCGTCGTTATGTGCTCACCCTCGGCTGCCTGGATCGTCCCGGCATCATCGCGGGCATCACGTCCTTCATCGCCGAATTCGGGGGATCGATCGTCGAGGCCGGATATCACTCGGACACCGAATCGGGATGGTTCTTCACCCGCCAGGCGATCCGGGCCTCGACCGTGCCCTACTCCCTCGACGAACTGCGCGCCCGATTCGCGGCGGTCGCCCATGAATTCGGCCCGCGGACCGAATGGCAGCTGCTCGATTCCGATGAGCGGCGACGCGCGGTACTGCTGGTGAGCCGCGATGGTCATTGCCTGCACGATCTCCTCGGCCGCGCCGCCGCCGGCGAGCTACCGGCCACCATCGAGGCGGTCATCGGCAACCATCCGGATCTGGCGGAGATCACCCAGGCGCACGGCGTGAAGTTCCATCACGTCGCGTTCCCGAAGGATCCCGCCGACCGCGGCCCCGCCTTCGAGCTCCTCCGCCGCCTCGTCGACGCCCACGACCCGCACGCGGTCGTACTGGCCCGCTTCATGCAGGTTCTCCCGCCCGAACTCTGCGAACACTGGGCAGGCCGGGCGATCAACATTCACCACAGCTTCCTACCGTCGTTCGTCGGCGCCCGCCCCTACCATCAGGCCTTCGCCCGAGGCGTCAAACTCATCGGCGCCACCTGCCACTACGTCACCCCGGAACTCGACGCGGGCCCGATCATCGAACAGGATGTCACCCGAATCGATCACGCCGACACCGTCCGCGACATGGTCCGCCAGGGCCGCGACATCGAACGCGTAGTCCTGGCCCGAGGCCTCCGCTGGCACCTGGAAGGGCGAGTATTGGTCCACGGCCGCAGAACGGTCGTATTCAACTAGTTACGCGTGGCGGCGGGCCAAGACCGGGCGCCCTTGACCGGCCTTGGCTGGCAACTCGGTCGCCCGCGCTGCCGCCCATCCCCCGCATTCGTCGGAGAAGTCCTGCGTACTTCCAGTGTCCGCTTCCGGGACGTGTCAACCGATACCGGTCGATCACGCCCTGGGCGAACATCCCGTCACGATGCGGCCACGCCGCCGACCCGCAGACCCGGCGCGCCCGCGCGGGCGGTACGGATCAACCGGTGCAGTTCGGCGTTGAACTCATCGGCAGCCTCGATATTCGGCAGATGTCCGGTGGGCAGCAGGGTGTAGCGGTCCAGGGAGCCGGTGGCGGCCAGCAGATCCGCGATCTCCCGGGAGTGGATCGGCGGCAGCAGCTTGTCGAATTCACCGGCGATCACGCTGGTCGGCACGGTGATATTGGCGGCGGCGTCGGCGAGGTCGAGCTTGGCCAGATCCCGCGCGACCGCGCCGCGCACCGCCGGATGGCAGGAGCGGACGATGGCCAGGCCGAAGGCCACGGCCTCGGCATCCGCGGCGGGGCCCATGATGCGGTTCTTGAACACCCCGCGCGCGGCGGCCGATCCGGGCAGCGGCACGGGCGCGCCGAACAACGCCTGAGCCAGCCATGTCGGTGCGGGCACCACCTCGTTCAGCAGCGGAACGACCTTGGCGCGCCCGGTGATTCGGCGCGCGGCGGTGGTCGCGAGCATGATGGCCGAGGCCCGCTGCGCGACCTGCTCCGGAAAGCGTTGCGCCCAGGCCTGAATCGTCATGCCGCCCATGCTGTGGCCGACCAGCACCGCGCGCTGTCCGGGACGCAGCACCGCGTCCAGGACCGCGGACAGATCCCCGGTCAGCTGATCGGCGCCGAAACGTCCGGCACCGAGGGTGGATTCGCCGTGGCCGCGCTGATCGTAGGCGACCACCCGATAGTCGCCGGCGAACTCGTTGATCTGCGGATTCCAGTACTCGATGCAGCACGACCAGCCGTGGATCAGCACGAGCACATCGCGATCGGCCGGGCCGTAGGCATGGACGCGCAGCCGGGCGCCGTCGGCGGTGGTGACGGGAACGATTTCGGGAGACGGCGCGGCGTTCAATGCGGCCGTCGCGTAGGTCCGCGACCGCAAACGCGCACTGTAGGCGGCATTCAAGGCGTCGGCGCCACGGGTCACCGTACCGGGCAAGTTCACCAGCATGAGCACTCCTTTGTGTCCTACCGCACACTAGCGCGCTAGCCGCGGTGCTTGCCAGTGCAAGCAGTGAAGCGCTCGAGAGGAACTTCCACTGCGTGCAGCCCGCATTGTCCGAATACCCACTCAGGCACAGCCCAATTCACGGAGTAGTCCGGCAATCATGGGGACTTTCTGTCATCCAGAACACATATCGGCGCGGGAACCATCCGCGCTACCGATACATCGGATAACGAAATGCCAACGATCCCAGGCGATCTAGGCGCTGACCTCATGCACGCGGGAGAAGGCCGCGACGAGTACCC
Source organism: Nocardia sp. NPDC051570 (assembly GCF_044454005.1). Taxonomy (NCBI): domain Bacteria; kingdom Bacillati; phylum Actinomycetota; class Actinomycetes; order Mycobacteriales; family Nocardiaceae; genus Nocardia; species Nocardia sp. NPDC051570. The sequence continues at coordinate 79,527 of NZ_JBITDI010000015.1, read as the reverse complement.
GCGCGAGTTCGTCGTTGAACCGGTCATAGGCCTCGACATTGCCCAGATGTCCGGTCGGCAGAATCACCAGCTTCACGAAACTGCCTGCCTCCCTGAGCATTTCAACGATCCGCTCGGAATGCACCAGCGGCGTCAGATCATCGCGCGATCCGGCGATCACCGTGGTCGGCACGATCAGATTCGCCGCCGCACGGCCGAGATTCATCTCGGCGAGCAGGGCGCCGAACGTCGCCCGCACCCGCGCCGGGCACGAGCGCACGATGGCCATCCCGAAGTCGGCGATATCGCCGGTCGCGGCCAAACTCATGACCTGACGGCGAAACACCCACCGCATCGGGCGAATCGGCGGGAACCAGATGGGCGAGCCGAGCCCGAGGTGCCCGAGCCAATACGGCAATGACACCACGCCGCGATTGAATACCGGCACCACGGTCGTCTCCGCGATCAGGCTGTGCGGCGCGGAATTGGTCAGCAGCACCGCGGCCGCGCGCTGGGCGACCTGTTCGGGATAGCGACCAGCCCAGGCCTGAATCGACATGCCGCCCAGGCTGTGTCCGACCAGCACCGCGCGCTGACCGGGCCGCAGCACCGCCGCGAGCACCGCGGACAGATCATCGGCCAGCAGATCGGTGCTCACCCGGGCGTCGCCGAGTTCGGTCGCGCCGTGGCCGCGCTGGTCGTAGGCGATTACGCGATAGCGTCCGGCGAACTCGTTGATCTGCGGATTCCAGTATTCGAGGCAGCAGGTCCAGCCGTGCACCAGAACCACCACATCGCCGTCGGCGGGTCCGTAGGCGTGCACCCGCAGCCCGATCCCGTCGGCGGTGGTGACCGGGACGACCTCACAGGGTGCGGTCGGCGGACCGAATTCCGCGGTCGCGTATACCCGGGTGCGCAGGTGGACTCGATGCGCGAGCAGCAGGTCATGGACCCGGCGCGCGACACCCGCCAGCGGGTTGGGCAGCGTTGCCGACATCGAACACTCCTTTGTGTGTTACTCATAGCCACGGTAACTCACAGCGGGAGTGCTAGCTAGTGCTAGCTGGACAGAAATAAGACACCCGCCGTGCGCCAATGCGAACGACGGGTGACGGGAAAACGACCTCTACCAGCGCGGACCGCGTTGGATTTCGTCCACCTTCGGCCGCACATCGGCCAGATAGACGCCGGTGGCCACCACGGCGGCGATACCGATCAGCCCGACGGGCGTTCGGGCCAGGAACAGCAGTCCCAGCGCGACCACGAGGATGGTCACCCAGATCGGCTTGGTCAGTTTGTCGACGGCGGTGAAGGCATCGGCGCGCTGCCGAATCGCGTGGACCAGCGCGAAGATGGTCGCCCCCATGGCCGCGAGCCACAGCAGCCAGATGATTGCACTTGTCAGCTGATACACGCTTCCCATGATAGAAGCAACGCCCCCGCACTAAGAGCGTGTGCGGGGCCTTCAAAGGATCCGCAGTGTGCGGGGCCTTCAAAGGATCCGCAGCGTGCGGGGCCTGGAAAGGATCCGCGTGCGGGACCGAGGTCCGCGCTGCTCTGTCGTACGGGGGCGTTGGGCAGGGAAGCACCCTACTTCTTGGGAGCGGTGGTGCTGCTGGTGGCCTTCTTGGCCGGGGCCTTCTTGGCGGGCGCCTTCTTGACCGGAGCGGCGGCCGTCTTGGTCGCGGCCTCCGACTCCGACGCCGGCGTGGTCTCGTTGGTCACCGAGACGACCTCGGCCTCGACCGCGTCCTCGACCTCTTCGACCCCGTTGGCGGCCTTGCCCAGCAGGCCGCGGGCCTGACCGGTCACCTTGCCGAGGACATCCTCGAGGCGGCCCGCGACATCGGTGTAGGTGTTCTCCACCTTGCCGAACTGCTCGTCGAAGGCGGAGTTGATCTCGCGCAGCTTGCCGACCCGCTCCTCACCACGCACGGCGAGATCCGAGTAGAGCTCCAGCAGCTGGTGGTAGTACTGGTCGACGACCCGGCGGAGCTCCTCGGGGGTGAGCTTCTCGCGCAGCTCGGCGACGTCGTCCGGCAGTTCGGCGGGCAGGGTCGACAGGCGCTGACGCAGCGTCTCGAACTGATCCTGAACGTCGGCGGGCAGATTGGCGATGCGCTCGCGGGCCTCTTCGACCCGGCCGGTCACATCGGCGGTGGCGGCGCGCTCGCGGACCCGATCGACGAGTTCGGTGACGGCGTTGTAGAGGGCGTCACCGGCCCCGACGGTGGCGTAGAGCGGCTTGGTCACGGTGGCATTGGCTTCGGTCATGTTTCGTTCTCCTGGCGTGGAACTTCGATAGTCGTGCCATCAGTGGCATGGTGCGGAACATCGTTGTCCCTGGTCCCCTCGGGAACACTTCCCTCGGATTCCGTTATGTCCCCTACGATCTCGTTCCCCGCGTTTTCCCGGCGGAACGATTCGTAGATATCCAGCAGGACCTGCTTCTGCCGCTCGGTGATTCCCGTATCGGCCAGCAGGGCATCCCGGACCGGACTATGCGGCCGCTGCTCGAGATAACCGGCCCGCATGTACAAGACCTCCGAGGAGACCCGCAGACCCTTGGCAATCTGGGCGAGCACCTCGGCGGACGGGTTACGCAATCCGCGCTCGATCTGACTGAGATACGGATTGCTCACCCCCGCCAGTTGTGCGAGCTGTCGCAGCGAGACTTGCGCGGCTTCGCGCTGCGACCGGATGAAGCTTCCGATGTCGTGGGCCGCGTTGGCTACGCGGGCCACCCGGTCGGCCGCAGATGTTTCTGCGGTTTCCCCGGTGTTCGGATCGGAAACCTCGGGATCCTCTGTCATCACTCACCTTCCGGCGGTTGTACCGTCGATTCTAAAACGAGGTGCTAACTCTTGCAAGCACTCTGCTAGCACTGTTTCGGCTAACATTCGGCGCTACGCCGACCAGCCGGGAAACAGCACATGCGAAACGGCGTAGATCGCAAGTCCCGCCAGCGATCCCACCACCGTTCCGTTGATGCGGATGAATTGCAGATCACGCCCGGCCTGCAATTCGATCTTGGAACTTGCCTCGTCGGCATCCCACCGGGCAACCGTATCGCTGATCAGGGCCGCGATCTCGGAACCGTAGTTCGACACCAGATACCGAACGCCCCGTTCGGTCCAAGTGTCGATCCGCCCGCGCAGTTCGGGCTCGTCGACCAGTCGCTGACCGAGTTGTTGCACGTTCTCGGTGACCTTACGGCGTAACGTGCTGTCCGGATCGTCGGCCGATTCCAGAATCATCCGTTTGGCGGCCCGCCAGGTGGCCTGTGCCATTCCGGTGATCTCCTCGCGGCCCATGATCTCGGTCTTGATCCGCTCGGCCTTCTTGATCATGGCGTCGTCGTGCTGCAGATCGCGCGCGAAATCCTCGAGGAACCGGGTCGCCGCCAGCCGCACCTCGTGATCGGGCTGGGAACGCAGCTTCCAGGTGAATTCCACCAATTCCCGATAAATGCGCTCCGACAACAGCACGTTCACGAATTTCGGCGCCCACGACGGCGCGTCGCGCAGGACGATCCGATCGATGGTCTCCTGACTGCTCAGGGCCCACTGATGGGCGCGTTCCGCCAGCAGATCCAGCATCGGCGCGTGGCGATTCTCCGCCAGCAGTTCGGCGAGCACCCGCCCGATCGGCGGGCCCCACAGCGGTTCGGCAATGCGTTTGACGATGGTCTGATCGATGATCTGCTCGACATCCTCGTCGCGCAGCGCGCCGATCACCGCGCGCAACAGTGTCGAGGTCTCCTCCGAGACCCGCGCGGCATGCGCCGGCTGTGCCATCCAGCGCCCGAGCCGCAGCGATATCTGCGCCGAATTCACCTTGGCCACAACGGTATCCGGCGACAGGAAGTTCGTGCGCACGAAATCGCCGAGGCTGGCGCCGAGCTGATCCTTCTTCTTGCGGATGATCGCGGTATGCGGAATGGGCAGGCCCAGCGGATGCCGGAACAGCGCGGTCACCGCGAACCAATCGGCGAGCGCGCCGACCATTCCCGCCTCCGACGCCGCCCGCACATAGCCGACCCAGTTCCCGCCGACACCGCGCGAACCGATCCAGCAACACAGCAGATAGATCACCGTGGCCGCGACCAGAAAGCCCGTCGCGACCATCTTCATCCGGCGCAGATCGCGCCGCTTACCGGCCTCGTCCATCAGATCGGCGAACGATGTAGGGGTTCGGCCTGTGGTCTTTCCCACTTCGCCGCGCGATTCGACGACCGCGCGCGATTCGGACACAGCGGGCACGCTGCCGGGAGATTGCTCCATATTCCCATTCTGCTGGGTCGATCGACCAACCTCTCGCCACGCACTTCCGCCACGCCCGAACCTCGCATACATTTCGCCGGGACCCGGCCAACCCCGCCGCGGAGGACTTAAGCTGGATGCGCCCCCCGATAAATCCCCGAACGAGGAGTCCATCCTGTCCACCGAAGACCTCGTCGAAGTCGGCGACCGAGCCGCGCGCTCCGGCGCGAGCGCTCCGGCGCGTCCGGGCCGAGTGGATGGGCGCAAGCGACGCTGGCATCAGCACAAGATCGATCGGCGGGAAGAACTGGTCGACGGCACCCTGGCCGCCATCCGCAAACGCGGCGGCGATGTGGGCATGGACGAGATCGCGGCCGAGATCGGTGTGTCGAAAACCGTTCTGTACCGGTATTTCTCGGATAAGGGCGATCTGACCCGCGCGACGATGGAACGTTTCGTGGAGACCACCCTGATGCCGCGCATCTACGAGGCGATCAGCGACGACCTCGACGAATACCGGCTGGTGCGCAACACACTGGCCGCCTACGTCCACACGGTCGACGCCGATACCGATGTCTACCGCTTCATCATGGGCAACGGCTCCACCACCGACAAGTCCACCCTCGCCGACTTCGAGCGCCTGTTCGCCGATGTGGTGGCCGCGGTGTTGCGCGACAAGGCCTTCGACCGCGGTGTCGAGACCGAGGGCGTCATGCTCTACGCCTACGTCCTCGTGGGCGGCGTGCAGCTGGCCACCGACTGGTGGATCACCAACCGCGCCATGACGGCCGACAAGATGCTCGACCACATGACGATGATGGCGTGGAGCGCGATCGAGGGCATGGTCCGCGCGAAGGGTTCACCGGAGGCGTTCAACGCCCAGCCGCATCAGCTACCCACCGAGGATTGATCCCGGCGAAGAGCGTGCCGGGACCATTGTGAGGAAGAGCGTGTCGGGACCGTTGTGGAGCGGAAAATACAGCCGGTCGTATTCCTCGATGCAACAATCCGCGTCGCGATAATCCGTGGCGCGACACCACGCCTCACCCCTTGACCCGGGCTCCCATGATCGGCCAGCCTGTTAGCAGGCGGCAAACGCTGGTCGAGGAACACGCAGAGAGGCGGAGTAGCTCTCCATGGCGAAGGAATTGCCGACGTCCCGGCTTGCTCGTGGGACGAAGCTGGGCGTGGCGGTCGCCGGCAATGTCATCCGCGCTCAGCGAACTCGGCGCTCCATGCGCGGGCGCTCGGAGGCGGTGCGAGCCCGGATGGCCGAGGAGTCCATGATCCGGGCGACCGAACAGATGGTCATGGTGCTGGGCACCATGAAGGGCGTCGCCATGAAGCTCGGTCAGATGCTGTCGGTACTGGATCTGGATCTGGTCCCCGCCGAACATCGCGAACGCTTCCAGCGCCGCCTGGCCGTCCTGCGCGACAGCGCGCCGAAGGTCTCCTTCGAGACCATGATCGCGGTGATCGAAGAAGATTTCGGCCGCCCGATCTCCGAACTGTTCGCCGAATTCGAGCCCGAGCCGATCGCGGCCGCCTCGATCGGCCAGGTGTATCGCGCCCGCCTGCACGACGGCCGCCGGGTCGCGGTGAAGGTGCAGTATCCGGGTATCGATGTCGCGGTGCGCGCGGATCTGAAGAATCTGGCCATGTTCCGGCGCGTGCTGCAGTCGGCCATGCCGTGGGTGACCCCGGCGGTGCTCGACGAGCTGCGGCTGAATCTGGAGAGCGAACTGGATTACGTCGCCGAGGCCAACACCCAGTGGGAGATCGCCGAGCTCTACACCGGCCACCCGTTCATCGTCGTGCCGAGGACGATGCCGGAGCTGTCGAGTACCCGGGTGCTGGTGAGCGAATACTTCCCCGGCCGCGGCTTCGAGGAGATCCGCACACTGCCCGCGGCGGAGCGCAACCGCATCGGCGAGATCATCTACCGCTTCTACGTCGGATCGCTGTTCACCTTCAACGAGTTCTGCGGCGATCCGCATCCGGGCAATCTGCTGCTCGGCGAGGACGGCAAGGTGGCGTTCCTGGACTTCGGCCTCTACAACCGGATGGATCCCAAGCATGTGCAGGCCGAGTTGGCCGGGGTCCGGTTCGCCGCCGAGGATCGCGCGGAGGAGTTGTGGCAGTTGCTGATCGATCGGGGCGTGATCGACGAGCCCGATGCGGTCACGCCCGAGGAGGCCCTGGAATACGTGCTGGCCGCGTGTGAGTGGGTGCTGCTCGACGAGGAACTGACCATCACCCCCGAATTGGCCAGCGGCGCCTTCATTCTCGCCGTCGATCCGCGGGCCGCCGAATACGCCGGGATGAAGCAGCAGAATCTGCCGCCGGAGCATCTGTTCTCCCGACGCGCCGACTTCCTCACCTTCGGTGTCCTGGGCCAGCTGGAGGCGACCGCGAATTGGCATCGCATCGCCCGCGAATGGCTCTACGGCGATCCGCCGGTCACCGAATTGGGCATACTCCATCACGCCTGGCTGGCGCAACGCCCGCAGCCGAAGAAGAATCCCACCCGAACCACCACGCACCGCAAGTCCGGCACCGCCAAGCGGAGCAAGGCGTGATCATCCGTCAGGAGACGTGAAAGACCCATGACAGACAGGGAATTCGACCTCGTGCTGTTCGGCGCGACCGGCTTCGTCGGCAAGCTCACCGCCGACTATCTGGCCGAGACCGCGCCGTCGGGCGCACGCATCGCGCTGGCCGGCCGCTCCCCCGACAAGCTCACCGCCGTGCGCGACGAACTGGGACCGGTGGCCGCGAATTGGCCGCTGCTGGTGGCGGATTCGTCGGATCAGTCGGCCCTCGACGCGCTCGCGGCCCGGACCAAGGTCGTCGTCACCACGGTCGGCCCGTATCTGCGGTACGGCATGGCGCTGGTGCAGGCGTGTGCGCGGGCCGGGACCCATTACGCCGATCTGACCGGTGAGCCGCTGTTCATCCGCGAATGCATCGACCGCTACGGCGAACAGGCCGCGGCCACCGGCGCCAAGATCGTGAATTCCTGTGGCTACGACTCGATTCCGTCGGATCTGAGCGTCTATCAGCTGTACCGCCGCTCGGTGGACGACAACACCGGCGAGCTCACCGACACCACCCTGGTGGCCTGGCTCAAGGGCGGCGCCAGCGGCGGCACCATCGACTCCGGGCGCGCCATGATGGAGGCCATCGCCGCCGATCCGGCCAAGGGTTCGGTGCTGTCGCATCCGTATTCGCTGAGCCCCGACCGCTCGATGGAACCCGATGTCGGCCGCCAGTCCGATCAGGCGCTGTCGCGGGCCTCGGCCATCGATCCGAGCCTGGGCGGCTGGGTGACGACATTCATCATGGCCCAGCACAACACCAAGATCGTGCGGCGCAGTAACGGGCTGCTGGGCTGGGTGTACGGCAAGAACTTCCGTTATCGCGAGGTCATGGGCACCGGCTCGTCCCCGGCGGCGCCGCTGGTCGCGGCGGGCTTCGCGGGCGGTATCGCGGCGACCATGGTGACCGGCGCGGTGTTGTCGCGCGTCGCGGCCGGCCGGCGGCTGCTCGATCGCATCCTGCCCAAGCCCGGCACCGGTCCGGACGAGAAGTCCCGGCGCAGCGGCTGGTTCACGATGAAGACCTTCGCCCGGACCACCTCCGGCACGAAGTACGTGTGCACCTTCGCGGGTAAGGGCGATCCCGGCTATCAGGCGACCTCGGTCATGCTGGGCGAGGCGGGACTGAGCCTGGCCTTCGACGAATTGCCCGAGCTGGCCGGAATTCTGACACCCGCCTCGGCCATGGGCGATGCGCTCACCGAGCGACTGCGCGCGACGGGGATGACCGTCAAGGTCGAGCGAGTCTGAGGAAATCCGCGTGAATCTCGCCCGGCGCACCATGAACAGCTCCGCCTTCGCCGTCGTCTACGAGCGGGCCTGGCGCCCGGCGGCATTCTTCGTGGCAACCGGGCGCACCATGCAGGCCGATCGCCGCGACGCCGCCCGCACCCTGCGTCTGGGTGCGGGCAGCAAGGTTCTCGATGTCGCCTGCGGCCCAGGCAATATCACCCACTATCTGAGTGAACAGCTCTCCGGCGACGGCTATGCGGTCGGTCTCGACTTCTCGACACCCATGCTGCGCCAGGCCCTCGCCGACAACTCCGGCCCCCGGGTCGGCTACCTGCGCGGCGACGCCCGGCAATTGCCGTTCCCGGACGGGAGTTTCGACGCCGTCTGCTGCTTCGGCGCGCTGTATCTGATTCCGGATCCGCTCGAGGCGGTCCGGGAGATGATCCGGGTCCTGGCTCCGGGCGGGCGCATCGCGCTGAGCGCCAGCCAGCGCACCGACACCTGGTTCGGCTTCGTCAGCAGCATGGTAGGCGGCGCGGGCGGACTGCGCGTATTCGGTGTCGATACGTTCCCGGAGTTGTTCGCGCGATCCGGTCTGGTGGATATCGATCAGGAGATCCACGGCCTGCTGCAGTACGTGAGTGCCTCTCGGCCCCAATAGATCTCGACCGATTCGATCATTCGCAGATCTGTAACGAGTTACAGTAATCGCGGATGCTCGGAGCAGGGAGGGGTGGGGCATGGCAGTCACTATCGGTTGCCGATGGGGCTCGGCGACAATGGTTCTCGCGATCTGCGCGGCCGCGCTCTCCGGCGCGGCGCAGCTCGCGCCCATGGCCGCGGCACAGCCTGAAACATCAACCAGCACAGGCGATTACACCGATATCGCACAGGGCGACGACGACTCCTTCTACACCCCGCCCGCGGGCTACGAGAACACCGCGCCCGGCACGGTGCTGCGCAGCAGGCCGGTCGTGGTGAAGGCGCTGGAGCTGTTCCCGGTTCGCGCTCAAAGCTGGCAATTGCTCTATCGCACCACCGATTCCGACGGCAGTCCCTATGCCTCCGTGACTACCGTCATGATCCCGCAGGGACCGGCGCGGCCGCGGCCGCTGCTGTCCTACAACATGGCCTACGATTCGATCCAGCGCGCCTGCATGCCCTCCTATTCGCTGGTCAACAGCAATCCACTCGATATCCTCGATACCGCGAAACAGTCCGGATGGGCGCTACCGCCCATGGAATTCGCGCTCACCGCGGCCGGACTGGCGCAGGGCTGGGCGGTCTCGGTTCCGGACGCCGCGGGCATCGACAACCACTTCCTCACCCCGCGCGTGATGGGCTACACCGTCCTCGACGGCATCCGCGCCGCGGAGCATTTCACCCCGCTGGGCCTGCCCGGCACCGCCACCCGCACCGCGATGTGGGGCTATTCGGGCGGCGGCATCACCACCGACTGGGCCGCCGAACTGCAACCGGAGTACGCGCCGGAGCTCGATCTCGCCGGAGCCGTCCTGGGCGCTCCCGTCAACGATTTCGAGGGCGCGCTGCGCGCGGTGAACGGCCGCCTGCTCGGCGGCCTCGCCCCGATCGGCGTCGCGGCGCTGGCCAAGGACTCCCCAGAACTCGCCGCCACCATCGACCACTATCTGACCCCCGAGGGCCGGGCCGTCATCGCCGCCGCGGGCCGCGAATGCGCCCCCGAGACCGTGCTGAAGAACCTGTTCCGCCGCTCCGATCAACTCATGATCGCCCCGATGGATCAGGTCCTGGCCGATCCGACCCTGGCCGCGGCACTGCGGGCCCGCGCCCGCGGATTCGCCACACCCACGGCCCCGCTCTATGTGGTGAACGGCCTGAACGACGAGGTCAGTCCCATTGCCGCCGTGGACAATCTGGTCGACGGATTCTGCGCCGGCGGCGCCTCGGTGACCTATACCCGCGACGCCCTGCCCGATCTGGTCAGCGACCACACCATCATCGCCCTGACCGCCGCCGGTCCCGCCTTCGCCTGGCTCGACCGCGTGCTGTCCGGCCACACCCCGCCCGCGGGCTGCACGACCACCACGGTCGCCTCCACCCTGGTCGACCCGTCCGGCCGCAGCGCCCTGCCCGGCTTCGCCGCCGCCCTCGTCCAGACGATGCTCGGAATCGCCTTGGGCGCAGGCAGTTAGACAACCCTCGCGGTCGCAATGGTGTGCCGAGTCACAGCGGCGACCCCGGGCGCATCCGATCATGGTCGGGTAAGGTCGCGAACCGGGGCCGGGGGCGGTGACTGGAAAGGGAGCAGCAGTGGGGGTTCCGGAGACCGGACAGCAGGGTGCCCGCGATCTGTACCGCGCGGCAACGCGTTCGGAGGGATCGGTCTTCGAAATCGCCGAGGATGTGGCCCGCAATCTGGCCGCGGCCTGTGACCGCCTCGTCGACGATCTGCAGCGCGCCCACGGCGCCGAACTGCGGGTCGCCGATCTCACCGGCTTCCCGAATCTGCCCTCCGGCCGCGCCCTGACCCGCGGCTTCGCCGGAAAGAGCCGCGAATTCCTGGACACCATCACGGCGTATCAACAGACCGCGCTGCTGTTCAAGGCCGCCTATCTGGCCGCGGGCAAACGCTTCGACGATGCCGAGGCCGCCAACCGCGCCGCCGTGGAGCTGCTCGCCGTGCGGTCGGGGGACCATCTGTGACCCCCGCCGATGTCGATCCGCCCTATGTGCCGGATCGAGAGGTCTTCGGCGCCTTCACCCATCAGGAGATCTGGGATCTGGTGCACGAGGCGCTCGATCCCGCGGCGCTGGGCCGGATCGCCGATTCCTGGCGTCGCCAGGCCGAACTCGTCGGCGAGGCCTTCCGCGTCTTCTCCGATTCGGTCAACGGTGAGCTCGCGCGCTGGCGCGGCCAGACCCAGGACGTCGCCCAGCGGACCACCCGCGAATTCGTCGACCGCGGCCTGGCGCTGCCCGATGTCTGCGATACCCTGCAGCGCCTCATGGCCGCCAATGCCGAAGCGGCGCAATCCATTCGAGACGCCATCCCGCCCCCGCCGCCACCCTATCGGCCGCTGACGGATCCGACGGCCGAGGCCGTGCACGGCGGACAGCGCCGGATGGCCCACGACCTGGCCGCCGCGGCCGCGCTCGCCGATGCCCGCGACGTGCTCACCCATGTCTACAACCCGACCCTGCCCGCCTCCGGGGATCGCGTACCCCGGTTCGCTCCGGCGTCGAGCTGGGGGCGTGCGTAGTGAAGTGGGTTCTCACCCCGGACGAGTTCACCCACGTCTGGGCCGCCGAGACCGGATTGGATCGACGGCCTTATCCCGTGAACATGACCCCGGCGACGACCACGCGCACCGAATCCGAGTACGCCGCACTGGGTTTGCGGCACCGCTACGCCCGCAATACCGATGCGGATCTGACCGCGGCGCTGCTGCTGTGCGCCCGCACCGACGCGACCACGATCACGATCTCCGGCGAGCGGACCGGCGCCGATCCGGAGCGGATCCTGGCCTTCGCGTCCGTGGTGAATCAGCACGCCGGAATCCTGATCGGCCGTCCCGACGCGGTGGTCGTCCTGATCTGCCACGCCCGCGCCGTCGGCGCCGAACTGGTCGAGGTGATCGGCTCCGCGCCGCCGGGCGGGGGCGGGACCATGCGCGAGCCGCAGGAGGCGGTGCTGGACCCGGAGGGTAAGCCGCCCTATCGCACGCACGGCCATCGCAATGCGGCCCGCTTCCGGCGAAAACTCCGCGATCCGGTCGATTCGCGCGGCTTCATCACCGTCACCGCCGCACCGGATAACCCGATGTCGCCCCCGACCCGCCACCGCACCTGGCTCGACTTCACCGGCGACGGCCGCTATCTGCTCACCACCGCCGCCGATCTCACCCTCACTCCCGTCGCCGACAGCGACCTCGCCTCCCAATTGACCCGCCTGGCCTGCATCCAGTGATTCCGGCCCGACACAGGCCATACTCGCTTGCATGCCCAAATCTCCTCGACCCGGTTCGATCATCAAGGCGCTGCGCGCCGACGGTGTGAAGGTCGGCGATCTCGACACCTCGGCCACCCCCGGATACAAGGGCGCCAAGGCCGACGGTGAGAAGTTGCTCGACGAGCGCACCCAGGTGCTGTCGGATCTGCAGGAAATGCTCTATGCCAACGGCCGTTCCGGCGATCCCCGCAGCGTGCTGCTGGTGCTGCAGGGCATGGACACCGCGGGCAAGGGCGGCATCGTGCGGCATGTCATCGGCTCGGTGGATCCGCAGGGCGTCGATCACGCGGCCTTCGGCGTGCCGACCGCGGAGGAGAAGCGGCACCACTACCTGTGGCGTATTCGGCGAAAGCTGCCGCGCGGCGGCCAGATCGGCGTCTTCGATCGCTCCCACTACGAGGACGTGCTGGTGGTGCGTGTCCATGAGCTGGTCCCGCCGGAAGTGTGGGACAAGCGCTACGACGAGATCAACAAGTTCGAGGCCAAACTCGTCGAGGCAGGTACCACGATCGTGAAGGTGGCCATGTTCGTCTCCCTGGACGAACAGCGCAAACGCCTGGCGCAGCGCCTGGAACGACCCGACAAGTATTGGAAGTTCAACCCCGGCGATATCGACGAGCGCGCCTACTGGCCCGCCTATCAGGACGCCTACCAAGCCGTGCTCGACCGCACCTCCACCGAGTACGCGCCCTGGCATGTCATACCCGCCGACCGGAAGTGGTACTCCCGCCTGGCCGTCACCGAACTGCTCATAGATGCCCTGCAGGGCCTCGAATTGACCTGGCCGAAGGCCCAATTCGATGTCGAGGAACAGAAGCGCCGCCTCGCCGACGGATAGGGGTCGATACATCCGTCGAACATGAAGTTCTGATTGCATGAAGTTCTGATTGGAATCTCAGGTTCGCCGGTAATCATTGTGCGGGCGCGACGTCCGTTCCGTTGCGCCCGTACGATCGGGGCGGCACGGTACGAGGGTCCTCACGAAACAGGAAGGCGTGGTGAACTCGAAGGTGAGCAGGAATCCGCGAGGTAAGAACGCGTTGGCATCGGTGAAAGGCACCGACCGCAAGCGCACCATCCTCATCCAAGTGGGTGTGGCGGTCGTGCTGATCGGCCTCATCGCCGCCATCGGGATCAGTATCGCGGTCCGTAGCGCCGAGAAGAACGATCCCGGACCCACGCCGGCCATCGCCGCGCAGCCCGCGACCCCCGACGGCGTCACCGGTTCCATCACCGACAACGGTTCGATCCGGATCAGCAAGCCCGGCGCCAAGACGGTCGTCCGCGTGGTCGCCGACCTGCAGTGCCCGGCCTGCCAGGCGTTCGAGGCCGCCAACAGCCAGGCGCTCGAGGATGCGGTCGCCTCCGGTAACGCGGCGGTCGAATACAACATCATCGCGTTCCTGGATCCGAACTCCGGCGGCAACACCCGCTACTCCTCGCGCGCGGCCAATGCGGCGTACTGCGTCGCGGGTAGCGATCCGACCAAGTTCCAGCCCTGGCTGGCGAACATGTACAAGCAGCAGCCCCCTGAGGGCGCCGGCGGCCTGCCCAACGACAAGCTGGTCCAGATCGCCAAGGACAACGGGTACACCGATCCCGCTGTCGCACAGTGCATCACCGACGACAAGTACGACAAGTACGTCCAGAAGGTCACCAAGGACGCACTGAACAGCGGCATCCATCAGACGCCCACCATCTTCGTCAACGGCCAGCAGCTGCAGGGTCAGGACCTCATGCCCGACACCTTCAAGCAGAAGATCGAGGCCGTGGCGAAGTGATCGGCACACCTGCTCGCTCCGCCTGGCTGCTGCTGATCGGCGGCCTCGCGGGCTGGATAGCCGCGGTCACGCTGACCGTCGAGCGGTTCAAACTGTTCGAGAATCCCGACTACCACCCGTCCTGCAGTATCAATCCGATCCTGTCCTGCGGTTCGGTGATGGCCACGCATCAGGCGCAGGTCTTCGGATTCCCGAATCCGATGATCGGCATCGTCGGATTCTCGGTCGTGGTCACCATTGCGGTGCTCGCCATCGCGGGAGTCGGCCTGCCCCAATGGTTCTGGGGCGGACTGTGGCTGGGTCTGCTGGTCGGCATGGGATTCATCTTCTGGCTGATCTTCCAGAGCCTCTACCGCATCAACGCGCTGTGCCCGTACTGCATGGTGGTGTGGGTGGCCACGCCGATCCTGTTCGCCGTGACCACCGATCAGCTGTGGGGCGCCTCGCGCGGGCCGCTGCGGATCCTCGCGGAGTGGCGCTGGACCTTCGTGGCCGTGTTCTACGCGGTCGTGGTGCTGCTGGTATTCCTGCGCTTCCAGAACTACTGGCTGTCGCTGTTCTAATTGGGCGGCCCGACGGCAAGCGCCACCGCGAGCGCGCGGTGTGAGCCGTCGGGTTCGGCCAGATCCAGGCGTACGGTGTCGGCGGGTTTGCGCACGTTCAGCGCCGCCTTCAGCGCCTGCACCGAGGTGATCACGCGGCCGTCGACGGCCGTGATCACCTCGCCCGCGGTCAATCCGGCCAGATATGCGGGCTGCCCGTACAGGGCGACATCGATGCGCGCCCCGGCGAGCTGTCCGGCATCGGAGGTGAGCACCCCGAGCGTCGCGGTCGGACCGACGTGCACCGTATCCGTCGGTGTGCCCGAACGGATTTGGCGAATCACCGACATGGCCGTATCGATCGGCACCGCATAACCGCTGGCCCGCCCGGCCGCCCGGGCCACCTCCCCCGACGACGCCGTGATCACACCCACCACCGCGCCGTATCGATCCACCAGCGCCCCACCGGATTGTCCGGAGGCCACCGGCGCGGCCACCTCGATCATGCCGGTGAGCTGTTTGCGCGACAGATCGGCCGCATCGCGCGCGACGATCGAACTGCTCAGTGACGTCACACTTCCCGGCGTGACCGTCGGCGATCCGGTGCCGCCCGCATTGCCGATCGCGAGGATCTCATCGCCGAGGCGCAGTCCCGCCGAACTGCCGACCCGTGCCACCGGCAATCCGATCGCCCCGGGCAGCGACAGCAGCGCGATATCGGCGGTCGCGTCGTAACCCAGGACGGTCGCGGGATAGTCGTGGCCATTGCCCAGATCCCCGACGGTAATGACATCCGCGCCCTTGACCACGTGATGACTGGTCAGCACCTGCCCGTCGGCGGTGAGCACGATCCCGGTCCCGGCGGCGCTGATCCCGCTGGGCCGGATCGAGACGTTGATGTTCACCAGCTGCGGCTCGACATCGGCGGCGACCACGGCCGAATCCATCGGCGGCAGCGGCGGCCCGAGCAGTGTGGCCGAGGAGTCGCCGACCCCGAAGGCCCAGCGCGGCAACTGATCTCGATATCCGAAGAGCACCGCAGCCGTGAGCAGCGCGGCCAGCACGAGTGCGGCCACCCGGCCCGGCCGACCGGTACGAGTCGACTCCGCACTGTTCGCATCGGCAGTATCCGTGCCGTCGTACATCGACACCACCTCCGCCTCGTGCGTAGCCGCAGGCCTATCGGCGATTGTGCTTCTATGTGTACCAAAACAAGTGGTCCGTGTCGCGGAATCAATGACTCAGTACGGATACGGCGAACATGAGCGCCGCACCCGCGATCGTGCACAGCAGCACCCAGCGCGACGGTGTGCCCGCATGAGCCTCGGGCAGGATGTCACTGGTCGCGAGATAGAGCAGAAACCCCGCGAAGTAGCCCAGATACAGCCCGGCCAGTGTCGCGGGCACATGAATCAGCGTCCCGATCAGCGCGCCGACCACCGGCGCGAGCGCGTCCAGCCACAGCAGCGCGACCGCCCGCCGACGCGCGTAGCCGTACAACGTCGGAATCGTGAAGGCGTTGAATCCGTCGGCGAAGTCGTGACAGATCACCGCGATCGCCAGCGAGGCGCCCAGCGCGGTCCCGGCCTGGAAGCCGACGCCGATGCTCAATCCGTCGAGCATGCTGTGGAAGATCAGGCCGCCCGCGGCGAACAGGCCCACCGACTGGAAACCATGGGTGTGCGCACCGAATTGGTGTTCGTGGCCGACATGCACGGCCATCTCCTGCTCGATGATGTGCACGGTGAAGAAGCCGACCACGCTCGCGATCAGGGCGCCGGGCACCCCGGCCACCTCGTCGTGTGATTCGGCCAACGCATCCGGCAGCAGATCGAAGGCGACCACGCCGAGCATGACGCCCGCGGCCAGGCCGAGCACCAAACGCTTACGCTCCCCGATCCGGGCCGCCACGAAACCGCCCACCAGGGTCGAACACATCGAGACCAGGGCCAGCAGAATCGCCATCCGATCAGCATCGGACACGGTCACAGCCTCGGCGGGCATATCCGACCGGCCAGTCGTCTATCTCTCGATAGTTTGCAAACTCAACTATGCGAGAGTAGGCATGAACGCATGACCACAGCTGCCGCGTATGCCATTTCTACGCCCGAAGGTCGATTCGCCAAGACCTCCATCGAGCGCCGTGAACTCGGCCCCCACGACGTACTGATCGACATCAAGTACGCCGGCATCTGCCACTCCGATATCCACACCGCCCGCAACGAATGGCACGGCACCACCTATCCGTGCGTGCCCGGCCACGAGATCGCCGGACTCGTCGCCGCCGTCGGTTCCGCGGTGACCAAGCACAAGGTCGGCGACCGGGTCGGCGTCGGCTGCATGGTGGATTCCTGTGGCGAGTGCCGGTTCTGCCTCGCGGGCGAGGAGCAGGTCTGCGAGCGCGGCACCACGATGACCTACAACACCAAGGTGTCCGAGGAGTACCAGCCCGGCGGGGTCACCTTCGGCGGCTACTCCACCCAGGTCGTGGTGACCGAGACCTTCGTCCTGTCCATCCCCGACGGCATCTCCCTCGAACAGGCCGCGCCGCTGTTGTGCGCGGGCATCACGCTGTATTCGCCGCTGCGCCGCTGGAATGCGGGCCCCGGCAAGAAGGTCGCGATCATCGGCATGGGCGGCCTGGGCCACGTCGGCGTCAAGATCGCCGCCGCGATGGGCGCGGAGGTGACCGTCCTGAGCACTTCGCTGAGCAAGCAGGAGGACGGCCTGCGCTTCGGCGCGAAGGACTACTACGCGACCAAGGATCGGCAGACCTTCCGCGATCTGCGCGGCCGCTTCGACCTGATCCTGAACACGGTCTCGGCGGAACTGCCCATCGACGAATACATGAAGCTGCTCGACCTCGACGGCACCCTGGTCATCCTGGGCCTGCCCGATAACGACCTCTCGGTCGGCCCGTTCACCCTCGCGGGTTACCGTCGCGCCCTGGCGGGTTCGATGATCGGCGGCATTCCGGAGACCCAGGAGATGCTCGACTTCTGCGCCGAGCACAACATCGGCGCCGAGATCGAGATCATCGCCGCCGATCGGATCGATGAGGCCTACGACCGCGCCGTCGCCAGCGACGTCCGCTACCGCTTCGTCATCGATACCGCGACCATGTGAAAAACGGCCGCGCACACCGCGACCTGTGTGCGCGGCTCCCAGGAGAACGGCGGCCTCCCGCGGCACGGTCGGCGGGCGAAGAGTGGTCGACATGCAGATCGAAGACACGACCACTACCCCTAAGACCGTGCTCGTCACGGGAGCCAGCAGCGGAATCGGCGCGGCCGTCGCCGCCCGGCTGATCGGCGAGGGACATCATGTGATCGCGGGCGCCCGCCGCCTCGACCGCCTGCACGCCCTCGCCGAGCACACCGCGGCGGCCGCGGCCGAATCCGGCGGCAGCCTGCATCCGGTCCGGCTCGACGTGACCGATCGCGCGCAGGTCGAGGAGTTCGTCGCGCTGGCGCGGGAGCGAACCGGCCGCATCGACGTCCTCGTCGGCAACGCCGGGGTCATGCCGCTGTCGCGGCTGGACTCGCTGCTGGTCGACGAATGGGACCGGATGATCGATGTGAACATCCGCGGCCTGCTTCATGGAATCGCCGCGGCCCTACCGCATTTCACCGCCCAGGGCGCGGGCCACTTCGTCACGATCGCCAGCATCGGCGCCCATCAGGTCGTCCCGACCAGCGCGGTGTATTCGGGTACCAAGTACGCCGCCTGGGCGATCACCGAGGGCCTGCGCCAGGAATGCGACCCCACCATCCGCGTCACCACCATCTCCCCCGGCGTGGTCACCTCCGAACTCGCGGACTCGATCACCGAATCCGGCGCGGCCGAGGCGATGCGCACCTACCGCGCCCACGCGATCCCCCCGACCGCCATCGCCGCGGCCGTCTCCTACGCCCTCGCCCAACCGTCCGATGTCGACGTGAACGAGATCATCGTGCGCCCCGCGCGCAGGGGGTGACAGACCGGGAGTAACTCCTTACCCTGTCGTTGCCGATGAGATGAGGGGATCGCATTCCGCCATCGGGGCGGGTGGACGATCGGCGATGAAACGGGGAGCAGCAGATGAACAGCAGTCCAGACCGGATCCGGCGCACGTTTCCGGGGATCAGTACGCGCGCTTGGGAACACCCCGCCGACCGCACCGCCCTGGTGATGTTGCGGTCGTTGAGCGGATTCGACACCGTGTTGCGCATTCTGTCGGGGCTACTCAGGGAACGTCAGCATCGGCTGATGTATCTGGCGACCGCGGTTCGGGTCGACGAGCGGCAGTTCGCGACGTTGCACGAGTTGCGGGCGGACTGTGTGCGCGTGCTGGACGCGCCGGTCACGCCGGAGATGTTCGTCGTGCAGGATCCGCAGGTCAATGCCTTCACCGTCGGTATGGACGCGCCGTTCATCGTGCTCACCACCGGACTGGTCGATCTGCTCGATCCCGAGGAGCTGCGATTCATCGTCGGCCATGAGCTGGGGCATGCGATGTCCGGACATGCGGTGTATCGGACGATGCTCATGCATCTGCTGCGGCTGGCGAGTTCGATCGGCTGGATGCCGGTGGGCGGCTGGGCATTACGGGCGATCGTGGCCGCGCTGATGGAGTGGAGCCGCAAATCCGAACTGTCCGGCGACCGGGCCGGACTGCTGTGCGGACAGGATGTCGAGGCGTCGGTACGGGTGCATATGAAGCTGGCGGGCGGTGCGATGGTCCACGAGATGAATCACGCCGCCTTCCTCGAACAGGCCGACGACTACGACCGCACCGGTGATCTGCGCGACGGCGTGCTGAAACTGCTGAATCTCGAGCTGCAGTCGCATCCGTTCTCGGTACTGCGCGCCGCCGAACTGCGCCGCTGGATCACCGGCGGCGACTACGACCGGATCCTCGGCGGCACCTACCCGCTGCGCGAGAACGACAAGGAAACCCGCCTCGGCGACGAGATCCGCGAGGCGGCCCGCACCTACCGCCAGGACTTCGACCAATCGGAGGATCCGCTCATCCGCACGGTACGCAACCTCGGCAACGATGTCGCGAGCGTAGTGAGCACCGTGGGACATGAAGTGAGCGAGACGGTTTCGAAGATCGGCGAGCGACTGGGCTTCTAGAACCGCCTGGCCGGTACATTCGATGGAACGATGCTGATCTTCCTCGTGGCGCTGGCCGGATTCGCGTTCCTCGATTCACTGGACCTCCTGCTCGTCGGCGTCACCTCCGCGGTGATCGTCGACAGCAGGCTGGCCCGCCGCTCCCCGATTCCCGGCGCGCTGAGCTTCCTCGCCGGAGTCTTCGCGGTCACAACCACTTTCGGCATCTGCACGGTCCTGGGCCTGGGCTTCCTCACGGACCTGATCGATATCGAGATAACCCCCACGATCCGCTATTGGGGCGAACTCGTCGCCGGAATCGTCCTGCTGATCCTCGGCACGGTCCGCCTATCCGGCGGACCGGCCGCGGTACCGGACCGAATTCTCGAGGCCCGCCGACGCCCGGGGCTCCTGGCCTTGCTCGGCGCGGCCATCGGTCTGGGCCAGGCCCCCACGGCCGTCCCCTACCTGGCCGCTTTGGCCATGCTCTCCACGCGCGACCCACGACCGGCGCTGTGGCCGTTGATCATCGTCGCCTACTGCATAATCGCTTTGATCCCACCGGTACTCGTGCTCATCGCCGCCACCCTACGGTCGGCCCGAGCGCGTCGCGTCTACCGCGCGCTCATGCGAGCGCTCACGCGCTTCGGGCCGCCGTCGATCCGAATCCTGTTGCTGGTCTTCGGGTTTGTGCTGGTTATCGATGCGCTGTGGAACTACGCGGCGCTGTGGTGAAGGCGTCCCATTCGGTTGAGGTGAAGATCAAGGCCGGCCGGTGGGGTTCTTGGAATCGCGGATGGCTGTCTCGCCGTTGGGGAGCCAGGCGACCTCGACGCACTCGCTCTCACCACCGCTGTGGCTGCTCTTGAACCAACCGATCCCGGCCTGATCACTCATCGTTCATAGCTCCTTGCCGCCCGCCTCAGCAGGTCTCGCGATTGCTGTTCGTTAAGGGCAACTGCTCTGGCGACGGATACCAGCTCGCGATAGCGATCGATATCGCCTTTCCGATGGAGGAACAGATCACGCGCATCGCCCTTTTCTAGATATGCGACTGACGGTGCAACACTCCGGCCCCTGGAGTTCGCCTCGAAGTCGAAGATTACGAATGGTCCGATCAATAGCCCTCGCGGGCACCCGGCAGAGAACGGAACTATGCGAATAGTAACGTTCGACCGCTTACCCATCTCTGCCAGATGATGCAACTGCGCGCGCATGATGTGTCGATTGCCGATGATACGATGCAGAGCCGATTCATGAAGCAGGACATCCAATTCCACTGGTTGAGCCCTGCGAGTCACGATCGCCTGCCTTTTCATTCGAACATTGACTCGTTGCTCTATCTCCTCGAGAGTCTCCTCATAGTAGTAGGAGCCGATCAATACCCGCGCATAGTCTGCAGTCTGCAGCAGTCCCGGCACGATCTCGTTACAGTCGGTGATCCGACTCGCGATCCGTTCCAGATCTATGCACAAGCCGATGGTGAACTTATGTCTCTGCACCCCGCTGAATCCGGTACACCAGGCATCATCCTTGGCTTGCTCGGCTAATTCGATTGCGCGAGCAGTCTCCTCGGGGTCTACCTCATAGATCTCACACAGCGCCCGGACATCGTTCGTCCGGTACTTCTTCTTCAAACTCGCCGTTTCCAAGCGCTGGAGGGCGGTCTTGCTCAGCTCCGCCAATCGCGCGGCCCGCTGAAGAGTCAACCCGATACCCTCTCGCTTGTCGCGGAGGAAGCGCCCCAGCTCCCGCTGGGCAAGGGTTGATGGTTGATCGTCATCGGCGTTGGACATGTATCTACTACCCCCTACGGAAGTGGACCGTTCACGTATCCAGCGCGGTACGCACTCTACTCCTGATACGGACCGCTTCCTGCGGTTTCACCCGAAACCTCTTCGGACAGACCGATCTTCCCGATTCCACCCGGCACCCCGTGATCCCCTGATCCCGTCAGCGAACGAAAGGGGGACGGCGTGAACGGAATCCACCGAACGGAAGTCGACGGCGTGGAGGCAGTCTGGCGATGGGCCCTGCACCGACTCGAAATCCTGTCGGTACGCAATGCCGCCGACGGCACGGCGGTCGCGACCTTCGAGACCGGCCGACATCCCGACCTCGCGTCGGCCCGCGAATTCCTCCCGGAGTTCACCCCACTCTGGGACGCCGTACGCCACCAGTTCTGGACCGCATTCAAAGGAGGTGGTGCATAGAACGCAACTCCGCAATGGCATCCCCGCGGTGCAAGATCCAGCGCAACCACACCGACCACCGCGGGGGTGTCGAATCATCCGGGCGGAAGATCATCCCTTGACTAAGCCGATCGACTCAGACGATACTTCCGTCCAGTTCTAAGTCGACCGACTTAGCAGAATCCGATGCTCAGGAATGCCATGCCGACCTATGACACCCTCCGCGCCGCGATCCTGCGCTATGTCACCGCGGTCCTGGGTTCGCCGCTGCAGTT
Organism: Nocardia sp. NPDC051570; assembly: GCF_044454005.1. Lineage (NCBI taxonomy): Bacteria > Bacillati > Actinomycetota > Actinomycetes > Mycobacteriales > Nocardiaceae > Nocardia > Nocardia sp. NPDC051570. The sequence goes on along the minus strand of NZ_JBITDI010000015.1, from coordinate 57,578 downwards.
GTTCGTCTTCGTCATCGGGGCCTGGTTCACCGCCAACGGCGTCATCGCCTTCGGCATCTATCCCGATATGGCCTTCGGCGGGCAGATGAACTCCTGCACCATCCAGTTCCTCGGTTTCATCCCCGTCACCGTCAACGGCTGGCACGCCCTGTTCCATCTACTCACCGGCCTGGCCGGTCTCGTCCTTGCGCCACAACGCAATCGGGCCTTCGCCTACACCTGGACCTGCGGCCCGTTCTATCTACTCGTCGCCGCACTCGGATTCCTCGGCGGCCACAATGTCCTACATCTGATGGCGGTCGACACCTTCGGCAATATCGTGCACACCATCGAGGGCGGTCTCATCCTCCTGGTCGGCGCGCTCGCCGCGCTACGTCGGTCGAACGATCGGCTGCCCTGATCCGGCGCTGGTCGCTCGACGACGCGGGGCTACAGGCCCAGACAGGCGGGGATCACGGGTATCCAGCTCATCAGCAGCGCCGCCGCCAGGATCCCGAACAGGATGCCCCCGAAGAAGGGAATCATGTTGAGCGGGATCAGGATCACGACGAGCAGTGTCGCGAGGATCGCGGTCGCGGCCACGGCCCAGCAGCCCGGGCCCAGCAGGATCTCCTTCGCCGCGATATCGCGGGCGGCGGCGCGCAACCGGTCGGCGGACAGGGCGCGCGTCATCGGGGGGCGTGCGTCGATCCGAGTCGTCACCGCCGCCGACCCGTCCGAGCCCGGGGCAAGGCTCGTCTCGATGTGATGGGCGACCGTCCCGTCGGCATCGAACAGCACCGCGACAGCGCCGCGCGTATCGCCGAGGGGGGTGATCGTCGCCGCTCGCCCGGCCGATAGCCGGTACGCCGAGGTGCCGTCCCAATCCGCCGCTCGCACAATGGAAATCGGTATGCCGCGGGCCGACGCGACCAGCTTGTCCCGTGCTGGTCCCCGCAGCGGCGTCAGCTGCGCGGCGGTATCGCGGATGGTGTCCAGGATCTGGGCATCGCTCGCCTCGGCATCATCGGCGGGCGCGGCGGCGGCGGGCTGTATCGCGCCGATCGTCACGACCACCGCCGTCAGAACACCGGGCAGCATCGGGCGGCACCGACTGCGTATACCCATGTCGCACTCCTGTTTACGTCGAATGGACGGGCGTGCGCGGCCGAGGACGTTCGTACAGTTCCGCGCCACGGAGGACCGGGGCGTCGAGACGACGCGAGATCCGCTCGAAACCGGTCCGCACCGGTCGCGGCGCCGACCGGCGGCGGAACCAGCGAGAGATGCGGCCGAAGGACCAACCCGCACTCAGCCAGGCCACCGGGATCAGGCACAGCAGTGGCACGAGCGGGAACAGGCACGGCCGCGGCAACGGTGTGGTGGCGCGAGGGTCGAACGAATTCGAACTCATGCGGCGCAAGACAGCTCCTGATAGGAGGGATCGAGGGCGTGTTTGACCAGGCGAATGACGGTGGGCGACTGCGGTAGTCGGCCGTGATCGGTGTTATCGGTCGAGCAGAACGATTGCACCCACAGGTTTTCCACGACCGCACCCGGGCCGGGACGCATGAATGCGGATTCCGGTGGCGTGGAGACCTCGTCGACCCGGGTGGCGATCACCGTATAGTGCACACCCGGTTCGGTATCACCACCGGCATTGAGACGATGCAGGAATTCGCTGCCGATGACCTGCTGGGCGGCGGCGGTGCCGAGGACCGCGCCGACCATTCGATCGATCGGCCCGTCGGAACTGCCCAGATGGACGACGCGGCCCATATCCAGAGCGGTGGTGCCGTGATTGGTCGCCGCGATCAGCACCGCGTTGCGCACCTTGTTCTCCTCGGGTACGGCCGGATTCGCCCCGCCCTCGAAGCGCAGATACTGCCGGGCGACGACGCCGCCCTGCGAATGCGCCACGATATCGACCCGGGCCGAATTCGTCGCGGCGCGAACCTTTTCCACGAATACGGCGAGTTCCTTCGCGGAGGCGCGAATATCGCCGGTGCCGTAGACGCCCGGGCGGTCGCCCCAGATGCTGGAGGTGTCGCGACCGTAGTTGAGCGAATAGACGCAATATCCCGACGAGCGCAGTTCGGGCGCGAGCACATCCCAGGAGTTCTGATTACCCCAGGTGCCGTGCACGAGCACGACCGGTTCCGGATGCAGTGCCCGAGGTGCGCATTGCCAGTCATTAGCCCCAGGTGGGGAAGAGCTTCCATCCGCAGGGTGTTCCATCGACTCGACCGGATCCGCCGATGCCTCGCCGACCGTGACCACCGTGCAACAACATAGTGCGACAACGAATACCACCAGCGACCGCATCGACCATCCCTTCCATGCCGAAGAGAAGTAACGATTCGTTAGCCGATGCTAGGCGTAAACCGGTGAAAACTCGCGCAGGCGGCGCTCGAAACGCCTGGGCCGATTCAGAAGTCAGTCCGCATGCCACCTCAGCGGCGCGATGGAGACCCCGCCCTGTCCCCAGCCCGCGGAACTGACCCAGTATCGGCCGTTGTCCTCGATGACCTCGGCCGCATGGGCATCGATATGACCGGCCCGCGCTCCGGTATCGAAATGCCATGGGCTATCGCTGGAGAAGACATCGGTGCCCACATAATCCTCGCGCGGGCCGATGAACAGATACCACAGGCCGTCATGCTGGATGACGAACGGCGATTCCGTGGGGCCGCCCGCATTGCCCACCGACGGATCGGTGAACGCGATACTGCGCTCACTCCAATGCCGCAGGTCGTCGCTGGTCCGATAGGCGACGATATGGTTGCCGCCGATCGGCAGCGAGGTCGCGGTGTAGTACATCACCCAGCCGCCGTCGACGCGGGCGACCATGGGATCGCGGGCGTCATAACCATCCCGGAAGAGCGGACCGGCCGGGTCGCGGGTCCAATTCTCGAGATCGGTCGAGGTCGCGAGGCTGATCGCCGACATGCTGCCGACCGGCCCGCCGCCCGAGTAGAACATGTAATACGTGCCGTCATTGAATATGACATGTGGTGCCCACAAATGGGTTTCACCGTAGACGCGGTCGTATCGGCGATCGACCGTCAATGCCGCGGGCCGTCTGGTCCACGGTCCGCTCAGCTGCTTCGCGGTCGCGTGCGCGAGCGTCGTTTCACCGTAGGGCGCGGCGGGTTCGGTATGAGTGCTCCCGAACATGTGCCAGAGACCCTCGGACTTGTCGAAGACGAAGGTGTGATCGTTGATGTACCACTGCTTGGCCTCACCCTCGCTCGGGTCGTACACCTCGGTGAAGGTCCCCGCCGATACTCGTTCCGGCCGGGGCGCGGTATCCGCGATGGCGGGAGTATTGCTCGTGGATATGCCGACGGTTATCAGCAAGGCCGCCAGGAGAACCCGCACTCGAACCTCTTTCCGCTAGTTGTAGAGAAAGGCGGTGGAGCTGTAATCGGCCTGTTCGTTGTCGTGCACGGGCCCGTGTTCGATGCCGAAACGCAGCCGGGTCAGGTAGTCGACGGATTCGGCGAGCATCAATCGGTAGGCGGTCACGCAATAGCCCTCGCAGCCCGACGCCGTCGTGCGCTCGGTGGACGCCCCGGTGAGCGGCAGGCTGAAGTTGCGCGCGGCACCGAAGGATCCGCCGAAATACCAACCGCCCTCGTAGAAATCCTCGGTGCCGGTGCCGGGTATCTGCGGGGACGGCGACCCGTCGACATAGACCCTCTCGTTCCCCTCGAGGTAATCCGGCCGGTGGCCGTTCATCGTGTGGCTGACCCCCACGAACTTGCCGTGCCCGACCTCGTCGGCGAACAGCCAATCCCGGCCGGGCACAGTCGGTCCCGCATTCGATCGAGTGGTGAAATGACCCGCGGCACCGAAGGCCAGGGCCGAGGCCCACTGCGGATCCGAATCGGTGACCACCTCGGTCTCGAGGCCATCGATCGGGTCGCCGCCGGTATTCTCCAGACTCACCGACACGCTGCCCGCGAACGGCATCGGCCACCAGGCCGACACCCAGCCGCCCGGTTGCGGATCCGCCGCGAACAGCAGCGAACGCACCGGGGCGACGTCGTCCGGGCCTCGGCCCAGCCCGAAGAACTCGCCCACCGGCGAATCGACCGATTCCCTTCCGTCGAAGGCGATTCGAAGCCGCAGCGCGGTGAACGCGTCCCGGGTCGGCAGGCGCAGTCGCAGCGCCGACACCATGCCGGATCCGAACGATTGGGCGATGGTCGTGCGCGAACCCGCGGGCACGGCGACGGTGCGGCGATCCCGCCGGGCATTCGGCGCGGGCGGTTTCGGATCATGGCTGCCCGCCGACCGCAGCATGGCCAGCACATCGGTGGCCGGATCGGCCGGATCGAAGGTCGCCAGGCCGATCCCGGTCACGAAATGGCGATAGGTGACGTGGTAGTACTGCACCTGGTTCTGCACGCTGACCCGCATCGACTCGCGATAGGGCATCGGCACCTTGATGTAGACCCCGCCCGGCGACTGATCCGCGTTGGCCACCAAGGGAAACGCGAACGGCGCGCCCAGCTTGCCGTCGACCACCGACTGCAGCGGCGCGTTCACCACGGTTCGCCCATCCACCTCGATACGAAGATCACCCAGGACGGACACATCGCCCTCGTTGATGGTGAACCAGATCGAATCGATCTCGCCCGCGCCCTGATCCGCGGCGACCACACATCCCGCGCCGCCGGTGCCGACGCATCCGCCCGCACCGTCGTCGTTATTGCCGCTGCGGTCGTAGCTGGAACTCTGCAGCGTCTGCGCGCCGATGCCCAGATACGGCAGCCGATCCAGCTGCCGATACGTATCCCATCCGGCCATCACCCCCGGAAGCGGTTCCGTCGCATGCCCCTCGGCGGGCCGAACGAGCACCGCCCCCGAAATCCCCAACCCGCCCACCAGCATCCACACCACCGCGCGTACGAGCGATCTACCCCGACCATCGAGCACGACCAAACCTCCTGTGGACAATCGCCATCCAAGATTCGTCACCGCGGTGATACCGGATGGCAGAGTAGTGCGTCAGGTTGTCCGGCCGGGACGACTCGCTCTCAAATGGCCTTGCCGGGATTGAGAATTCCGCTCGGATCGAGGGCCCGTTTGATGGCATGCTGCACGGCGAGGGATTCCGGATCGAGTTCCTGACCGAGCCAGCGGCGCTTGATCAGCCCGACCCCGTGCTCGCCGGTGAGTGTGCCGCCCATCGCGAGTGCCCGCGTGAATATCTCGTCCGCCGCGTCCCACACCGCCTGCGGAGGTGCGGGCAGACCGCGGTCGTAGACGAAGACCGGGTGCAGATTGCCGTCGCCGGCATGCGCCACCGTGAGGATCGATACGCCGTGCCGCGCACCCGCCTCCTCGACCGCGCCGATCATGTCGCCCAACCGGGAGACGGGCACGCAGACGTCCTCGGGCAGGCACGCTCCGAGCCGTTCCGTGGCCGGATAGGCGAGCCGCCGGATCTCCAGCAGCGCATCGGCTTCGGTCTCGTCGGAGGAGACCGCCGTCTCGGTGGCGCCCGCGGCACGGCAGAGTTCGGAGATCCGCTGGCCGCGGTCCGGCGGGTCGTCGGTCTGGGCGATGAGCACGGCTCCCGCATCGAGTCCGAATCCGGTCCGCTTCCAATCGTCGATGGCGCGCAACGTCGCTCGGTCGATGAGCTCGAGCAGGCTGGGGCGGAGCCGATTCGACACGATCGACGCGGCGGCGCCGGCGGCCTGGCGCTGATCCGGGAATACGGCGAGCACCGTGGCCGGGGGCTCGGCCGGGAGCGGACGCAGTCGTACCGTCGCCGAGGTGATCACGCCGAGGGTGCCCTCGGATCCGGTGAACAGGCTGGTGAGGTCGTAACCGGTGACACCTTTCACGGTGCGCCGTCCGGTCCGGATGGTCCGGCCGTCGGCGAGCACCACTTCCAGGCCGAGCACCGCGTCCCGGGTCACCCCGTACTTCACACAGCGCAGCCCGCCCGCATTGGTCGCGATATTGCCGCCGACCGTGGAGATCTCGAAACTCGCGGGGTCGGGGGCGAACATCAGCCCGTGCGCGCGTGCGGCGCGGTTCAGGTCGCCGTTGATGACTCCGGGTTCGACGACGGCGAGCATGTTGACCGGATCGATCTCGGCGATCGCCGACATGGCGGCGAGCGAAAGCACGACCGAACCGTCCGGTGCGGTGGCCCCGCCGGACAGGCCGGTGCCCGCGCCCCGGGGGACGACCGGGACTCGGTACCTGGATGCCCAGGTCAGCGTCGCCGCCACGTCGGCGATGTCGCGCGCGTGGACGACCGCGATCGCCTTGCCGCCGGGGGCATGGGTGCGATCGGCGGCATAGGCGGACACGACGTCGGGATCCGTCGCGACGCGCGCGCCCACGGGTAACGAGGCGATCAGGGAGTCGACGCGGGAGGGCACCATATCTGTCCACGTTAGCGCGAACAATGGAGATAGTTCGAGTCTTGACGAAATCCAGTTCCGGTGGAAAAGTGCTGTTAGGCAACAGATTAGATCACCGTGATTTCATCAGTAGCTATTCTTCCGTTGTGGTACAACGGCTTTCGATCTTGTCACCAGAGATTCGTTCTTGATCTTGTTGTCGAGCAACAGTTTTCGATCGGCTATCCGATTGCAGGTATCAATCAGGGGGTCTGATGGCACCACCTCTATCGACAACCACCCTCCACGACTCCGCGACCGGTCTCACGGCGTATGTGGTCACCGACTCCCTCATCGACGGGAAAGCGATGGGCGGTCTGCGCATGACCCCCGACGTCAGCCCGCAGATCTTGGCGATGCTGTCCCGGCAGATGACCTTGAAGCTCGCGCTGCACGGGCTACCGATCGGCGGGGCGAAGGGCGGCATCGTCAGCGGCCTGCCCCGCGGCAGCCGCCGCGACGAGGTGCTGGCGGCCTTCGGCCGGGCGGTCCGTCCGCTACTGCACGGCGGCATCTACCTCGGCAGCGATCAGGGCATCAACTATCGGGACCGGCACATCATCTTCTCCACCGCGGACTACGACGTGAAACTGCCCGGCGGGGCCTGTTCCTGGGCCGAACTGTGGGATCAGTGTTCGCTGATCACCGGGTTCGGGGTCGCCGAAGCCATTGCGACAACGACGGATTCGGAACCCGGGGAGCGGCGGAGGATCGCGATCCACGGCTTCGGCTCCGTGGGACGCGGTGCGGCCGTACATCTGTCGGAGCGGGGACATCTCATCGTCGCCATCGCCGACCGACTCGGCACGATGAGTCGCCCGCAGGGCCTGCCGCTGGCCGAGATCACCGCCCTCACCGATGCCACGGGCGTCGTGGACCGGACGCGGCTGCCCGCCGATGTGCGGTGCGTCGACGACCCGGCCGCGGTGATCGCCGCCGAGGCCGATGTGCTGGTGCTCGCGGCCGTCGCGGGGGCGGTGACCGACGCGAACGTCGACCACATCCGCGCCGGCCTGGTGGTCGAGGGGGCCAATGGACCCTGCACCGAGTCCGCCCTGACCGCCCTCGCGGCCCGCAAGGTCGATGTGATCCCCGGAATCGTCGCCAATGCCGGGGGCGCCATCGCCACCGGACTCGTCCTCACCGAATGGCTTCCGCGGCATGCCCTCTCGTCCGAGGCCCAGCCGGGACCCGAGCACCGGACCCGGGCGGCGAAGGTTTTCGCCGAGATCCTGCACGCCGAGGTCGCGCGCCGCATCCGCTCGGCCGGTCGCGAGGTGGCCGAGCGGACCACCACCGGAATCACTCCGCACGAGGCCGCCGAACGGCTGGCCCAGGAGAACGCCACACCGAATCATCCATCCCTACTGAACGATTAGGAGCGAGTCATGCCGAACGTCCGCGACACCCGCACGGAACATGAGGCCGAACTCAATGCCAATCTCGACCACGCGCCGATCGGTAAGCCGCAGACCAGGTTGAGCGAGCCGCTACCCCCCGAACTGCCCCCGGACGAGTTCGTCAAGGAGCTCACCAACGAGGTGATGAACTCGGCCGCGGCCAATATCGGCCCGTTCTACGAACAACTCATCGCCAAGAAGATCCCGATCGAGGGCGTGCGCGACTGGGTCAAGCAGTGGTACATCGACGCGCGCATCTTCCCTTCGGTGATCGCACAGATCGCCGCGAACTCCTACTACTTCTACGACGCCCGTCAATTCATGGGCGCCAACCTCGCCGAGGAGCTGGGTGAGTTCAACCCGTCGCGGGAGCACCCGGTCACCGTGCGGCAGCTCGGCCGGGCGCTCGGCGTCTCCGACGAGGAGCTGGAGTTCGCGGAGCCGTATCCGGAGACGCTGCTCTATGTGGAGTATCGCCAGCATCTGGTCCGTGACTACCACTGGCTCGAGGGGTTGGCGGCGGGCAGCTTCGCGATCGAGTTGACCATTCCGGGCCGGTTCCGGCGGATCGCCGCGGCACTGCGGGAGCAGTTCGATCTCGATGACGAGGCGCTCGAGGTCTTCCGCATCCACGCCGGCGACGAGCGGCTCGAACTGGACTACGGCGGCGACGACAAGCATGCGGAGGAGGCGTCGAACCTGCTGCGTAAGTACGCGGTCGGAGCCGAACTGCAGCAACGGATTCGGCTGGCGATCTGGCGATCGATCCAGGCCCGCAAGGTCTATCAGTGGGGTCTGTATCGGGAAATCTGCCTCAAGCGCAATCCCGCCTGGGAGACACTCACCCAGTGACCATCCGTCTCCAGCTGTTGCTTCTGTCGGTCCCGCTCACCGCGGCAGGCAATCTCATCGCGGGGCGGTTCGCCCTCGAGGGATTCACTCCGGCCGAGGCCAACGCCCTGCGCTACCTGCTGGCACTGGCAGTACTGGTGCCGTTCATGGGGCGCTGGCCGCGGCCGGTCCGCAGTGATCTGCCGTGGTTGGCGGTGACCGGCGTGCTCGGGATCTGCGTCTACAACGTGCTGTTCTACGAGGCGTTGACGCTGATCCCGGCCTCGGAGGCCGGGCTGATCGAGATGATCATTCCGGTGGCGTCGCTCATACTCGCCTGGCTGGTGCTGCGCGAGCGGGTGTCCACGCGCCAGTTCGCGGGGATCGCGGTCGGCTGGTTCGGCATCGTCTGGCTGATGCAGATCCTGCCGCCCGACGCGGCGGCGGCGCAATCCGCCGGGGACTGGCGCGGCGAGGTGTTGATGACGATCGCGGTGTTGATCTTCGCGGTGTACGGCATCACGAGCAAGCTGGCGATGCGTCGTCTGCCGCCGACGTCGGTGGCGGCGTGGGGCTGTCTGTTCGGAACGGTGCCGCTGGTCCTGCTGGCCGCGCCGAGCCTGCTGGCGCATCCGGAGCATCTGGCGAACGCGCCCTTGGCGAGCTGGTTGGGAGTGGTGTACGGGGGCCTGATCGGCTTCGTCTACAACATCATTGCCTGGTACTACTGCTTCACTCATATCGGTGTCGCGCGGACCAATGTGTATCTCTATCTCGTCCCGGTGTTGGGCGCGGCGTTCGCCGTACCGATATTCGGGGAGTCGCTGTCGGTCTGGCAGCTGCTGGGTGCGGCCGTGACGCTCGTCGGTGTCGTGGTGGCCACGGCGGAGCGCCCCTCGCGAACGCTGTTGTCGCGCACAAGGTTACGCAAGGCAGTGCCGGCGCAGAACCGGGAGTAGTTGTCGCGGATCAACTCCGCCAGATCGGCCCCCTCGCCGGGATAGCCGAATGCGGTGTGGGGGGTGATCCAGAGCCGGTCGGTCTCCCACAGACCGCTGGTAGGAGGGAGGGGTTCGTCATGGTGGACATCGAGCAGGGCGCCGCCGAATCGACCGAGCTCCGCGAGGAGGGCCTCGGTGTCGAGCACGGCGGGACGGGCCACGTTGATCACGAAGGCGCCGTCGGGGAGTGCGCGAAGTACCTTGTGGGAGATCAGGTTCGCGGTTTCTTCGGTGCCCGGCACGGCGGCCACCAGGAACAGCGACTCCCGAGCGGCCTCGAGCAGATGCTCGGCAGTGATCACCAGATCGGCCGCATCGTCGGCGCGGCCGGTGCGGGTCACCGCCACCACCCGCATCCCGAAGGCGCGCGCCCGGACGGCGACCGCTCGTCCGACCCGGCCCAGGCCGAGCAGGAGCAGCGTTTCCCCGGCGAGCAGGCGCGCGGTGTAGTTGGGCTGCCACCTGCGCTCCTGTTGTCCGCGAACGAGTCCCGGCGCATCCTTGGCAAGGGCCAGCATGCCCATGAGCACGAATTCGGCGACCGCCCGCGCCGGGACGTCGCCCGCGGTTGTCACCAGCAGATCCTCGGGCGGCGGCCCGGCCACGGCGAGCTGATCGGCGCCGGCGCTGGTCAGCTGCAGCCAGCGCAGGCGCGGGCACCGGCGGAACAGGCCGGGCGGCAACGTGTTCGCCACCAGGATCTCGTAATCGAGGGGATCCGCTCCCCCGACCAGTTCGACCTGCGCGTCGGTCAGCCTATTGCCAAGGCGCGCAACGAGTTCGGCACCGAGCCGTGAGTGCATGACCCCTATTCGCATCACCCGAGGATGACTGATGACACCTGAGATGTCACGAGTACTCACCCGCCTGGAACACCGATCGAACAGTGAACGGGCCGAACTGAATCGGCTCAATGACGCGGGGCCGAGCCACACCAGGGCCGCCGCGGGGCAGCTCATGCTGGACGTCGGTCCCGACGTCGGACGCCTGCTCGCCGTGCTGGTGCGGTCCCGCACCAAACCCACCGTCGTGGAACTCGGTGGCTCGGTGGGCTATTCGACGATCTGGCTGGCCGACGCGGTCCGCGCCGCCGGCGGCCGGGTCTACTCCATCGAACCGGACGCGGGCAAGGTCGCCCAGGCACGAGCCAATCTGGCCGACGCCGGGCTGGCCGCGTACGTCGAGGTGATCGAGGGCACCGCCGCGGAAACCCTGCCCCGGTTGCCGGGGCCCTACGACGTCGTGATCATCGACCACTGGAAGGACCTGTACATCCCCGACTTCGATCTCGCCTGGACACGGGTCGCCGAGGGCGGCGTGGTCGTGGCCGACAACATCCTCGAGCCCCAGGCCACCCGGGATGTCATGGCGCGGTACGTCGATCATGTCCGCGCTGTCCCCGGCGCCTGGTCGCAGACGCTGCCGCTGGGGGACGGTGTCGAGATCACCATGCGGACGGGAGACCGATCATGATCGAGCCCGCGGAGTCGTTCTGGCTGGACGGATCGCTGGTCCCGTCGACCACCGGGACGCATCTGCTGACCCACACCCTGCACACCGGCTTCGGCGTCTTCGAGGGGATCCGCTGCTATCGGCTCGACGACGGCAGTGTCCGGATGTTCCGTGGCCGCGACCATATGCGACGGCTGCTGGAGTCGGGCGCGGCGCTCGGGCTGGAGGTTCCCTACGACCTCGAACAGCTGGTCGCGGGCGGGGCCGAGGCGGTACGAGTCAACAAACTCACCGACGCCTACCTGCGCCCACTCGTCTACTCGGGCGAGCCCAATGTCATCTTCGCGCACTGGCTCAACACCACCCACGTCGCGATGCTCGCCTTCGGATGGACGGGATACTCCGACCGCGACCGCTCGGCCGGAACCACCGCGACGATCTCGCCCTACCCGCGGCCCGCGGCCCTGGCCTCGTTCTACAAAGCGAAGGCATGCGGGCACTACGTCCTCTCGGTGGCGGCATACGGTGACGCCCGCCGCCGCGGCTACGGCCAAGCGATCTTCTGCGATGAGAACGGCCTGGTCGCCGAGTCCACCGGCGAGAACGTCTTCGCCGTCATCGGCGATATCGTCTGCACTCCTCCGCCCGCGCGCCCCATCCTCATGGGCATCACCCGCGACACAGTACTGACAATCGCCCGCGACGACCTGGGCCTCGAGGCAGCCGAGCGCGACCTCACGATCGACGACCTCTACGAGGCCGACGAGGTATTCACCACCGGCACAGCCTCCGAACTACTCCACGTCCCCGAGATCGACGGCCACAAGATCGGCACCGGCACACTCGGCCCGGTGACCTCGGCGATCCAGGAACGCTTCACCGCACTGTCGCGGGGCCGCACCCCCGACACACGAGGCTGGCTCGATATCGAAATTCAAGGGGGCGAAGGAATCTGACTTGCGGAGTGAAGCCCTCAGCCGTCGAGGTCGTCCGGCAGCAGGCGAAATGCCTTGTGCGTCAACGGCGTGATCGCACGAAAATCGCGACGGTCCAGGGTGAGGATCGTATCGGTCCGATACTCGGCGGCCAGCACGACGTTCACGGCATCGGCCAAATCGAGATTCAGTCCGGCATACCGCTGCTGGACGGCCAGCGCGGTATTCAGCAGAGCCGTACCGGTTTCCGGTATCTGGAACCGCATCCGCTGAGCCTGGGCGACAATGAAGCCGATGATCGTTTTCCGGGCGGCGGGACCGAAACGGACCTTCGCCATATGATCGACCTCGGCTAGGACCAAGGGCGAGACGATCACCGTTCCGGCATCCTGAAGTACGGCCTTATACGCATCTGATTCGGGTGCGTCACGATCGGATGCCGCGATGATCCCGGAGGTGTCGGCGACGATCACTCGTCGGACGCTCCGCCCGATACGGCATCACTGACGGTCTGCGAATCTGCGACCGCCCCGCCTCCAGCGAAGGTCGGCCAGTCGAGGGGTTCATCCCAGACTCGATTGGCCAACGCCGCCAGGTGTATACCCTCCCGAATGATCTCGGCCTCGGGCACTCCGCGCCGCCGCGCCGCCTCCTTGATGAGGTCGAGATCGGCGGCGTCGGCATAGACGTTCGTACGCCTCTTGGACATGTACCTACATGTAACACACGTACAGGTAGCCGTTGGGCCGAGCGGGCAACCGGCTCGGCCCAACGGGGCTCAGGATTCGGGCTGTTCGGCGCGGCGGCGGACACGGCGGGCCGCGGCGACCATATTGCGCAGCGATGGTTCCAGTTGCCAGTAGTGGCGGGTCTTCAGGCCGCCGTCGGGGTTGGCCCACAGGCGGTCCGGGGTGACGGCCTCGGCGGCGGCGGTGAGGGCCGCGTCGAGTTCGTCGATATCGGGGATGCGGGCCGAACGGCTTTCGTAGATACCGGGACCCACGCCGTGTGAGAGGCCGTGGCCCTCGGCGGCATCCTCCTTCAGCGCGTTGAGCACCCAGTCGATGGAGCGGCTGGCGACAATCGCGGTGACGTCGGCGTCGAGCTCCTCGATGGCCCGCACGATCTCCGCGCGGCTGGAATAGGCGATATGCGTGTGGATTTGGGTCTCGGGCTTGACGCCCGAGGTGGCCAGGCGGAACGCGTTGACCGCCCAGCGCAGGTATTCGCGGCGGCCGCTCGGGCGCAGCGGCAGCAGCTCACGCACGGCGGGCTCGTCGACCTGGATGATGGCCACGCCAGCCTTCTCCAGATCGGTCAGCTCGTCCCGAATCGCCAGCGCCACTTGATCGGCCGTCTCGTACAGCGGCTGATCCTGGCGCACGAACGAGCGCGCGACCATCGTGACCGGGCCGGTCACAATGCCTTTCACCGGTTTGGTGGTGAGCGACTGCGCGTAAGTGGTCCACTCGACCGACATCGGCTTCGGCCGAGCCACATCGCCGTAGAGGATCGGCGGTCGCACACAGCGCGAGCCGTACACCTGCACCCAGCCGAAATGCGTGGTGGCGAAGCCGTCGAGCAGTTCGGCGAAGTACTGCACCATATCGTTGCGCTCGTGTTCGCCGTGCACGAGCACATCCAGGCCGATGTCCTCCTGCAGCCGGATCGTCGACTCGATCTCGGCCTCGATGCGCTTGCGGTACTCCTCGTAGGACAGCCTGCCCTCGCCGAGGTCGTAGCGGGCCTGGCGGATCGAGGCGGTCTGCGGGAATGAACCGAGCGTGGTCGCGGGCACGGCGGGCAGATTCAGCTTCTGCCGCTGGGCCTCTCGGCGCACCTCGTACGGCTCGCGCTCGCGCATATCCGCCGTGACGGCGTAGACCCGTTGGCGCACAGCGTGTTTCTGCTTGAAGTGCACCTCGCTGGGCCGCTTACGCCACTTCGCCGCCTCGACGCCCCCGGACCCGCCCAGGCCCTCGGTCAGGGCCTTGGCCAGCGAAACCACCTCGAGCACCTTCTGTTTCGCGAAGGCGAGGCGATCGGCGACCGGACCCTCGATCTCGTATTCGACGAGCAGGTCGTAGGGCACGTGCAGCAGCGTGGTGCCGGTGGCGACCACCAGATCCGGGCACACCTTCGCCAGCTCGCCGAGGTAGGTGAGGGTGACGGAGCGGTCGGCGCGCCACACGTTGGTGCCGCCGATCACGCCCGCGTACAGGCGCTTACGCTTGATGCCCGGAATCTCGGCCAGCTCCTCCGGGCGCACCCGGTAGCTGGCCAGATCCAGCCCGATCGCCTCCACGGCGGTCTGCGCGAGAATCCGCACGGCCTCGCCGAAGTCGCCGTACTGACCGGTGACCAGGATGCGCGGGCGCAGCGGCGCGGTCGAAAGCCGTTGGTAGGCACGCTCGAACGCGGCCAGCTCGGCGGGGGTGCGGTCGCTGGTGAAGCAGGGCTCGTCCAACTGCACGCATGTCGATCCGCGCTTGGCGAGGATCTCGAACAGCTGCTCGTACACCGGAAGTAGCTTGTCCAGCAACGACAGTCGGTCGAAATCGTCCTCGCCCGGGGTCTGCCCGGCCTTGGACAGCAACAGCAGCGACAGCGGGCCCAGCACGACCGGGCGCAGCTCGATGCCCTTGTCCTTGGCCCGGTCGAACTCGTCGAGCAGGGCCTCGGGATGCAGGGAGAATTCGGTGCCGGCGTCCAGCTCCGGCTGGCGGTAGTGGTAGTTCGTGCCGAACAGGCGCACCAGCTCCAGCGGCGGCAGGTCCGGGCGACCACGCGCCATCAGGAAGTAGAAATCCAAGGGGTGCAAGCCTTCTCGATACGGCTCGAACCGGTTGGGGACCGCGCCGAACAGCAGCGCGTTGTCGAGAATGTGATCGTAGAAGGAGAAGGTGTTGCCCGGGACCTGGGTCAGGCCCGCGGCATGCAGCTCGGCGAACTGATCGTCCTGGATCTCCCGGCCGACGCGCAGCAGCTCCTCGCGGGAGATGCCGCCGTGCCAGTACGCGTCGAGTGCGCGCTTGAGTTCCCGGTGCGGTCCGATCCGCGGATATCCGAGGATGCTCGATCCGAAGCCGTCAGCGACGTTGACCATGAGCGGGACACTCCTTCCGAGCTGCGGGGATCAGCCCGACCCTCTCCGCAGCTTATGCCCGGTGCTGTGAGCGCGGCCATGGTTCACGGCGCGCTGTTCTCCTTGTTCCGGTACTCGCGGCCCCCTGGCCACGAGTACGGGACCTCACCTCAGCGGTTGTACTGGTAGAAGCCCGCGCCGGTCTTCTTGCCCAGCAGCCCGGCCTCGACCATGCGCATGAGCAGCGGCGGGGCCGAGTAGAGCGGCTCCTTGAACTCCGAGTACATGGAGTCGGCGATGGACTTGACGGTATCGAGGCCGACCAGGTCGGACAGCGCCAGCGGGCCCATCGGGTGGGCGCAGCCCAGCACCATGGCCTTGTCGACGTCTTCCTTTGTGGCGAAACCGGATTCGACCATCCGGATGGCCGACAGCAGGTACGGCACCAGCAGCGCGTTCACGACGAAGCCGGAGCGGTCGGCCGAGCGCACAACCTGCTTGCCCAGCACATCGGAGGCGAAGGCCTCGGCACGCTTGGAGACGGCCTCGCTGGTCTTGAGCGTGGTCACCAGCTCGACCAGCGGCAGCACCGGCACCGGGTTGAAGAAGTGCATGCCCACGACCCGCTCGGGCTGGGTGGTGGAGACCGCGACCTTCATGATCGGAATCGAGGAGGTGTTGGAGGCCAGCACGGCGTCGGGATCGGTCACGACCTTGTCGAGCTCGGCGAAGATCGCGGTCTTGACCTCTTCGCTCTCCACGACGGCCTCGACCACCAGCTGGCGGTCGGCGAAGTCGCCGAGATCGGAGGTGAAGCGCAGCCGCCAGGCCGTCTGCTCCCGCTCGCGCTCGGTGATCTTGCCGGAGGAGACGCCACGATCCAGCGACCGCAGGACGCGGGCGCGCCCGGCGGCGGCCAGCTCCCGGGTGGGTTCGAACACGAGCACGTCGACATGCGCCCGCGCGCACACCTCCGCGATTCCGGCGCCCATCTGTCCGGCGCCGATGATGCCGACGCGTTGAATCTTTTCGCTGCTCACGTCCCGCTCCTGGTGTCTGGCTGTCGGTGGCTGGGTGTTCCCCGCGCCTACGACGGGAAACGTTATAGGGATGCCCTTCCCGCCGGGGCTGTTCAGCGGGAAGGGCCGAGGTCCGCCCTGGAGAGGGCGGCTATTGGCTTGTCCGAGAGGGGCTTTCGCGACCCGGGAGGAAGATCGGGACCCAGGTGATGCGGACTGGGTCCCGACCAACGCCCTCGGCTCACAGGGATGGTTTGCGGCCGCCCCGCCATTCGGCGCCCGGCGCGATGCGACGAAGTCGCGAGCGCCGGGTGCCGAACGGCGGGGTCACGAGGCCGCAAACCCGCGCCGCCGAAGGCGGCGCCAAAACCTCAGTGGAACTGGCCCTCTTCGGTGGAACCCTTCAGCGCCGCGGTCGAGGTGTTCGGGTCGACCGTGGTGGCGATGGTGTCGAAGTAGCCGGCGCCGACCTCACGCTGGTGCTTGATGGCGGTGAAGCCACGCTCGGCGGCGGCCTTGAACTCGCGCTCCTGCAGGTCGACGAAGGCGGTCATACCCTCGCGGGCGTAGCCGTAGGCCAGGTCGAACATGCCGTAGTTGAGCGAGTGGAAGCCGGCGAGGGTGATGAACTGGAACTTGAAGCCCATCGCGCCGAGTTCACGCTGGAACTTCGCGATGGTCGCGTCGTCCAGGTGCGCCTTCCAGTTGAAGGACGGCGAGCAGTTGTAGGCCAGCAGCTGGTCCGGGAACTCGCCACGGACGGACTCGGCGAACTTGCGCGCGACCTCGAGATCCGGCACGCCGGTCTCCATCCAGATTAGGTCGGAGTAGGGCGCGTAGGCCTTGGCACGCGCGATGCAGGGCTCGATGCCGTTCTTCACACCGAAGAAGCCCTCGGCGGTGCGGGTGCCGTCCAGGAACTCGCGGTCACGCTCGTCCACGTCCGAGGTGATCAGCGTGGCGGCCTCGGCGTCGGTGCGGGCGATGATCACCGACGGCACGTCGGCGACATCGGAGGCCAGGCGCGCGGAGGTCAGGGTGCGGATGTGCTGCTGGGTGGGGATCAGCACCTTGCCACCGAGGTGGCCGCACTTCTTCTCCGAGGCCAGCTGGTCCTCCCAGTGCACGCCCGCGGCGCCGGCCACGATCATGGCCTTCTGCAGCTCGTAGGCGTTCAGCGCGCCACCGAAGCCGGCCTCGGCATCGGCGACGATCGGGGCCAGCCAGTTCGCGACCGAGGTGTCGCCCTCGACCTTGGCGATCTCGTCGGCGCGCAGCAGCGCGTTGTTGATCCGGCGGACCACGGACGGAACCGAGTTGGCCGGGTACAGCGACTGGTCCGGGTAGGTGTGGCCGGACAGGTTCGCGTCACCGGCGACCTGCCAACCCGACAGGTAGATGGCCTTCAGGCCGGCGCGCACCTGCTGGACCGCCTGGTTGCCGGTGAGGGCGCCCAGGGAGTTGATGTAGTCCTCGTTGTTCACGAGATCCCAGAGGATCTCCGAACCACGACGGGCGAGAGTGGCCTCTTCGACGACGGTGCCCTGCAGCTTCGACACCTGCTCGGCGGTGTAGTTACGGGTAACGCCCTTCCAACGGGGGTTGGTGTCCCAATCCTGCTGGATTTCCGCAGCGGTCCTCGGGGTGCCGGTCTTCGACATCTCTGACTCCACTTCTTCGGTCTAGTCGGTGCCCCATGTCCGGATACTCGGCGGAATGTCCGAACTCTGCTGGAGCGGCAATTTGCAGGCTTGCTAGGGCCCTCGGGTGTACTTCCACACGATTGCACAGACCAAAAGTGCCGTCTACCTGTTGCAACTGCGAATCTCCGCTAGCTTTGCCGAGCGCTTTGCTAATTCTGCGAAATTAGCGCGTTGATTGCGCGATTCGAAGATACTCGCGAGTAGGTCTGACCTGCAGTTTAACGTAACGCACGTACTGTTTGCATGATCGTTACCACCCAGGACCATCCCGGCCATCCATTTCCACTTGTGACGACCTTCACAAGCGAGGGCAGTGCCCTCGGTGTGGGCCGGACCACTTTCAGGTCTTCGAGATACCCACGAGCGGCCGGGGCATGCGTGCGGCTGTAAGACTGGGCGAGATACCGAAGATCGAGGTCTCGGAAGGATCAGAATGCTCCGGAAGCTGTGGATCGCCGCCACACTCACGCTCACGTCGGCCACCGGCCTGGCGGGTCTGCCGATCGCGCAGGCCGCGCCCGCGACGGGCGTGGTGCAATCGGTCGAACCGCTGTCGGCGGCCGCGACGCTGCCGGGTTCGGTGGATTCCGAACGGCTGCTGTACTCGACCACGACCGTCGGCGATCAGCCGACGCTGGGCAGCGCCGCGGTGTACTTCCCGCCCGGTGCGCCGCCGGCGGGCGGCTGGCCGATCATCGCGTGGGCGCACGGCACCGTCGGACTCGGCGACGACTGCGCCTACAGCGTGGGCGGGCCCGCGGAGGTGGCGCGCGACTGGGCCTATCTCGGCGCCTGGTTGAAACAGGGCTATGCGATCGTCGCCGCCGATTACGCGGGCCTCGGCACGCCCGGCGAACATCCCTATCTGAACGGCGTGGTCGAGGCGCACAACGTCGTCGACGCCGTGCGCGCCGCGAGCGATCGGTACGGCTCGCTGTCCAAGAAATGGGTGGTGGTCGGGCAGTCACAGGGCGGCGGCGCCGCGGTGACCACGGCCCGCTACGCGACCGAATTCGGTGGGCCGGAACTGGATTACCGGGGCGCGGTGGCCACCGGTGTCCCCGCCTATATCGAGGACATTCTGGTTCCGCTCGGACCCGGGATGCCGCCGGTGAAACTCGGCGCGGACAGCACCGCCTATGTGTTGTTCATTCTCAACGGCCTGCGCACCACCTACCCCGAGTTGAATATCGACTCGTATCTGACCGATGCGGGCCGCGAATGGGTGGCGCGGGCACAGCACGAATGCGTGGTGCCACTCGCCGAAGACGTGGCCACGCGAAATGTGGTGGTCGGCAATCTGTTCGCCAAGCCATTGACACAGATTCCGGATCTGCACGGAATACTCGAGCGCTATCTCGGTCTGCCCGAATCGGGTTACGACAAGCCATTGTTCATGGGTCAGGGCCTGCGCGACACCGATGTGATCACGCCCGAGACGCTGCGTTTCGCGGCGGTGCTGGCGGGCAATGGGCAGCCGCTCACCTTCAAGACCTATCCGACCGATCACAGCGGGGCGGTGAACGCCTCGCTGGTGGATTCGGTGCCGTTCGTGCGGAATCTGTTCGCATAGCGCAGCAGTTCCCAGAGGCGGTCGGCCGTGAGCGGAAGTTCGTGCGGCCGGACGCCGAGGGCATCGCGGACGGCGTTGGCCAGCGCCGGGGCGACCGGGTTGTAGGGCGATTCGCTCATCGACTTGGCGCCCAGCGGGCCGAAATCGTCGGCGGTGTCGGCGAAGTGGACCTCGGTGCGGGGCAGATCGGCGTATTGCGGAATGTGGTAGTGGCGCAGGGTTTTCGTGGTGACGATGCCGTCCTCGACGCGCATATCCTCATACAGCGCACCGCCGATCGCCTGGGCCACACCGCCTTCCACCTGGCCGCGGCACTGCCGGTCATTGAGGACGGTACCCGCGTCGGCGGCATGCACCGACTGCAGGATACGCAGTTGGCCGGTGCCGGGATCGACCGCGACGCGAAATGCCTGGACGTTGAATGCCACCGAGCGTTGACTGCCGTCGTAGTCGGCGCGCGCGTGTAAAGGCCCGCGGGACAACAGTTCCGCGGGTGTGGGCAATTGGTCGGCGCCACCGGTCAGCTCCGCGGCGCGGGACAGCAGCAGTGCGCGCAGTTCGACGCACGCGGCATGGACCGCCTTGCCCGCCACCACGATGCCGGTGGAGCCGAACGCGCCGGTGTCGTGGTCGGTGAGGTCGGTGTCGGCATGCCGGATGCGGATGCGCGAGACCTCCGTATGCAGGGCCTCGGCCGCGAGCTGGGCGTGCACGGTGGTGGTTCCGTTGCCGAATTCGGCTGTGCCGACGCGGATCTCGTAGGTGCCGTCGGACAGCAGGGCCGCGTGCGCGCTGGTGCGATGTCCGCGCGGCGGGATGGTGGCGATCATCGCGACGGCCATACCCTCGCCGATCCGCCAGCCCGCCTGCTCGCGCACCTCGGCGCGGCCGCGGTGCAGCGACCGCTGTGCGAGGTCGAGGCATTGGTCCAGGCCGTAGCTCGCGACGGCCAGATCGTCATCGTCCGCGCACGGTCCGCCGATCAGCGCGTCGCCCGGGACGATGACATTGCGGCGGCGAAAGTCGAAGGGGTCCATACCGACTCGACGGGCCAGCTCGTCGAGGGCCGATTCGATACCGAAGCCGACCTGGCCCAGGCCGTAGCCGCGGAATGCGCCCGACGGGACGTTGTTGGTGTAGACCGAGCGACCGTCGACGCGCTTGTTCGCGCAGCGATACAGGGCGATCGATTCGCTCACGCCGTGGAAAAGCACTCCGCCACTGTGATTTCCGTAGGCGCCCGCATCGGCGAGGACATCGACGGCCAGGGCGGTCAGGCGGCCCTCGGCGTCCGCGCCGGCGGTCACCTCGATCCGCATCGGATGGCGGCAGGTGGCGGAGACGAATTCGTCGGAGCGGGTGAACTCGTACTGCACGGGACGACCGACGCGCAGCACCGCCAGCGCCACAAGATCTTCCGACAGCATCTCCTGTTTCGCGCCGAAACCGCCACCCACCCGCGCGGCGAAGACGCGCACCCGCGCGCGCGGCAGATCGAACAGGTGACACAGCTCGTCGCGCACCAGGAACGGCACCTGGGTGCTGGTGCGGATCACCAGCCGACCGCTGTCGTCGAGCCAGCCGATGCTGCCGTGCGTCTCGAGGTGGACGTGCTGAGCGCGCGGGGTGTGCCAGACGCCACGGACCACCTCGACGGCCGCCGCGAGCCCGGCCTGGATATCGCCCGCCCGGCCGTGCACCTCGGCCACGATATTGCGCGCGCGATCGGCGATGCGGCCCGAATCCGGTTTATCGGCATGCAGTTTCGGTGCGTGCGGCCTCAGGGCGGCCTCGGGTTCGAAGACGGCGGGCAACGGCTCGTATGCCACGCGCAGCGCGCGGCATCCGGCGCGCGCGATATCGAGCGAATCGGCGACGACCGCGGCCACGCGCTGGCCCGCGAAGCGCACCACTCGATCGAGGATCACGGTGTCGTCGGGATCGTCCTCGCGCATCTCGTGGCGTGCGGTGGAGAAGGGGGTGGCGGGGCTGTCGGCGTAGGTCAGCACCGCGTGCACGCCCGGAATCGCCTCGGCCGCCGCGGTATCGATCGAGACGATCCGGGCGTGTGGATGCGGACTTGTCAGCACCGCGAGATGCAGTGGGGCCGAGGTCGGAATATCGGCGGGGTTGCCGGTGGGCGCGGGCGGGTGGATATCCATCGTGAAGGGTTCGGTGCCCGTGACGATCCGAAGGCCCGCCGGTGCGCCGATGCTCGACGGACGGCCGGCCTCGGCGGCGGCGGGTTCCGCATCGCGGATGGCCTCGCCGATCGGGCGATATCCGGTGCAGCGGCAGAGATTTCCCTTGAGTAGGTCCGGAAGTTGCTCGGGCCGTGGCGTACCGGAGCACATTCGCTCCAGATCACACGCGGTGACGACCATTCCGGCGGTGCAGAATCCGCACTGGAAACCGCCCTTGTCGACGAAGCTCCGCTGGATCGGATGCGGATCGTCGGGAGTGCCGAGTCCGGCGGCCGTGGTCACCGCGCGATCGGCCACGCGGTGTGCGGGAAAGACGCACGAGTGCACGGCCGCACCGTCGACCAAGACCGCGCAGGCCCCGCAGTCGCCGGAATCGCAGCCCTTCTTCACGGCCGATCCGCCCTGTTCGCGCAGCAGTGTGCGCAGGCATTGACCCGCGCGCGGCCGGGCCTCGATCGAACGGCCGTCGAGTTCGAATCTCACGACCGCACCTCGCGCAGGTCGGCCAGCACATCCCCGGCGAGCACGGTGGAGACGTGGCGACGCCAGGCCGGGGTGCCGTGCGGATCGTCGTACCAGACCTCGCGCGCCAGGCCCATGATGGTTGCGGTGAGTTCGCCAGGAGTCGGCATATCGGCGAATTCGAGGACGACCGGGCGCATGGTCGCGGCGCTCACCGTGATCGCACAGCGGCCGTCGATATCCGCGCGGCCCATCACCACGGACCCGGAGCGGCCGAGCGGGGCGAGGGCGATCTTGCGAAATGCGGTGCGCGAGCGCATCTTCGCGGAGGTGAGGTGGATCGAGCGGACTACCTCACCGGGTCGCAGCTCGACGCGGCCGGGCCCGAGGACGAAGTGGGCCACGGGGATTCGACGATCACGGCCGCCCTCGCCCCAGATCAACAGGGTGGCATCGAGCGCGGTGAGTGCGGCGAGCACCGCGCCCGCCGGCAACCCCAGGCAGACATTGCCCCCGACCGTCGCGGTCCGGCGAATCTTGTGTGATGCCAACAGCGCCCGGCAGGCCTGCGGAAACAGCTCCGCCGCAGACCATTCCGGCGGCAGAACGGCCGTATCCAGCTCGTCGAGAGTGCAGGTCGCGGCAATCTCCAGCTCCGCATCGGTCACGGTAAGCGCAGGCCAGCCCAGCATCGTGATATCCACCAGCCGCCCGATCCGCTCCTGCGGTTCGGAGTACAGCCACGTCCCACCCGCCAGCACGGCCGCATCCCCCGTCAGCGCCGCCAGATCGGCCCGCTCACGAGCCACCACAACCTCGCGAACCGTATCCAAATCCACGCCGACCACCCCAACTCTCACCATACTGCCGCAGCCCACAGACCACCCGGCACCAACCTCCATCCCACAGTAGGACCCCCCGGTTGCGAGGAGATTGCACCCAGGCTTGCCTTGTTGCCGCTGCGTTACCCACCCCAGCTCCCCGGCACGCCCTCCCCAGTTCCCGGTACGCCCTTCCCCCAGTTCCCGGCACGCCCTTCCCCCAGTTCCCGGTACGCCCTTCCCAGTTCCCGGCACGCCCTTCCCCCAGTTCCCACACGCCCTTCCCCCAGTTCCCGGCACGCTTTTGGCCGGGATCAACTACCCCGGTACGTGGAGTAAGCGAACGGCGATAGCAGCAGCGGCACGTGGTAGTGGCGGTCCGCGTCGACGGTGAAGGCGATGGTGACCTCGGGATAGAAAGCCTCGGTCCGGTGGGCGGCGAAGTATTGGGCGGTGGCGAAGCGCAGTCGGTACATGCCCGGGCCCAGTTCCGCTCCGAGGGCGGCGATGCGGCCGTCGGCGTCGGTGATGGCGGCGGCCAATTCCGTTCCGTCCGAGGCGGATAGCGTGACCGCGATATCCGCGGCGGGTGCGCCGCGGACGGCATCCAGGACATGGGTGCTCAGGGTGCTCATGACGCCTCCGCCGGGTTGCGCACCAGACGGCGCAGCCGGATCCGATTGATCTTGGTCAGCTCCTCGCGCACGATACCGCGCTCGGTGCGGTGATCGTTGTGCAGGCGAGACATCAGGATGTCGAGGAGTTCCGAGGCGGAGCGGCCGGTGGCGCAGACCAGATAGACGTGGCCGAATCGGGCCTCGTATTCGCGGTTCCAGGCGGCCAGCGCGGCGCGGATATCGTCGGTGGCGTCGGCCACGCCCGCCTGCTCGCGGGCCGAGGACGGATTGCCGGTGGTCGCGCCGATGCGCGGATGTCCGGTCAGGGCACGATCCAATTCCTCCTCCGAGATCCCGGCCAGGGCCTCGTCGGCGGCTTCCAGGAGGGCGGCGCGGGTCGCGAAGGGGCGACGCTCGGCCACGGCCTGCGCCCATACGGGCGACGAGCAGCAGGTCAGCAGCAGGTCGACGGCCTCGGCCTCGGGCAACGCGGCGAAGGCGCGCAGATCGATCTCGTCGTTCGTCATCGCCTCCAGCATCGGCGACGGCCTTGCGCCCTGCCACTCGGACGGCGAATATCACCGCGCGCGGTTACCCTCGCGGCCATGGACAACGGACGCTGCGCGGGGGTGCTGCTCGCCGCCGGCGCGGGCACCCGCTACGGCCGCCCGAAGGTGCTGGCGCAGGACGGCGCCTGGCTGCGGACGGCCGTGGCGGCCCTGCGGGCGGGCGGCTGCGATCCGCTGTACGTGGTATTGGGCGCGACCGGTCCGGCCCGCCGTGGCCCGGACGGACAATGGCTGGTCAGCGAGGCCCCGGCCATCGCGATCCCCGACGGTGTGCGCCCGGTATGGGCGGCGGACTGGGCCGTGGGGCTGGCCGCATCGCTGCGCACGGGCCTGGCCGCGGTCGAGGAAACCGTGAACTACGCGGCCATCATGCCGGTCGATACCCCGGATGTGGGTGCCGACGTCGTCGCCCGGGTGCTGGCCGCCGCCCGGGCCGCGGCCAGCGGCCTGGCGCGGGCGGTATTCCACGACCGCCCGGGTCATCCCGTTGTACTCGCTCACCGCCACTGGGCGGCAGTGATCAATTCCGCGCAAGGAAATTCCGGCGCACGTACCTTTCTGGACGGGAGAACCGATATCGTGGCCGTCACGTGCGACGATTTGGCGACGGGTCGTGATCACGACTACCCATCCGGGCTCGCACGCTGACCTGGAGCTATGTGATGCGTGACATCGTCGATGACCTATTGCGAGTGTGGCACGGCGGCCGAACGGGTGGCCTGGCCACCTTGGTCCGCACATTCGGTCCCACCCCGCTGCCGGTCGGTTCGACGATGCTGGTGGATTCCGACGGCGTCGTCTTCGGCTCGGTCTCCGACGGATGTTATGAGGCGGCGGTCTTCGAGGCCGCGGTCGAGGCCGCCCGCACCGGGCGACGCGAGCTGCGCCGATTCGATGCCAAGACCGGATTGGACGTGGGCGCCGACTGCGCCACCATCGACGTCTTCGTGGAACCGTTCTCGCGCCGGCACTTTCCCGAATTCCCGGCCGTCGCGGCGGATATGGCCATCTACAAGCCGGTCACCGTGTTCACCGTGGTGTGGCATACCGATCCCGAAGTGATCGGCCAGCATCTGGTGACCGATCGCCGCCACAACACCGAAATGGTGTCGCTGCCGGAGTCGGATGTGTTCGTCTCCTCCTTCACCGCGCCGCCGCGGCTGATCATCTTCGGCGCCAATCCCTTCGCGGCCGCGCTGGCGCTGCAGGGGCGACTGCTCGGCTACCGCGTCACCGTCTGCGATCCCCGCGAGACCTTCGCCGCGACCGCATCCTTCCCCGGCGCGGAGGTGGTGGTGGATTGGCCGCATCGCTACCTCAACACCCAGGCCGCCGCCGGTGAGATCACCTCCCGCACGGCGATGGTCGCGGTCTCCCAGGATCCGAGGTTCGAAATCCCGCTGCTCACGGTCGCGCTGCGACTGCCGGAGTTCGGCTATCTCGGGGCGCTGGGTTCCCGTGGCGCCCATGCCAATCGGGTGGAGGCGCTGCGGGCGGGCGGCTTCGACGCGGCCACACTCGCCCGGCTGCATGCCCCGGCCGGACTCGATATCGGGGCCCGCACGCCGGTGGAGACCGCCATCGCGGTCGCCGCCGAGATCCTCGCCGCGCGGTCGGTCGCCCGCGCGGCGGTCAGGGTGTCCTGACCTACTTCAGGTCCGGATGCTCGGCGAACAGTTCGTGCAGGACCGACATATCGAACAGCTCCTCCGCCTTGATGGTGATCTTGGCCTTGGCCAGCGCCTCGATATTGGCGGCGATGAGCTTGTCGGTCATGGTGAACAGGCCGTTGGCCCGAGTGTCGTCGGAGACGATCAGATCGTTCTGGGCCTTGGCCTCCTGGGTCTGTTCGCCGAGATCCAGACGCTGATCCTTGCCGTAGACCTCGACGGCGAGGCGGGCGCCCTCGGCCGGATTCGCCACGGCCTCCTTCCAGCCCTTGATCTCCGCGGCCAGGAAGGCCTTCAGCTTGTCGCGCTCCTTATCGATCGTCTGCTGGCGCACGGTCAGCGTTTCGGCGGTGAGCGGCAGACCGTAATCGGCGAACAGGAAATGCGATGTCGGAAAACCCTTGGCCGCCAACGTGATCGGCTCATTGGTCACATAGCTCACCCACCCGTCGACCTCACCGTTGGCCAGCGGCGTGGGATCGAATTGGGCGGGCACGATCTGAACATCGCTGGGCGACAGGCCGTTCGCCGACAGCAGCGCCTCGAAGATCAGCTGATTGGAATCCTGCACCCCGATCTTGCGATGTTTCATCTCGACCGGCGACATGATCGGCTTGGCGGCTGAACTGACGATGCAGAACGGATTCTTCTGATAGGTCGTGCCGATGATCTTGGCCGGCAGTCCGCCCTGCACCGCGGGCGCGGTGGTCTGCGGCGCCGACATGCCCAGCCAGATCTTGCCGGTGTCGAGCCCGGCCTCGACGGAGGTGCTGGCCGCGCCGCCCGCGACGAGATTGACATGTCCGAATCCGGCGTCGCGGTAGTAGCCCTTGTCATCGGCGAAGTATTCGCCCGCGAATTCGATGTTCTTGAGCCACGACAGCTGGATGGCGACCGTGCCGTACTTGGAACCGTCGGCCGTGGAGCCGTTGGCATTACCCGACGAGGATTCCTTACCGCAGGCCGCGAGCAGCCCGGCGCCGCCGAGCGCGAGCCCGGACAGCGCCGAGAAGCGCAGGAAGGACCGACGGTCCAGGGATGGAGGCTTCTGGGCCGGCGAATGGCCTGTCACGCGTGTCATGCGGGAAATCTAAGACGTGTCGATTGCGTTTACTTTGCTTTCGCCGGATCGATTGTTAACTTCGCTGGCGCTCAAGCCCTCCCGGCATCGGGCCCGAACCGGGCCAGCACCAGATTCTCGATCACGCCCACGATCGCGTACAGCAGCACCGATACCAGCGTGACCAGCACGATCGAGGCCCACAGCCGGTCGTACTGGAAGGTGGGGATGGCGCGAATCAGGCTCGACCCCAATCCCGTTCCACTGCCCAGCCATTCGCCCAGCAACGCACCGATCAACGCCCCCGGCACCGAGATCCGGGCCGCCGCGAAGACCGCTGGCAGCGCGGCCGGAACCGCCACCATGCGCAGCCGCGTCCATCGCGAACCACCATATGCCGCAACGAGTTCCATTGCCTGCGTCGAGGCCGACCGCAGTCCGGTCATGATCATCACCAGCGCCGGGAAGAACACCACGATCGCCGCGAGCACGGTCACCCCGAACAGCCCCCGCCCGAATACGAGCACGATGATCGGCGTCAATGCCACCAGCGGCACCGAGCGCAGCAGCATCGCCACCGGCATGAACGACTGTTCCACCGCGGGCAGCGTGACGAACAGCGCCGCCATCACCAGCGCGGCCACCATGCCCACGCCGAAGCCGATCGCCGCATCCTTCAGAGTGATCCGCAGATCCGACAGAATCGCCTGGCGCGCACTGTCTTTCGTGACCAGATAGGTCCACACATCGCCGGGTGTCTGCCCCACCCGCGGACCCACCTGCGGGAACAACTCCAGGAACGCGTACCAGATCACCAACATCAATATCAGCGAAATGATCAGCGGGATAATGAATCTCCCGACCCGTCGCACTGCGTTCATGCCCGCGCCTCCGCACCCGTCCAGGGCGCGACCAGCCGCGCCGCCAGCGCCACCACCGCATAGCCGAGCCCCGCCAATACCGCGGCGGCCAGGGCCATACCCCACGTGCGCGGCACGTTGTAGGAGGTCTGCGCGGCGGTCAGCGCCACCCCGATACCGCTGTCGACGCCGCCGAGGTATTCGCCGATGATGGCGCCGAGCACCGCCGAGGGCGCGGCGATCTTCAACGCCGCCAACGTATTCGGCAGCGCCGCGAACAGCTGCACCCGCCACAGCTGCTGCCAGCGCCCGCCGCCGTAGGCGCGCACCAGATCCAGACTGGTGCGATCGGCCGAGCGCAGCCCGGCGACCGTGCCGACCATGGTGGTGAAGAAGCAGTACATCGCCGCCAGGAAGACCGTCGGCGTGCGACCGCCGAACACCACCAGGATGATCGGGCCCAGCGCCAGCAGCGGCGTGCAGTAGCTGAGGATCGCCAGCTGGGTGGCCAGCGATTCGATGGGCGGGACCAGCATCACCAGGATGGCCAGCGCGATCGCCAGACCGTTACCCCAGACGAAACCCTTCAACGCACCCAGTGCCGTGATCCGGAAGTTCGGGCCGTAGAGCGCCCAGCCGTCGGTATACATGGTGTGCACCACCGTCCACGGGCTCGGAATCGTGCCGCCCGCCACGCGCAGATCGGCCATGATCCACCAGAACACGATCAGCGCGAGGATGCCGAACGTGCCACCGAGACGTTTCATCGGATCGCCTCCGCAGCGGCCTCGATGCCACCGCGGCCGCTGCGGCCGAACAGCAGTTCCGACAGATAGTCGTGCAGCCGGTGGAACTCCGGCGAGCGCATCATCTCGGGAGTGCGCGGGCGTGGCAGGTCGATCGTCACCGTCTCCACCACGCGGCCCGGACGCGGGCTCATCACCGCCACCACATCGGAGAGAAAGACCGCCTCGGCGATGCCGTGCGTGACCATCAGTGTGGTGGCGGGCTTTTCGGTCCAGATGCGCAACAGTTCCAGATTGAGCCGCTGCCTGGTCATATCGTCGAGCGCGCCGAACGGCTCGTCGAGCAGCAGCACGGTCGGCTTCACCGCGAGTGCGCGGGCGATCGAAACCCGTTGGCGCATACCGCCGCTCAGCTGCGCCGGTTTGGCCTTCTCGAAACCCTCGAGCCCCACCAGGGTGATCAGATCCGCGATCAGCCTCGGCTCCACAGGCAGCCCGGCGACCTGCAGCGGCAACTTGATATTGGATTCCACACTGCGCCAGGGCAATAGCGCCGAATCCTGGAAGGCGATGCCGAATTCGTGCCGCCGCCGCAGGTCGGCGGGACTCGCCCCATCGATCCTGGCGGTGCCCGCCGTCGGCGTCTCGAGTCCGGCCAGAATGCGCAACACCGTCGACTTCCCGCAGCCCGACGGCCCCAGCAACGACAGGAACGCGCCCTGTTCGGTATGAAGTTCGACCGAATCCAGCGCCTGCACCGCGCGCCGCCCGACCCGGAATGTCTTGACCAGACCGCTGATGTGAATACCCGTGCCCGCGGTCTCCGTACTGCTCATACGCGTCACCCTAGGAGCAACCGGTTGCACCGATATTGCGAATCGGCCCACCAGATTTCGGCCGCGTTACCAGCCCGGCTCGAACCATCGCCGGGCCGATCGGCGAAACAACAGCACGATCACGATCAGCGAGGCGATCGGGCCCAGCCAGCCCGGCGGGCGACCTGCGGTGATCGCGGGAACGGTCCACACCATGGCCAGTCCGGCCAGCAGAATCGCCGCGATGCGGAGGGTGTTGCCCACCGCACCGAAGGCCAGTGCCAGCACTCCCAGCAGCCAGCTCGGCACGAAGGCGACCGCGGTGATCATGGCGAGCCTGGTGCCGAACAGCCAGGCGGCCGAGGCCGTGCAGGCGATGCCGAGGGCCGCCATGCCCAGGGCGATGAGTTGCGCCGCGCGCACCGGGCCCGGCATCCGGTGGATTCCGGACCCGCTGTCGGACACCATTTGTCCCATTCGCGGACTGTACCGCGCGGTCTGATAACGACCGCGGCAACGCGCTGTCACAGTTGTCCACCGACTGCGAAATCTACGCAGAAACAGCCTTTGACATGGGATAATTCCGATCAAAAGGAGACAGTACGGCACTCGGGGTGTGCCGTTGCACCGACGCGGGCGGCCACCGGTCGACAGGCGAGCGCATGGCACTCGAGGCGTGCTGTCACACCGACGCGGACGACCGCCGACCGAAAGGCGACAGCATGGCACGCGGGGCGTTCTGTTACACCGACGCGGACGGCCATCGGCGGATACTCACCGATCCGGTCGACACGATCGCCTACAACGTGCAGATGTGGATCGATGCCGAGGTGGTCAACGACACCGATACCACCGCCTGGCTGCATGAATGCGAGGACGGTGACGGGCGTTCCCGACCGCTCGGGCCCGGCGATCGGGCCCAGCCCGCGTATGTCGCCAGCGTGGTCTTCGCCTAGTCAGGCGAGCAGCCGCAGAAACCGCTCGACCTCGCCCTGCACGGCCGCACGCCCGGGACCCAGGTACCTCCGCGGATCCGAGAGCCGATCATCCGCGCCGAGCACACCGCGAATCGCCTCGCCCAGAACGACATTCAGCCGGGTGGCGATGTTGATCTTCGTCATACCGCAGTCGATCGCCGAGCGCAGCCCCGCATCGGGCACGCCGGAGGAGCCGTGCAATACGAGCGGCACCGGCACCTTCGCGGCCAGCCGGGCGATCAGTTCGTCGTCGAGCCGGGCGTCGCGGGTATGCATGGCATGCGAGGATCCGACCGCCACGGCCAGCGCGTCCACACCGGTCGCCGCGACGAAGGCCACGGCCTCGTCGGGATCGGTGCGCGCGCCCGGCGCATGGGCGCCGTCCTTGCCGCCGACCTCGCCCAGCTCCGCCTCGACGAAGACGTCGCGGTCATGACACCAGCGCGCGATATCGGCTGTGCTGTCGACGTTTTCGGCGTAGGCGAGGGTGGAGCCGTCGTACATGACCGAGGTGATGCCCACCTGCACCGCCGCGGTGATCAGGGCGCGCTCGGTCGCATGGTCGAGGTGGACGGCCAGCGCCGCCGAACTGTCCTCGGCGATCGCCAGACACGCCCGCGCCAACGGCTTCAGGCCGCCGTGATAGCGGACGGTATTCTCCGAAATCTGCAGGATCGCAGGACGTTTCGCCGCCTCGGCCGCCGCCGCGATGGCCTCGGCATGTTCGAGGGCGATCACGTTGAACGCGGCCAGGCCGCCGGGGCGGGCCGCGGCGATCAGCTCGGGGACGGGCAGCAGGGTCATTCCGGGTGCTCTCCTAGGTGCTCAGCTCGGTGACGACGACGTCGGGGGTCAGCTGCGTGCGCACGGCACGATCGATCTCGCCGGCGACCGGAATGACCACGGCCGCGGCGGAGGTGGCGACCGCGTCGACGAGCAGCCCGGGCCAATCGGGTTTCGGGTCGGCGGCCAGGGCCGCGATCACGGCGGCGGCCGCGGCATCGCCCGCGCCGGTGGGATTTCCGGTCATCGGCTCGGGCAGCGACGCCGACCAGGCGCCGTCGGCGGTGATCGCGACCATGCCCGCCCCGCCGCGAGTGGCGATCACCGCGCGCACGCCGCGGTCGATCAGCGGGCGCACGGCGGCGACGGTCTGTTCGGGGGTTTCGGGGGTCATGCCGGTCAGCCGGTGTAACTCCTCGCCATTGGGCATGAGCACCACGCCCGGCACCTCCGCGGCCAGCTCCAGGGCCCGGCCGTCGACATCGCAGATGGTGGGGACGCCCGCGGCGAGGGCGGCGCGGACCAGTTTGGCGGGCACCTGCGGGCCGACCCCGCCGGGCAGCGAGCCCGAGACGACCATGCCGTTGGTGTCGGGGAGCAGTCCGGTCACGCGGACCATGAGCTGATCGACGGCGTACGGACCGTTCACGCGGGCGCCGGGTTCCCACAGCGAGGTGGCGGTGCCGTCGTCGGATTCGCTGATCACCAGCGTGCGGCGGACCCACGGCAGCGCATGGACGAAATCGACGGGCAGTTCCAGCTCGGCCGCCGCCGCGAACGCGTAATCGGCGAAACCCGTTGCGCGCGTATAGCGTCCGAGCTGGTTGAGCACCCGGGCGACATTGATGCCCTTGCCGCCGATGCGCTGTTCGACCGAGAGCACCCGGTGCACCCGGCCGCGTTCGAACTGCTCGACACGGTAGGTCATGTCGTAGGCCGGGTTCATGGTCACGGTGAGGATCACGTCAACCACTGTCCCCGACGCAGCACGCGGCGCAACCCCAGTTCGGCGTCGACCACGATGGCATCGGCGAACATGCCGGGCCGCAGATCGCCCACATCGGCCAGGCCCAGGGCCGCGGCGGGGGTGGCCGTCGCGGCGCGGACGGCCACGGCCAACGGCACCCCGCAATCACGCACGGCCCACCGCAGGCAGCGCAGCAACGTGGCCGTGCCGCCCGCGATGGAACCGCTCGCGACCCGGGCCACCCCGTCGACGACTCGCACTCGCTGCGGGCCGAGTCGATAGTCGCCGTCGGGGAGCCCGGCCGCCTGCATCGCGTCGGTGATGAGCGCGACGCGATGGCGTGCGGTCGCGAAAACCAGTGCGCCGAAGCCGGATTCGGAATGCACGCCGTCGCCGATGAGTTCGACGTACACACGCTGCTCCGCCGCGGCCACCAACCCCGCGGCGACGGGTCCCGGGGCGCGGTGGTGCAGCGGCGGCATACCGTTCGCGAGATGGGTGACCACGGTCGCGAAACCGTTGGGGGCCAACGCGTTCCGGAATTCGCCATAGGCCGCGTCGCTATGCCCCAGCGCGACCACGACCCCGTTGTCGGCGAGCAGCTTCGCGGCCGAGGCGAAGCCCGTCCGCTCCGGGGCGAGGGTCATCATGCGCAGGGAGCCGTCGGTGACCGCCAGCAGGCGCTCGATCAGGCCGAGATCGGGATCGATCAGATATGCGGGATCCTGTGCGCCACAGCGCGCCGCGGACAGGAACGGCCCCTCGGCATGGATGCCCGCGATCGTCGCATCGGCGGCGACCTCCCACAGCGCGCGGGCCTGCGCGACCATATCGTCGGGCGCGGCGGTCACCACGCTCGCGACGACGGAGGTCGAGCCCTGCGCGTGGTGATAGGCGGCCGCCGACCGGGCCTCCGCCGGATCGGTGGTGTCGAACCGGTGCCCGAAGCCGCCGTGGTTGTGGATGTCCACCAGACCGGGCAGGACGGTGCCCAGATGTGCCGGAACCTCCGAATCGGGATGTGCCGCAGCCCAATCCGATAGCGATGCCACGGCGATCACCCGATCGCCGCGCACGGTGACGACACCGTCGTCGATCACCTCGGCCTCGGTCACGATCCGCCCGCGCAGCCACAGCCCGCTCTCGTCCGGCCTCATTCGAGCGCCCCCACTCGTGCGTAATAGGCCGCGCCGACCAGTCCGGCGCGAGCGCCGAACTCACCCAGGACGACTCGCGGGGGCGTGACGACCCGTAAGAGGGTGTCGAAGCGGCTCTGCAGCGCTTCGGAGAGCACCGCGCCCGCGGCCGCGAGGCCGCCGCCGAGCACGATCAGGGCGGGGCAGCTGGCGTGGATCACGCCGAACAGGCCCTCGGCCAGGGCGTCCACGGCATCGTCGACGACGTGGCGGGCATCGGGATCGGTGTCGAGGACGGCGAATACCTGTTCCGCACCGGCGATCTCGCGGCCGGTACGGGCGGTGTAGGCGCGCGCGATGGCGACGCCGGAGGCGACGGTCTCCACGCAGCCGATGCTGCCGCAGGGACAGGGCAATCCGCCGCGATGACGCACCGGGATATGGCCGTATTCCCCGGACTGGCCGACAGCGCCGCGCACCAGGCGGCCGTCCACCGAGAGCGTCCCGCTGATGCCGGTGCCGAGGATGACCACACAGACGTCGTCCTGGCCGCGGCCCGCGCCGTACCGCCATTCGGCCCAGCCCCCGGCCGTCACATCGTGCTCGATCAGCACCGGGCAGCCCCAGCGGTCACTGAACCGGTTGCCCACCTTGACATCTCGCCAACCGATATTGCTGCTGAAGACGGCCAGACCGCGCGCCGGATCCACGATGCCGGGCAGGATCACCGCTGCTCGCGCCACCCGATCACGGTGCGCCGCAGGCAGTTCGGTGAGCAGTTTCTCGCCGAGATCGCCCATGGCGTCGAAGGCCGCCTCGGCGCGCGGCGTGGCGACGGTACCCGTCGACAGCACCGCCCCGGCGGCATCGGTGATCTCGGCCTTGATCGTGGTGCCGCCGACGTCGACGGCGAGCACCAGGTCATCGGGATCCACGGCGGTCACGATGCGCCCCTTATCCGAGGATTACCGACCGGTTCAGGCTGCGGGGGTGGTCCGGATCCAGGCCCAGATCCGCCGACCGCAGCACGCACAACCGGTGCAGGCGCACCAGATCGGCCATCGGGTCGATATCGCGCTGCTCGAAATGAGCACCGGTCGCCTTGACGTCGTCGCCCAGGGTGGGATCGACCGCGCCGAACGCCCATACCGCGCGGCCGGGCGCGGCAATGCTGATCGGGCCGTGCCGGTATTCGGTCGACAGATAGCTCTCGGCCCAGGACTGGCAGGATTCGCGCAGCTTCAGCCCCGCCTCCTCGGCCAGCGCGGCCGCGAAACCCAGGCCCACGAAACTGATCTGCTCGGCGTAACGCACTGCGGCGACGGAGGTTTCGAGATCCTCGGCGAGCACCGCACGGGCCTGCGCGATGGCCGGGCCCAGATCCTCGCCCAGATGCCAGCGCAGGATCGCGAGCGTGGTGGTGGCGAAGCGGGTCTGCACCACCGACTGCTCGTCGACCTCGTCGATGAGGATCGGATCGCCCAGCTCCAGCGCCGCGGTGCCGGGGCTCGAACAGATGATCGTGCGCGGCGTCTCGCGCGGGATCGCGCGCATGGCGTCGAGCACCTCGGTGGTCGTGCCGGAGCGGCTGATCACCACGTAACGGTCGTACTCGCGACCGGTGCGCACATCGCTGGCGGGCCAGGCATCGGTCAGCCCCTGACCGCTGGACTCGCGCAGGTAGGCGATCGCATGGGACATGAAATACGAGGTGCCGCAACCGATTACGGCCACCCGCTCGCCCGGCTTCGGCAACAGGGCGGCATGCTCGGCGGCGGTCGACGCGGCGCGCGCCCAGTCGTCGGGCTGGGTGGCCACCTCAGCGGCCAGATGGGTTTCGGGGATTCGCTCAGCAGAGGTCGGCACGCAGTCCAGGATCGACCGGGTGATCGTTCATGTCAACTTAACAACGAAAACGGTCACATTCGATCAACCCAGGCGCTAGATTCTGACGAAACGGATTGTTCATTGAAAGGCCTATCTAGTGAAACGTCCACTCCGCGGCGCAGTTTCGTCGTTCGCGCTGCTCACCGGTTTGGTGTTGGCGGTGTCCTCCTGTGGGTTCGGCGGCAGCAAGTCCGATGACTCGGACCCGAACTCCCTGTCCTTCCTGGCACCGATCTACAGCGACAGCACCAAGTCGGAGTGGGACAAGATCATCTCCGACTTCCAGAAGCAGAACCCGGACATCAAGGTCACCCTGCAGATGGAGTCCTGGGACTCGATCAACGACGTGGTGCGCACCAAGCTGCAGAACACCTCCACCACGCCCGACATCCTGAATATCGACGCGTACTCGAGCTTCGCCACCGACGGCAAGCTCTACCCGGCCACCGATATCGTCGAGCCGTCGGTGATCAGCGATATCCAGCCCGGTTTCGCCAAGAACGCCTCGATCAACGGAACCCAGTGGGCGCTACCGCTGTTCGCCTCCACGCGCACGCTGTTCTACAACACCGACCTGTTCAGCCGCGCGGGCATCACCGCCCCGCCCAAGACCTGGGCCGAGCTGACCGATGTCGCCAAGAAGATCCAGGCGCTCGGCGGTGACATCTCGGGCTACGGCCTGCCGCTGGGCAGCGAGGAGGCCCAGGGTGAGACCTCGATCTGGACCTTCGGCGCGGGCGGCAACTGGTCCGACGGCGACAAGATCACCGTCGACACCCCGCAGAACCGCGAGGGCGTGGCGGCGATGAAGGCCATGTCGCAATCCGGTGCGACCCAGCCGAATCCGGGCGCGACCAACCGCGCGGACGCACTCAACGCCTTCTATCAGGGCAAGATCGGCATGATCGAGGGCCTGCCGCCCACGATCGGACAGATCGCGCAGAAGAATCCGGGCCTGAAGTACGCGACCGCGCCCTCGCCCACCAAATCCGGCGACCCGGTCACCCTGGGCGTCGCCGATCATCTGATGGCGTTCAAGAAGGACGGCAAGAAGCAGGCCGCGATCAAGAAGTTCCTGACCTACTTCTATTCGCCGCAGGTCTACTCGGGCTTCGTGAAGTCCGAGCACTTCATCCCGATCACCAACACCGGCATGCAGGCCCTGGCCGACGATCCGGTCACCAAGGCCTTCGCGGCGACCCTGCCGGTGGCCAAGTTCTACCCCAGTAACAACCCGAAGTGGGCCGCGGCCCAGGGCGCGATTCGCCAGCAGATCGGCACCATCGCGCAGGGCGCCGATCCGGCCTCGGTGCTGGGCAAGATTCAGCAGGCGGCGAGTTGAGGGGCGCCCTGATCCGATCCACGGCGGCGTTGCGCGCGCTGCCGTGGATCGGCCCGGTGCTGGTGTTGATCGCCGGGGTCGTCGTATTCCCGGCCGGGTACATGGTGTGGACCAGCACGCGCGATCTGAGCCCGTACGGGCAGGATCGCGGCCCGGCCGGTCTGGGGAACTTCCGCAAGCTGTTCGCCATCGATGAATTGGGCAGCATCCTCGCGCACACCGTGATCTGGGTGATCGCGGTCGTGGTCATCACGCTGGTGCTCTCCGCGGCGCTGGCGCAATTCCTGAACAAGCAGTTCCCGGGGCGCACCCTGGTGCGGATGGCGATCCTGGTGCCGTGGGCGGCGTCGGTCGTGATGACGACGACGATCTTCGAGTACATGCTCGATCCCGATGTCGGCATCGCCAATCGGTTCCTCGTCGATATCGGCGTGCTGGACCGGGGTTTCGGCTTCACCAAACAGGCGGGCCCGGCGTTCCTGGTGGCGATCGGCGTCGCGGTATTCGTCTCGGTGCCGTTCACCACGTACACGATTCTGGCTGGGCTGCAGGCGATTCCGGCCGAGATCGAGGAGGCCGGCCGGGTCGACGGGGCGAGCTCCTGGCAACGCTATCGACATCTGACGCTGCCGCAGCTGCGCCCGGCGATCGCGGTGGCCACCATCATCAACATCATCAACGTATTCAATTCGCTGCCGATTCTGCAGGTGCTGACCGGCAGCATCGCCGGCTTCGACGCCGACACCACGACCACGTTGACCTTCAAGCTGATTCGGCAGAATCAGCAGGTCGCCACGGCCGCGGCAATGAGCGTGCTGAACTTCGTGCTGATCGCGGTGATCATCGTGGTGTACGTGCGATTCACCCGATCGGCCCGTGAGGAGGCGCGATGACGGCATCCGATCCGGTCATGGTCGAACGGGCGGTGGCCACGGAAATCGTTGTGCCACCGAGTGGTTCGACGGTCACGGCGCGAAAGGTGCGGCGGCGGTGGGATCTGACGCTGGTCGGCGTCGTACTCGCCGCGGTGTTCCTGATTCCGTACCTCGTGATGGTGCTGGGATCGCTCAAGCCGCGCGCGGAGATCCTGCGGATTCCGCCGACCTACATTCCCCAGCAGTGGCGGCCGGACAACTACGTCACCATGTGGAACACGCCCGAGACACCGCTGCCGTTCAATCTGGTGAGCACCGTGGTGATCTCGGTGTGTGCCACGGTGATCGTGCTGCTGGTGGCGATCCCGGCCGCGTATTACACGGCGCGGCGGCAGTTTCCGGGCAAGGTCGCCTTCCTCGGGCTGGTGCTGGTGACCCAGATGCTGCAGCCGGTGGTGCTGGTGACCGGTCTGCTGCGGGAGTTCTTCACCCTCGGCATCAACGACACCTGGCTGGCGATGATTCTGGTGAATGCCGCGTTCAATCTGTCGTTCGCGGTGTGGATCCTGCACAGCTTCTTCGCCTCGGTGCCGGTGGAGATCGAGGAGGCGGCGCAGCTGGACGGGTTGAGCCGGATCCAGATCCTGACCCGGGTGAGCCTGCCGCTGGTGTGGCCCGGCATCGTGACCGCGACCATCTTCGCGTTCGTCTCCTGTTGGAACGAATTCGCGGCGAGCCTGGTGATCCTGACCACGCCGGAGAATCAGCCACTGTCGGTGGCCTTGACGAAGTTCATCGGGCAGTACGACACGGCTTGGCAATACGTCTTCGCTATCTCTACGGTCGGCATCGTGCCCGTTGTCATTCTGTTCGCGTTCATCGAGAAGCGCCTGGTCGCAGGTCTCACCGCCGGAAGCGTGAAATGACCGCTGCGACGGATCGGTCCCAGCGCTGGAATCGGCTGCTGGAGTTGCTGGCCGATACCGGCCGGCTGTCGGTGGAGGAGGCGGCCGAGCGATTGGGCGTCTCCCCCGCCACCATCCGCCGCGACTTCACCGCGCTGGCCGATCAGCAGCTGGCCACGCGCACCCACGGCGGCATCGTGGCGACCTCGGTCGCCTACGAGCTGCCCGCCCGCTACCGCGGCGGCGACGCCGCCAAACAACGCGTCGCCGAACACGCTGCGAGCCTGGTACTCCCGACCGAGGTGGTGGGCCTCAACGGCGGCACCACCACCACGGCCGTGGCCCGCGCCCTGGCCGGCCGCCCCGACCTGGCCACCGCCGAGCTGACGATAGTGACCAACGCGCTCAACATCGCCGGCGAAATGGTCCTGCGCCCCCACCTGCGCACCATCTGCATCGGCGGCCAGGCCCGCCGCGAATCCTACGAACTGCACGGCCCCCTGGCCGAACGCGCGATGGCCGAATTACGTTTGGACACTCTGATTCTCGGCGTCAACGCCATCACCGCCGAGGGCGGCGCCCAGGGCCGCCACCTGGACGAATCCGGTATAAACGCCGAAATGGTCCGCCGCGCGGAACGAGTCATCGCCGTCGCCACCGCCGACAAACTCGAGAAGACCGCCCTGGCCCGGATCTGTCCCATCGAGGACATCGACATCCTGGTGATGGACACCGCCGCAGCCCCGGAGGCCGTCAACGCCATCCGTGAGGCGGGGGTTCGGGTGGAGCTGGTCTGAGCCGCCGCTCGAGCCCCCACTACCTCGGCATGAGCATTCGATCGCCCTATCGCCCTCGCTACTGCGGCTACAGGTCCAGGTGTAGACGCAGGGCTCGATCTATCGCTGCGACTACATCTTCCGGCAGTTGACCGAGCACAGTGCCGATCCGTTCCACAGCGATCGAGCGAACCTGCTCGGCCTGCGCCTTGGAATCGACCTTGATTCCGGGCAATTCCTTACTCAAGAACACCTGGAACGGATAGACACGTGCGGTGTTGCTGGTTACCGGCACGACGGTGACGACACCGCGGCCGAGGAGTTGAGCCGCCTCATTGGCCCGGTCGTTGCTCACGATCACCGCAGGGCGACGCTTGTTCGATTCCGCGCCGCGCACCGGTTCGAGATCGACCAACCGGACCTCGCCTCGGCGCACGCTAGCTCAACCCGTCGCCGGCAGTACCGTCCCAGAGGTCCCGCTCTCCGGAGGTCTCCCACTCGGCCCACGCCGCGGCATACGCATCCGACAACCCCGCCTCGCGAAGCAGGCGGATCGCCTCCTGCAGTGCGGCAGAGCGGGAGGGCAGGCCGCGCTCCCGCACCACCTCGTCGAGCAGGGCGACATCCTCTTCAGGCAGACTGACACTCAGCTTCACACCCCCAATGCTACTCCCGGTAGGAATTTCCATACTACCCGTGGCGGTAACGAATCGATCAAGTGCCGATCGGCGTGGCTACCAGGACTCGCCGTCATCGGGTGGGGTGGGCGCCACCGTTGACGCGTGGACCGTTGCCGATCAGAAACATTGGCCGTGCAATATGGCCGCCGTGGCATTGCTCCCACCGAAAGACCTTCTGCTGCAGGCGTGCCGGGGACTCGAACCCGGTGAGCACCTGGTGCTGCGCTGCGCCTGCCGCCTGGCCGAATTACATGAGCTTCGGCTGACCGTGACCGCTACCGCCGATATCGATCGGCAGCGGGCGCAGCTGGTGCACGAGATCGATCGGTGGGTCGCCGCGGAGTTACCGGCCGCGCCGGGAGGCGCGCGATTACATACCGAGACGGTGGGTGCGGTCGTGGATCGGCTGGCCCAGTTCTCGGCGCTGGCCTATCTGGCGCTGACCGCCACGCCCGCATGGCTGGCCGATGATGCCTGGCGGCGGCTGGCGGAGTTGGCGAATGCCTATGCGGATCTGGCGACCGAGGTCAGCGCGGGCCGATGCCGGCTG
Organism: Nocardia sp. NPDC051570; assembly: GCF_044454005.1. Classification (NCBI taxonomy): domain Bacteria; kingdom Bacillati; phylum Actinomycetota; class Actinomycetes; order Mycobacteriales; family Nocardiaceae; genus Nocardia; species Nocardia sp. NPDC051570. Next base: position 17,470 of record NZ_JBITDI010000015.1, on the reverse strand, counting down.
CCGAAACTCAACGGCCATCACGAGTACGAGTACTGAAAGGGTGCTGCCGGCGACGCGCAGGGGGTTGCGCCGCCGGCAGCGGTGAAGTGGTTCTTCGCGTCCTCGTTATCCAGTGTGCGCCTGCGAGCTGAACTCTCGCCAGGTTCCGGCTGAGAAGTAGCTGAATTTCCGGGACCGGAAACCCGAACGGCGACGCCGCGAGGGAAGGCGTCGCCGCAGGCCAGGGATGGACGGATCAGGGCAGTTGATCCGTATCGGCCGAACCGACAATTCATAGCGTGCGCCGCCAACCTCGAGACCCACCGCGACAAGTCTGTGAATGTACTGTCAGCGCTGGTTCAGGGCGTGGCGACGGTACATCCGCCGGGGACGAGCGTGCCGTCGAGCAGATCGGCCACCCAGTTCGCCACCGCGGGAATCGCCAGCGCGCCGACGATGAAATGCTCCCCCGGATAGGGTGCGAGCCGCACCCGCGCGCCCCCGGCGCACCAGCTGTCGTAAAGGTTGCGGGCACCCTGGTAGGGAATCCAGAATTCGTCGCGGCCGTGATAGACCATGATCGGAATCCGCGGCGCGATCCCGCCGAGTTTGTTGTCCGCCACGATCTTTCGCACCATCGGCAGCTCGGTCGGATCGGGCACGTCGGTGAGCTGCTCGACCCGCACCGGTACCGCGCCCGCCGCGGCCAACTGCCCCGAGCACAGATCTCGGAACAGATGGGCCAGTCGCCACCCGTTGTCGTTGAGCAGGGTCAGCAGCTCCGGATACTCCCGTGCCAGGCCCAAGGTGGCGGCGAGGAAAATCCCGGACCCCACCTCCCGGCCGTTCATGATCTTCACCAACAGGTCGTAATCGGCCGGGGTCCCGCCGACCAGCGCCCCGGCCAAATGCAGCTCGGGCGCATAGCTCGGAGCCAGCTGGGCCGCCCAGCCCGTGGCGATGGCGCCGCCGGAGTAACCGCTGATCACCACCGGCGCTTCGGGTTTCAGATCGGACACCCCCAGGCGCACCGCGGCCCGGGCTGCGTCGAGCACCGCGTGCCCGCCCATCAGACCGGCCGCATACGCCTCCCGCGGACCCTGATGATCGGGCACGATCACCGCGTAGTTGCGGTCCAGCAGCAGCTGAATCGAGAGCTGATCGGCGGAGAAGCCGCGCTCGAGGGTGTACGACGGCGAACACCAGTGGCCGAGCGAGGAGATCGGAATGTCATAGGACACCAGCGGCCGCGGCCCCGATCCGGTCCACGCCGCCTTCGGCACGATCAGCGTCGCCACCACGGGAACCGGATCACCCTTGCTGCCAGTGGAGCGCACCAGCATCTCGATCGTCCGCACCGGGCTGGTGAACCAGGTCGGCACCGATCGCGCCCGCAATACCGTTGCGGGCGGACGATTCTCGAAACCGGCCGGCGGCGTGTAGAACGCATCGGACAGCGGGGTCGGCAGCACCGAGGCGAGTTCGTGCGGCGGATCGACGAATTCCTCGATCGGATCGTCGGCCAGTGCGAACGCCGGTACGCATACCGACACCGCCGCCACAACCGTCACCGCCCACAGCCGCACCAGGGTCCGCCGTCTACCCGCCACGTTCAGATCACTCCCGAAATGTCCGTTGGGCCGACCGCCGAATCACTCGAAAGGGCAGGTCAGGGATGACGACAGCCTCTCATACCAGACGGTCGGTTCAAGTTTCCCGAATCGGCGTGGCGTCGATTGCCGCGGCCATCCCGGCGGGCAGCAGGGCGCGCACGGCATCGATGGTGTCGGCGTCGGCGGGTTCCTTATCGGGGCGATAGCGGACCACCCGGGCGAAGCGCAGCGCCACCCCGCCCGGATAGCGGGGACTGATCTGCACACCGTCGAGGGCGATCTCGACCACCAACTCCGGAAACAGGTAGACCACCTGCCCGTCGCGGGTGCGCTCATGGCGTGGGAATTCGGCGGTCTGCCACTGCAGGAGCGCGTCGGTGAGTCCCTTGAAGGTCTTGCCGACCATGATCGGCTCGCCGCCTTCCGGATCGCGGGCGCCCAGATGCAGATTCGACAGATATCCGGTGCGGCGGCCGTAACCCCATTCCGCGCCGAGCACGACGAGGTCGAGCGTATGGGCCGGTTTGATCTTCTGCCAGGCCCGCCCGCGTCGCCCCGCCGCATACGGCGCGGACAGCGATTTGATCATCACGCCCTCGTGCCCCGCCGCCAGCGCGCCGTCGAAGTATTCGGCCGCGGCCTCGGCATCGGGCCGGATGAGCGCCGGAATGCTGTGCTCGCCAGCGACTTTCGTCAGCGCGACCCGGCGCTCGGCGAGCGGTGCGTCGAGCAGATCGACGCCGTCCAGATACAGGCAATCGAAGAAGTACGGATGCAGCAGCAGATCGCGGGTGGAGGTGGCCGCGGGCGGGCGCAGGGCGGGATCGATCGTGGGGTCGGTGGCGAAGCGGCTCATCGTCTCCTGAAACGGCCGCGGCCGCCCCGCATCGGTCAGCGCCAGCGTCTCCCCGTCGAGAACGACGCTGTCACAAGGTAATTCCCGGACCAATTGCACCAGCTCGGGGACGCCGGAGGTGATATCGCGCAGTGTCCGGGTGAACACCCATACCCGGGAACCCTTGCGGTGCACCTGAATTCGCGCACCGTCCATCTTCTGCTCCACACTCACCTCGCCGCCGAACTCCGCCAGCGCCTCGTCCAGCGCCGCCCCGGGCGAGGCGAGCATCGGCTGGATCGGCCGGCCCACCTCCAGCCGGAATTCGGCCAGCGCCGCGGCCCCGCCGGTCAGCGCCGCCACGGCCGTCACCGGCAGCTGCCCGGACAGCATGTAGGCCCGGCGCACGGCCTCGACCGGCACCTGGGCGGACCGCGCGACGGCCTCGGCCACGATCGCGGCCAGCGCGCCCTGGCGCAGCTCGCCGGTCAGCAGGCGGATCAGGAAGTCCCGCTCCGCGGCGGTGGCCGCGCCCAGCAACGCGACCAGCGACTCGCGGCGCCGGGCCGCGGAACCCGCTCCGGCCGTGGCGGCCAGTTCGGTGAACGTGGCGTCGACGGCCGCCACGGTCAGGGTCGGTTCGGGCGCCGGATCGACCGCGACGGCCATGAGCGTGCGCCAGCCCGTGCCGATGCGGCCCTGCGACAACTCCCCCGATACCCACGCGACGACCTGCGCGAGCTCGTCGGAGCCTGCCTCCGCCAACAGCTCCGCGAGCGTGGCGATCTTCGTCTTGCGCGAGGCGCTCGCCCGCACGGCCTGCGACGCCTCGACGACTCGGGACAGCAACACGGATCGACGGTAACGCTCGGGTGTGACATATCGCGCAACAGATCTGCTAATTACCGGTTGGCAAACCTGCAAAATCGTCCATAAACTGGACATATGGCCAAGACTTACGTCGGGGCTCGGCTTCGCCAGCTGCGCACCGAACGAGGACTGAGCCAGGTCTCGCTCGCCAAGAAGCTGGAGATCTCGGCGAGTTACCTCAATCAGATCGAACACGACGTGCGCCCGCTCACCGTGCCGGTGCTGCTGCGCATCAGCGAGATCTTCGGCGTCGACGCCACCTTCTTCTCCTCGCAGGACGACACCCGGCTCATCGCCGAACTGCAGGAGGTCGTGATGGATCAGGAGCTGAGCATCGAGGCCGATGCCCAGGAGATCGCGGATATGGTCTCCGCGCATCCGAGCCTGGCGCGGGCGATGGTGAATATGCACCGCCGTTACCGCAATACGACCGCCCAGCTGGCCGCCGCCACCGAGGACCGCTTCGCCGACGGCAGCGGCTCCGGCGCGATCTCCCGCCCGCACGAGGAGGTCCGCGACTTCTTCTATCAGCGGCAGAACTACATCCACGAATTGGATACCGCCGCAGAGGAACTCGCGACCCGCATGCGTTTCCACGGCGGCGATCTCAACCGCGAGATCGCGCGGCGGCTGACCACCGCGCACGGTGTGCAGATCGTCGAGCGCATCGATCTCGGCGACGGCGTGCTGCACCGCTTCGACGCCACCGAGCGGCGGCTCGAGATCGCGCCCTATCTGTCCGGTGGACAGCGGTCGTTCAAGCTCGCGGCCGAACTGGCCTATCTGGAATGCGGCGATCTGATCGATAAGCTGGCCGAGGAGGCGAATTTCGCCTCCGAGGACACCCGCAAGCTGGCGCGGCTGGGCCTGGCCAACTACTTCGCGGCCGCGACCGTACTGCCGTACTCCTACTTCCACGAGGTGGCCGAGGACTTCCGCTACGATATCGAGCGGCTCTCGGCCTTCTTCACCCAGAGTTATGAGACTGTGTGCCACCGGCTTTCGACGCTACAGCGGCCGAAGCTGCGCGGGGTGCCGTTCTCGTTCGTCCGCGTCGACCGCGCCGGCAACATGTCGAAGCGCCAGTCCGCCACCGGATTCCATTTCTCCTCCGCGGGCGGCACCTGCCCGCTGTGGAACGTCTACGAGACCTTCGCCTATCCGGGCCGCATCATGACCCAGATCGCCCAGATGCCCGACGGCCGCAAGTATCTGTGGATCGCCCGCACCGTCGAGCGCCGCGCTACCCGCTACAACGAGCCGAGTAAGACCTTCGCCATCGGCCTGGGATGCGAACTGCGCCATGCCAGTCGGGTCGTCTACGCCGACGGCCTCGACCTCAACGACCCCACGGCCACCCCCATCGGCGCGGGCTGCCGGGTCTGCGAACGCGCCAACTGCCCGCAGCGCGCGTTCCCGCCGCTGGGCAAATCGCTCGACATCAGCGAGCACCGCAGCTCGATCTCGCCCTACGTGCTGCGATAGACCCTGTGGCACAACGATTTCCGAATCCAGGCCGCCTCCGGTAGCGTTCCTCGGTTGGCGCAAATCTTGCGCCCGGGAGGAATACGGCTGGCAATACTGGCCGTTACGAGGGCGGGCCGGCGAGGGGAACCGACGGGTACGCGAGATGACGCGCAGGGGGCGGGATCTCGCGGCACCCCGGTCCGGCCCGCGCCCACCACTGCGCGAGGGACCCGCGCACTGTTAGCGTGGGGCATGATATCGAGGGAGCCACGCATTGCGCCGGGTCGGCTGCGGGAACTGGGTCCGATCAACTGGGTGGTCTGGCAGGTGATCTCGCGGGCGGCGGGCACCGCGGACGCCCATCTGTTCAGCACCCTCGGGCGGACCGGCGGACTGTTCCGCGGCTGGCTGCACTATTCGGGGCGGCTGATGCCGGGCGGAAAGCTACGGCGCTTCGATACCGAGCTGGTCATCCTGCGGGTGGCGCATCTGCGCGGATGCGAATACGAGACCGATCACCACATCCGGCTCGGCAAGCGGGCGGGCGTCACCCCGGAGATCCTGGAGCGGCTGCGCACCGGCCCGGACGCACCCGGCTGGTCGGACCGGGAGCGGGCCCTGCTCACCGCCGTGGATCAGCTCGTGCGGACCCGCGATCTCGACGATGCCACCTGGTCGGCGCTGGCCGCGCACTACGACGAGCACCGCCTGATCGAAATCGTGCTGCTGGTCAATCAATACGAGGGACTGGCCAGCACCATCACCACGCTGCGCATTCAGAACGATCACTGATCCCCCTCCCAGTCCCCGGCGCGTCCCCTCCCAGTCCCCGCGCGTCCCCTCCCAGTCCCCGGCGCGTCCCCTCCCAGTCCCCGGCGCGCTTTTCGCCGGGGCGCCTGGTAACGATGTACCCATGACAACCCTCGGAATCGCCTTCCGTCCCCAGAATCCGCCGGAGCGGCTGCGCGAAATCGCGCGCGTCGCAGACGAATCCGGGCTCGACGAGCTGTGGATCTGGGAGGACTGCTTCCTCGAGGGCGGCATCGCGACCACCGCGGCGGCGCTGGCCTGGACCGAGCGGGTCCGCATCGGCGTGGGCGTGCTCCCGGTCCCGCTGCGCAATATCGCGCTGGCCGCCATGGAGATCGCCACGCTGGAGCGGATGTTCCCCGGCCGCGCGATCTGGGGCGTGGGCCACGGTGTTCAGGAGTGGATGGGTCAGGCCGGCGCCCGTGTCGACTCACCGGTCACGCTGCTGGGCGAATACCTCGACGGGCTGCGCCGCCTACTGTCGGGCGAACGGGTGACCGTCCAGGGTCGCTACGTCACACTCGACGAGGTGGCCCTGGACTGGCCCCCGGCCACCGCGCCGCGGCTGCTCTCGGCCGCGACCGGCCCGCGCACCCTGCGCCTGGTCGGCGAGAAGGCCGACGGTGCGGTGCTGACCTCGGGCACCACACCCGATATGGCCAGGCGCGCAATCGAACTCATGGGCGAGGGCCGGGCCGCCGCGGCGCGCGCCGACAAGCCGTACGTCGTCATCAACCTGGCCACCGCGACCGGCACCGGCGCGGCCGAACGCCTCGAGGCCGATCTGCGCGCGATGGGCCGCGCCGATATCGAGGGCCTCGGTGTGGCCGGTGACGCACAGGCGGTCGCCGACGCGGTCGCCCGCATGGTCGACGCCGGCGCGGATTCGGTCGCCCTGCAGCCCACCGCCGACGAGCCGGATCTCGAGGGGTTCGTGCGATTCGTCGCGGAGAAGGTCCGCCCGCTGGTGCCGTAGCGCTCGGACGCAGGCGTTCCCGACCTCGAGCCGGAAACGCCTGCGCAGGCATGTCTTATCCGGCGAGTGCCGCCCCGAACACCTCGACCGCCGGGGTGGTCGGCCGCCCGATGAGCTTGCCCAGATCGCCGCTGGACACATCCAGGAATCCGGCGGCGATACCCTTCGCATCCGCATCCGCCAGCACCCGCGCATAATCGGCGTCCAGCCCCGCCTGCCGCAGCGCGGCCACGTAATCGCCCTCGGCGACATCCTGATACCGAACCGGCTTACCGGATGCCTCCGAAATCCGCTGTGCCACTTCGGCATACGTCAGCCGTTCGTCACCGCCCAGCTCGTAGACCCGCCCGGCATGCCCCTCGGTGGTGAGCACGACCGCGGCGGCCTCGGCATAATCCGCGCGCGCCGCACCCGCGATGCGGCCCTCGCCGCCCGCGCCGTACAGCGTCCCGGACTCGACAGCCGGGACCACGCTGTGCTCGTAGTTCTCCCAGTACCAGCTGTTGCGCAGCACGGTATGCGACACAGTCGAATTCGCGAGCACGGCCTCGGTCTCGCGATGCTCCTGCGCCAGAAGGGTCGGATTCTCGGTGGCCCGCGGAATGCTGGTGTAGGCGAGCAGTTCCACGCCCGCCCGCTCGGCCGCGCGGATCACGGTGGTGTGCTGGTCGAGCCGCTTGCCGAATTCGTTGCCGGAGATCAGCAGCACCCGGTCGACCCCCGCCAGCGCCCGATCCAGCGCCTCGGCATCGTCGTAGGACGCCTGCCGCACCTCGACGCCGCGCTCGGCCAGATCGGCCACCTTCGCCGGATCGCGGACAATCGCGACGACCGGCCCGGCCGCCCGGCGCAGCAGCGCCTCCACAACGAGACGACCCAGCTGCCCGCTGGCCGCGGTGACGGCGACGGTCATGACTACCTCCAGTGAGTATTCGTACAGTGCCTACGGAACATACAGCACTAACTAATAGTTAGTACATGGTATTCCGGCATTACTGGCAGATAGGTAGCATCACCGTCATGAGCATGCGGCACGTCCAGCCGGCCGACAGCGCCGATCCGACGCTGGAGGCCGATGTTTTCGCCAAGAACTGCACATCGCGACCGGTTCTGCAGAACGTCGCGAGTCGCTGGGGCACCCTCGCCCTGGTCGCCCTGCGCGAGGGTCCCTACCGGTTCAGCGCCCTGCGCCGCCGCGTCGACGGCGTCAGCGAGCGCATGCTCTCCCAAACCCTGCAGGCCCTGGAGCGCGACGGCATGATCCACCGCGAGGTCGTCCAGACCATCCCCCCGCGCGTCGAATACACCCTCACCGACCTCGGCGCCCGCATCGCCGAACATCTCGAGGCCCTGATCATCACCCTGGAAACCAATCTCGACACAATCACCGAGGCCCAGGCCGCCTACCAGCGCGAATGACAAACGCCCCGCACCTGTTCTCGGTGCGGGGCGCTCCCCTTGTTTGTTCCCGGCGCGCTCCGGACCCATTGTTCCCGGCGCGCTCTTTGCGCCGGGATCAGAAGTTGATCATGTGCCCGGCCAGACCATGGAAGGCCTCCTGCAGGGCCTCGCTCAGCGTCGGATGGGTGTGCACGTTGCGGGTCAGCTCGTTGACCGTCAGGTCCCACTTCTGGGCCAGGGTCAGCTCCGGCAGCAGTTCGGAGACGTCGGGGCCGATGAGGTGGCCGCCGAGCAGCTCGCCGTACTTGTTGTCGGAGATCAGCTTCACGAAGCCCTGGGCATCGCCGAGGCCGTGGGCCTTGCCGTTGGCGGTGAACGGGAAGGTGGCGACCTTCACGTCATAACCCTCGGCCCGCGCCTGCTCCTCGGTGAGGCCGAAGCTGGCGACCTGCGGCTGGCAGAAGGTGGCGCGCGGCATCATCCGGTAATCGCCCAGCGGCAGGGTCTCCGCACCGCCGATCGTCTCGGCGGCGACCACGCCCTGCGCCTCGGCCACATGGGCCAGCTGCAGCTTGGCGGTGACATCGCCGATGGCGTAGATATGCGGCACATTGGTGCGCATGTAGTCATCGATGGCGATCGCGCCGCGATCGGTCAGCCGCACGCCGGTGTTCTCCAGGCCGTAGCCCTCCACCCGCGGCGCGAAGCCGACGGCCTGCAGCACCTTGTCGACCGTGACGGTCTCGACAGCGCCGGACTTGTTGTCCTTGATGCTGACGGTGACCTTGGAGCCGTTGTCCTCGATGGACTGCACCGCGGCGCCGGTGGTGATCGTGATCCCCAGCTTCTTGTACGCCTTGGTGATCTCCTTGGACACATCGGCGTCCTCGTTGGGTAGCGCCCGGTCCAGGAACTCCACGATGCGCACATCGACGCCGTAGTTCTTCAGGACGTAGCCGAACTCCATGCCGATCGCGCCCGCGCCGACGATGAGGATCGAGCCCGGCAGATCGCGGGTCATGATCTGCTCTTCGTAGGTCACCACGTTCTGCGACAGCGAGGTGCCCGGCAGCAGCTTGGTATTGGTGCCGGCGGCGATGATGACATTGTCGAACGTGATCTGCTCGGTACCGCCCTTGGACAGCTCGACCGACAGCGTATGTGCGTCGGTGAAGGTGCCCTTCCCGTCGTACTCGTCGATCTTGTTCTTCTTCATCAGGAAGTGCACGCCCTTGACGCGGCCGTCGGCGACCTTACGGCTGCGATCGAAGGCGGCGCCGAAGTCGAAGCTCGCCTCGCCGGTGATACCGAACGTCTTCGCTTCCTTGGTGAAGATATGCGCCAGCTCCGCGTTGCGCAGCAGCGCCTTGGACGGAATGCACCCGACGTTCAGGCATACGCCACCCCAGTATTTCTGCTCGACGATCGCTGTTCGCAGGCCGAGTTGAGCGGCGCGGATCGCGGCGACATACCCGCCGGGACCAGCACCGAGAACGACGACATCGTAGTGGGAAGTCACGGCTTCGAGCCTAACGCAGTGTTGTTTTGCGCCGCCTCCGGCGTCGCGGGTTCGCGGCCCCGAAGGCCGCTAACCTCAGCCACAATGGCAACCATGGCAGGTGTCGAAGAGCAGCGATCCGATCCCTATCTGTGGTTGGAGGAGGTGACCGGTGAGCAGCCGCTCGAGTGGGCGCGAGCGCATAACGACGTGGTGGTTGAGCGGTTTGCGACTTCCGACCGGTTCTCCGAACTGGAACATCGCATTCTGGCCATGCTCGACACCGACACACGCATCGCGTATCCATCCCGGCGCGCCACATGGCTGTACAACTTCTGGCGCGACGGCGCGCACCCCAAGGGGCTGTGGCGGCGAACCACCTTCGCCGAATACCGCAACGACAATCCGCGGTGGGAGGTGCTCATCGACCTCGACGCGCTGGCCGAGGACGAGGGCGAGAACTGGGTGTGGGGCGGGGCCTCGGTGCTGCGCCCGGAACAGTCGCTGGCGCTGATCAGCCTGTCCCGCGGCGGCGCCGACGCCAAGGTGGTCCGCGAATTCGATGTGGCCACCAAGCAATTCCGCGATCCGGCCGACGGCGGATTCCATCTGCCCGAGGCCAAATCCCAGATCCGCTGGATCGATGCCGACACCGTCTATGTCGGAACGGATTTCGGACCCGGTTCGCTCACCGACTCCGGCTACGCCCGCATCGCCAAGCGCTGGCGGCGCGGCACGCCACTGAGCGAGGCGCAGACGGTATTCGAGGGCGAACAGGGCGATGTGCTGGTGTCGGCGGGCTACGACCGCACGCCGGGCTACGAGCGGCACTACGTAGGCCGCGCCACCGACTTCTTCAACGAATCGGTCTATCTCCTCGAAGACGACGGCAGCCTGCGCCATCTCGACGTACCGAGCGACTCCTCGGAATCCTGGTACAAGGATTGGCTGCTGGTGCGGCTGAAGACGCCGTGGGAGGTGGGCGGCGAGACCTATCCCGCGGGCGCGCTGCTGGCCGCGAATCTGGAGGAATTCCTCGCGGGCGCACGGGATTTCGAGATCGTCTTCACCCCCGACGCGCATACCTCGCTGCACGGCTACGGCTGGACCGAGAACTATCTGATCCTCATCACGCTCGAGGATGTGCAGACCAAACTGTATGTCGTCCGGCCGGGGACGGGCAGCTGGGTGCGCGAACCGCTGGCCGACACCCCGCCCATGGCCACCACCAACGTCATGAACCTCGACCCCCTCGAGGGCGGCGACGAATTCATGCTCACCACAAGCGGATTCACCACGCCCGCCACCCTGCTGACGAGTTCGGTGGGCGGATCGTCCGAACCGCTCAAACAGGAACCGGCATTCTTCGACGCCGACGGCCTCGAGACCGAGCAGTTCTTCGCCCGATCCGATGACGGAACGATGGTGCCGTACTTCGTGATTCGCCATCGCGACCACAAGGGCGGGCCCGGCCCGACGGTGATGTCGGGCTACGGCGGTTTCGAGGTCTCGCGCACCCCCGCCTACAGCGGCGCGTCCGGTATGGGCTGGCTCGAACGCGGCGGCACCTGGGTGATGACCAATATCCGCGGCGGCGGCGAATACGGGCCCGAATGGCATACGCAGGTGCAGAAGGCCAACCGGCACAAGGTCTACGAGGACTTCGCCGCCATCGCCCGCGATCTGGTCGACCGCGGCATCACCACCGCATCGCGGCTGGGCGCGGTCGGCGGCAGCAACGGCGGCCTGCTCATGGGCGTGATGCTCACCCGGTATCCGGAGTTGTTCGGCGCCATCGTGTGTCAGGTACCGCTGCTGGATATGAAGCGCTACCACCTACTGCTGGCCGGGGCGTCGTGGATGGCCGAATACGGCGATCCGGACAAGCCGGAGGAGTGGGAATACATCGCGAAGTATTCGCCGTATCAGAACGCCCGAGCCGACGCGTCCTATCCGCCGATCCTGCTGACCACCTCCACCCGCGACGACCGCGTCCATCCCGGACATGCGCGCAAGATGGCCGCGCTGCTCGAGGAGCAGGGGCATACGGTCTGGTACCACGAGAACATCGAGGGCGGCCACGGCGGCGCGGCGGACAACAAGCAGATGGCGTTCCAGGCAACCCTGATCTACGAATTCTTCATCCAGATGCTGATGGAACCCTAACGGTCCCTGATCCACCGCTCGATCCGGTCGACCGTGGAGGCGGGGCTGGCGATCCAGCCGTTATGCCCCAACGCCTCCGGCTGATGCCAGGTGCTGACGCGCGCTTTGGGCAGCTTCTCCAGCAGATGGTCGGCCGAACCGGGCGGGGCCAGATCGTCGCCAGCGACGGTGATCGACAGCACCGGCAGCTTCAGCCTGCCGATGCGCTCCTCGTAGTCGATATCCGCACCGGCCGGTTCGAATCGGCCGGTGCGGGCCAGTCGCGCCCAATCGGAGATCAGCACCTTGGACTGGCGGCCGAAACCGCCCGCGGTGATACGGTCGCCGGGCCAGAACCCGGCCAGATTCGCGGTCAGCGAGACGGCCGCCGGGATCGCCATCATGGCCGAGCGGGCAATGCCCCCGAAGCCGCGGTAGTAGGGCGTGCCGGAGGCGATCAGGATCAGCCCGCCCAGGCGCCCCCGGATCCGGGCGGCGTACATCACGCCCAGCTGTCCGCCCATGCTGTGCCCCAACAGGATCGGCGTGCTGTCCGGGAAGCGCTCGCGCACCACCTCGAATATCGCCGGAAAGTCCACCGACACCAGCTCCTGATATCCGTAGGCGCTGGCCGGACTCGGCGTGGGCCGGCTGTCCCCGTTTCCGCGCAACTCACCGATCGCGGCATCGAATCCACGCCGGGCCAGATGATCGGCGAACAGCTCGTAGTACGCACCCGGTACTCCCAACCCCGGAATGATCACGACCACCGCCCGGGGCGCGTCCGGGGTGATCGGATGGCGATGCGCGCCGCGCGCCGGAATCAACCGCACCGGCACAGTGCTGCCGTCGGGCACCTGAATCGGAACAGTCTCCATGACCGGCACGCTACTACTGCGGCCTCCCCACGCTGCGCGACAGCAATTCGTGCAGGCCGGTGCGGGTCGCGACCACCACCAGCTGATTGCCCACGGCCAGCGCGGTTTCCGGATCCGGCTGCCATTCGAGCTCCGCGCCCACCGCGCGCTGCAGGGCGATGACCCGGGTCTGTTCGGACAGGTCGGCGGCGTGAATCGGCGTGCCCACCAGGGCCGAATCCGGTTCGACGGGGATTTCGGCGACCATCAGCGTGTCGCCGTTGACCGACAGCGTCGCGATCACCCGCTGCTGCGCCGCGGCCGCCGCGAAACCCTCGGCCGCGAGCTGGAACACACTGCGCACCACGGCCTTTCCGAGACTCTTCTGGACCCGTTCGGCGAGATCGTCATCGGATAACCGCAGTACCACCCGCAGATCGTCGCGATAGGACTGACCCAGCAGCGCCGCCTCGAGATTCACCGCATCGCTGCTGGTCAGCAATACCAACGCCCGGGCGCGCTGGACACCGGCCGCCTGCAGCGAATCCTCCCAGGTGGCCTGACCGACCACCACCGGTACCCCGAGCGTGCGCGCCAGCGCGATACCGCGGGCGTTCTCGTCGAAGTCCAGCCCGACCACCCGCACCCCGAGATCGCGCAGCTGCTCCATCACGCGGGAGCCGACATTGCCGAGCCCGGCGACGACGACGTGATCGGTGAAATCCGCGGGATCCGGCCCGATCTGCTCGGACAGCTGGGCGCGCAGCACCCCGCCCACCACCATGGCCGTGACCACCGGAGTCAGCGCCAGCCCGATGAATACGACCCCGACCTGCAATATCTTGTAGATCCCCGAGCGGGTGGGCTCGGGCTGCGCGGCCCCCGCGGCGTCGAGCAGCGTCTCGTAGATCGCGTCGCCCCAGGCATTTCCGATCACCATCATCAGCGCGCAGACGATGACGATCAGCGTCAGCAGCGCCAGCATCAGGCGAACCAGGTTGTTGCGCATCAGATATCGGGCCACCCGCAGCCAATGGCCGCGCCGGCTGGGCAGATTCAGGACCCGATCCGCCAGCGCCAGGGCCCGCCCGCCGCCGCGACCCGGCGGCAGCAACCGGATGTTCCCGGTCTCCTCGGTCAGCGCGCAGACGATCTTCCCGGCCGGCGCGTCCGACGATCCGGTGACATACAGCGTCCGCTCGCCGAGGCGCAGATAGTCCAGGGTCTTCTCGCCGAGCGCCGCCGCGATGAACGACGGCGCGGCGATCTCCGAGATCGACAGGACCACGCAGTCGGCGAACAGGCTGCGGATGCGAAAACCCAGGCCGGTGTTGAACATTCGGATCACCAGCCGGATCCGCGCATTGAGTTCGTGCGCCCGCAGCGCGGCATGGAAGTTCTCCACATCCGCCTGATCCACCAGCACCAGCGCACGGGCCTGCGCCACCCCGGCCCGCCGCAGCGTCTCCTCGTCCAGCCGATCCGCGCACTGGATCCGCACCCGCTCCAACCGCTCCAGCTGCGGCACGTACCCACCGTCGCGGTGGGGCAGGACCACCGTCACGATCGCGTCCGCGAACCGGGTCACCAGCTGTAGCGCCAGCTGATAGACGAGCGGATTATCCCCGCAGACAACGAAACTGGGGGCCGCCCTGTCCCCCTCGTGGACGTGCATAGCAGCGATGCTAGGCGAACCGGATGCGGCAGCTATGCGCTGACGGCGCCGATGATCACCCGGCGGAGCACCCGGATGATGTCGTCGAGCGGCCGGCGCGGCTCCGAACCGCTCCACGCGTCGACGACGTAGTTGACCGCACCGATGATCGCGATGGATCGCATCTCGTAGTCGCCGGGCGGGATCTCGCCCTGTAGCGCAGCGTCTTCCGCGGCGCTGGCCAGCAACGATCCCCAGGCTCGGCGCAACTCCAGGCGAAACTTCTCGACCTTCGGTCCGGCACCGACCACCTCGACCAGGGCGACCCGGGCCCGGCGCGGATCGCGTCCGATGGCCTCGACATAGGCCCGCACGGCCGCGTCGATGACCTCCACCGCGCTGTGTTCGGTGTGATCGGCCAATGCGGCCGATACCGCTTCCCGCGATTCGCGGTCGATGTGTTCATAGAGCTCGAGCAGCAGCGATTCGCGCCCGGTGAACTCCTCGTAGAACTGTCGTGAGGAGAGTCCGGCATCTTTACAAATGGCCCCGACGGAGCTGTTGGCATAGCCGTCTCGGCTGAACACCGACAATCCGGACTCCAGAAAACGCGCACGTCGCTGCCGCTGCCGGTCTTCTACGGGCTGTCCGGCGTACATCCTGCCCGCGTTCGTTTCCTGTGACATTGCGCGAGACTTTACCGAAGGGCCCGATCCCCTCGTCATAGATCGGGCTCATCGGTTGTACCTCCGGCTTTTCCTGCGTTAGCCGGAAGTTGTCTCCCTGACCGTGGGTGCGGGCGGAAAACTGTGCCCGCAGGTCACTGGCGATTTGCCGAATCGGACGATAGTCGATGGAACTGTTCAAGGGAAGAGGTTTTGGAGGATTTTTTTAACTATTATTTGGAAATACTCAGCGTTATGATATTTCGCCTGGTGAATCGTCTCCCGGGCCGATTGATACGGCATGCCGAACATATGGCCAGACCTGGGAATACGACAAAGCGGCCGGTAAATCGGATGCGAGCGGCGACAGGCCGATGCGCAAAGAGCGACACTCCGAAGGCGGGCGGTCGCGCGTCCGCGGCCCGGTTCGGACTTCGACAGCCGCCCCGCCCGCAGTAGCGAACAGTTCGCCGTCCAGGCCTGCGAATCTGGGCCATTCGGCCCGACACGCGAAACGCCCTACGCGGCAAGTCCTTCCAAACGGAATCGCGACCGTCCGGTCCGGATGGGCTCAATAGTCAAGCCATCGCTTGACCATCCGGTCCGCGGTCATATACTTAAGTATGTGCTTAACCAATCCGGAGATCTCGACCAGGTCTTCCGCGCACTCGCCGACCCCACGCGGCGCCACCTGCTCGAACGACTGACCGCGGGCCCCGCGAGCGTGAGCGCGCTGGCCGAACCGTTGACGATGTCGTTGGCGGCGGTGGTCCAGCATCTGCAGGTGCTGCAGGATGCCGGGCTGGTGCGGTCGGAAAAGGTTGGGAGAGTACGCACCTGCCAGTTGGCGCCCGAGGCCCTGCGCCCCGCCGAACAATGGCTGGGTGCCCGGCGCACCCGTTGGGAACACCGCCTCGACGCCCTCGGCGAGATCCTCGCCGAACATACCGATCACGAGGAGTAGCTCATGTCCGATCACACCGTCACCCACGCCACCTTCACCCTCGAGCGCGAGTACACCGCCGCACCCGCAACGGTCTTCGCCGCCTGGTCGGACCCGGCGACCAAGGCCCGCTGGTTCGCCGGCGGCAACGCGCGGCACGAACTCGACTTCCGCGTCGGCGGCCGGGAAACCGCCCGCGGCGTCCACGACGGTATCGAGATGACCTTCGAGACGATCTATCAGGAGATCGTCCCCGACGAGCGCCTCGTCTACACCTCCACGATGCACTGGGGCGACACGGTCGCCACAGTCTCCCTCACCGCAGTGGAATTCGTTGCCACCGAGGCGGGTACGCGCCTGGTCCTGACCGAACACGGCGCCTATCTGGACGGCCACGAACAGCCCGCCTGGCGCGAACAGGGCACCGGCGACCAATTGACAGCCCTCGCAAAGGAACTCGAGACCGCCCCGACCACCCGGTGACCCTGTGGTACCAGGTAGTGGTCCGCGGCCCACACGACCGAACCCCACACGCCACACAGTGAACTGACACCAGGTCGCGGTCCGTGGCCCCGTGATTGTGATCACGAGATCTCCGAACGTCTGTGCCCCGGATGACTTTCTACCGTGGGGCGACGCGGGTGAGGGCTTGTTCGGCCTCGGTGGTCACCGTGGTGACGATGTCGCGGGCCGATTCGATGGAGTCGACCAGGCCGACGGCTTGGCCCGCCCAGACGGGGAGGACGTTCAGGTCGCCGCGGGCGGCGGCCTCGCGGTACTCCTGGAGGGCCGTTGTGTCCGAACGTAATTCGTCGTCTCGTCCGCGCCAGCGGTCGAGGACGGCGTTGCGAAGGGTGCGGGCGGGGTAGCGGTGTGGCCATGGGGCGCCGCGGGCGATGTCGAGGGTGTGATTGCGCTCGGTGTCCTGGCCGTCGGCGTCGAGCAGGGCCTTGACGATTTCGGGCGACACCAGCGCCTCCGGGGTCGCCTGGAAACGGGTGCCGATGAGCGCGCCGGCCGCGCCCAGGGTCAGGGCCGCGGCGAGGCCGCGGCCGTCGGCGATCCCGCCCGCGGCGAGGACCGGCGTCGGACCGACCAGATCGACCACGGCCGGGACGAAAGACAGTGTGCCGATACCGTTCTCGCCGCAGTGGCCGCCGGCGTCGCCGCCCTGGGCGACGATGATGTCGGCGCCCACGTCGAGCGCGCGCCGGGCCTCGTCCAAGTCGGTCACCTGCAGGATCAGCTTGACGCCCGAATCGCGGACCCGCTGCGCGAACGGTGTCGGATCGCCGAACGACAGCATGATCGCCGCGGGCTCGAACTCCAGCGCCAGAGCCACGGCATCCGTATCGATTGCCCAGACGAGGAATCCGATACCCCAGGGCTCGGTCGTCGCCCGCCGCGCGATACCGACCTCCCGTGTGAGCCATTCGCGATCGCCGCGGCCCGCGCCGATGAGGCCCAGACCGCCGCCGTCGGATACCGCGGCGGCGAGCGCTCCGCCCGCCTCACCGCCCATCGGTGCCGAGGCGATCGGGTGCCGGACGGACATGAGCTTCGTGAACGAGGTCTGCAAGGCCATGCCTACGAGCTTGGCATGACCTCGTGCGCAATAGGCATGAGAAATGCGAAAGGGCCCTGACTGGTGTCAGGGCCCTTTCGGGAATGTATGTTCCGGCGGTGTCCTACTCTCCCACACCCTGGCGAGTGCAGTACCATCGGCGCTGGCAGGCTTAGCTTCCGGGTTCGGAATG
>NZ_JBITDI010000014.1:0-213027 GCF_044454005.1 Nocardia sp. NPDC051570 | reverse complement strand
CCTCCGGCGGGCTGCCCTCTTGGCTCGCTCCGCCGCCCCGGCGCCCAGGGCCGCGCGCCGTCGCTCGCCCTGGGGCTCGCTCCCTTGTGGGTGCGATACGACAGACCGTTTTGTTCCGGAGCGGCATTCTGGGGCTGCTTGGGGTGCTCGGGCGTCGACTTGGGGGGCTCGGGGGGCGAAGTGGTTTCGCGGATCGAGGTGATTGCGCGTAGTTCTGCGTTCACGCGGTCTGTGTCTCGGTCGGGGACGTTGCTCGAGCCGAGTAGGGGGAGGGTGAGGTTGTGGCGCAGGAAGACGGCGGGGGCGACCAGGGTGAGGATTATGGCCGCTGCGGCTACCAGGAGGAGCAGGGAAGTGGTCATGGCGGTAAGTTTGCGCTCATCTACTTACAGACAACAGTGGCAGCTCTGACATTGTTCGTCGATATTCGGCCACGTAGACTTTGGGCATGCTCTCGAAGGTTGCGGTCGTGCTCAATGACCGGCTTGCCATGTTCGAATTCGGTGTCGTCTGTGAGGTATTCGGGCTCGACCGCAGTGAGGACGGGCTGCCGACGTTCGATTTCCGGGTGTGCGGGGCCGAGCCGGGGAAGGCGCTGAGTTCGTCGACGCCGGGGATTTCGGTGACTCCCGAATACGATCTGACCGAGCTGCGGGACGCGGATCTGGTGGCCATTCCGGCCTTTCCGGCGGGGGATCGGGCGAGTATCGACTCCCGGGTGGTCGAGGCGGTGCGGGATGCGGCGGCTCGGGGGGCGACCGTGCTGACGGTGTGCTCGGGTGTGTTTCTCGCGGGGGCCGCGGGGCTGCTCGACGGGCGCAGATGCACGACGCACTGGCGTTATGCGGACGCCCTCGCCGCGATGTATCCAGCCGCGATCGTCGATGCCGATGTGCTGTTCGTCGACGAGGGTTCGCTGATCACCAGCGCGGGCACCGCGGCGGGTATCGATGCCTGTTTACATCTGGTCCGGCGGGAGCTGGGCAGTGCGGTCGCCAACAAGCTCGCCCGGCGCATGGTGGTGCCGCCGCAGCGCGACGGCGGGCAGCGCCAGTTCATCGAACAGCCCGTCCCGGAATGCAATTCCGACAGCCTGCGCAGCACGCTGGAATGGATGAACGAACATCTGGACTTCCCGCATTCGGTGGAGGATCTGGCCGCCCGCGCGGCCATGTCGACTCGTACCTTCGCCCGGCGCTTCGTCGCCGAGACGGGGACGACGCCGGTCAAATGGCTGACCAATCAGCGCATCCTGCTGGCAAAGCAGCTGCTCGAGGACACCGGCCTCGACCTCGAGACCATCGCGGGGCGCTGCGGCTTCGGATCGGGCGCGCTGCTGCGCCATCACTTCCAGCGGGTGGTCGGCATCGCCCCTACCGAATACCGGCGTCGGTTCGGCCAGCAGATCGCTACAGCGATCGCGCCATGACGATGTCGTCGACGTAGCGGCCCGCGATCCGGAACTCGTTGCGCAGCACGCCCTCCACGACGAAACCCTCCCGCTCGTAGAGGCGGCGCGCGGTGGCGTTGGTGGACAGCACCCGCAGCGTGAGCCGGGTGCCGCCCTGGCGTCGCGCCTCGGCGCACGCCTCGTCCAGCAGGGCGCGGGCGATCCCGCGCCTGCGCACGGTCTCATCGACCGCCAGGCCCTGGATCTGGCGCACATGGGCGCCGCTGGGCAGCGGAATCGGTTGTACCAGCCGCAGATAGCCGACCACGCGAGCGTCGAGCTCGGCGACCAGATAGAACTCGGCGTCGGCCGGATCGGCGAAGAAGGTGGCCTCCGGCGCTGGACGCGGGATGACATCGGAGATCGGGGACCAGACGCGCCGGTTCAGATCGGCGAGCGCGGGCTCGTCGGCGGGCACGGCATTGCGGATCGTCACATCACTCACGAGCACCAGTGTGGTCGACGCCGGGACGACCCACAGGTGTGCGGGGATCGGGCGTGAGGTTGGTACCGTGCTGACGTGTTGAACGATGCTGCGAGCGGGCGGGGACTGCGAACGCTGATACTCGGCGGGATCCGGTCGGGGAAATCGGCGTTCGCCGAGGAGCTGGCCGGGCGGGCGGGGGTCGTGCGGTATGTGGCGACGGCCGCGGTGGATCCCGGTGATGCCGATTTCACCGACCGCGTTGCGGCACACCGGGTTCGGCGTCCCGGGCAGTGGACGGTCGTGGAGGGTGATCCGGTGGCGGCGCTGGCCGATCCGGTGCGCATGACCCTGGTCGACGATATCGGGACCTGGCTGACCGGGCGGATCGATGCGCGGGCCGCGTGGGAGGCACCGCGGGGGACGGTCGCGGCCGATACCGATGCGCTGGTGGCGGCGGTGACCGGATATCAGCAGGGGCTGGTGCTGGTGAGCCCGGAGGTCGGGCTGGGCGTGGTGCCCGCGACGCGATCGGGTCGGCTGTTCGCCGATGAGATCGGGGAGCTGAATCAGCGGCTCGCGCGGGTGTGTGACGAGGTGTATCTGGTCGTCGCGGGGGTGGCTACGCGGATCAAGTCCGCGGATGTGGCCGGGCCCGCGGATGTTTCGGCTCCGGCCGACGAGAAGGTCTCCGGCGCGGCCGTTTCCGCCGCGACGGCACCCTCCGGGACCGATCCGGTGGCGACCGGCCTGACGGCCGTGGCCCTCGACAGCGCCGCCGTGCCTACCGATTCGGACTCGCCGGACGCGTCCGTGGGTGACGAAACCGTCCACGACGCACCGATTTTCGCGACGATTCCGGCACTCGATGCTCATATCCGGGCCGAGGCCGAGGCGCGGCAGCTGCGATTGACCAAACCCGCGGGTGCGCTGGGACGGCTGGAGGTGCTGGGGAACTGGGTGGCCGCCTGCCAGGGCGTCTGCCCGCCCAAGCAGTTCGAGCGGGCCCGGGTGGTGATCTTCGCCGGGGATCACGGCGTGGCGCGGCACGGGGTTTCGGCGTATCCGAGTGCGGTGACCGCGCAGATGGTCGCCAACTTCCTGGCCGGTGGCGCCGCGGTGAACGTGTTGGCGCGGTTGGCCGATGCGACCGTGCGGGTGGTGGATATCGCGGTCGACGGCGAGACCGATCCGACCGTCTCCGGCT
Organism: Nocardia sp. NPDC051570; assembly: GCF_044454005.1. Taxonomy (NCBI): domain Bacteria; kingdom Bacillati; phylum Actinomycetota; class Actinomycetes; order Mycobacteriales; family Nocardiaceae; genus Nocardia; species Nocardia sp. NPDC051570. Next base: position 209,946 of record NZ_JBITDI010000014.1, on the reverse strand, counting down.
ACAAGATCCGCCGTTCGAGCGGTTCGATCGACCGGGAGGATGCCCTCACCGAAGGACAGGTCAACGCCGCGCTGGCCGCGGGCCGGGCGATCGCCGACGAGGAGATCGACGGCGGCGCGGATCTGCTGATCGCGGGCGATATGGGCATCGGGAATACCACGCCCGCAACGGTTCTCATCGCCTCGCTGACCGATACCGAACCGGTGCTCGCGGTGGGCCGCGGCACCGGGGTCGACGATGCGGGCTGGATGCGCAAGACCGCCGCGGTCCGCGACGCCATGTGGCGCGCCCGTCCGCATCTGAAGGATCCGATCGCGCTGCTGCGCGTGGCCGCGGGCGCGGATCTGGCCGCCGCCGCGGGCTATCTGGCCCAGGCCGCCGCCCGGCGCACCCCGGTCATCCTCGACGGCGTGGTGATCACCGCGGCCGCCCTGCTGGCCGAGATGCTCGCCCCCGGCGCCAAGGACTGGTGGATCCCCGGCCACCGCTCCACCGAACCGGCCCACCAGATGGCCCTCACCAAACTGGGCCTGCAACCCCTCCTGGACCTCGATATGCGCCTCGGCGAGGGCTCGGGAGCGCTGACGGCCCTGCCGATCCTGCGCGCGGCGGTCGCGGCGCTGAGCGAGATGGCGACCTTCGGCGAGGCCGGGGTGAGCACCGCCGAGACCCCGAGCGAGGTCGTCTCCTGACCGCGCCCGGGAGAGTTCGGCGCGGCCCGAAAGTGGCCGGATCCCAGGGGGATTCGGCCCGATGATCCGGTCGCGGTGGTGGGTGCGGCCCGAGGGTGCCCGGCCGCTGTCGGTGTGGTGGCGGCGATGAAGGCTGTGCGACTGGCGTTTTCGTGGTTGAGCGTGTTGCCGGTGCGGGGGCCCGAGGCCATCGATCGGGAGGTGGCGGGGCGGGCGATCGCGTCGGCGCCCCTCGTCGGCCTGGTGCTGGGGTTGGCGGCGGCCGCGTCGATGCGGGTATTCGACGCGGCCGGAACGAGTTCCGCGCTGGGTGGGGTGCTGGTTGTCGGGGGATTGGCGTTGCTCACGCGCGGGATGCATCTGGATGGGCTGGCCGATACCGCGGACGGGCTGGGGTGTTATGGGCCGCCCGAGCGGGCGCGGGAGGTCATGAAGAGTGGTGGGGTCGGGGCGTTCGGGGCCGCGGCCCTGGTGTTCGCCATCGGGGTGCAGGCGTTGTCGTTCGCGGCGCTGGCCGATGCCCATCGGTGGTGGGCGATCGCGGTCGCGGTGACGGTGGGGCGGGTGGCCGTGGTGTGGGCCTGCCGGGGAGCCGCGGCGGCCCCGGGCACGGGATTCGGTGCGTTGGTGGCGGGCACACAGGGCCGTGCGGCGCCCGTCGCCTGGGCGGTATTCGCCGTGGCGGCAGCGTATTTCGCGGCACCGGACCCGTTCTGGCTGGGTCCGGTGGCCGTTGTCCTGGCGTTGGTCGTCACCCGCGTCGTCGTTCGCCACTGCGTCCGCCGTTTCGAGGGGCTGGGCGGTGATGTGCTCGGCGCGGCCGTCGAGATCGCCGTCGCGGTGACGGCCGCGGTGCTGTCGTCGCGTCCCTAGCGATCCGAGCGGGGACGGGTGAGGGTGAAGCTGTCCACGGCCTTCAGCTCGCTGGTGGGGCCGACCAGGGCGTAGTACGTGGCCTTGATCGTGGTGTCACCGCCGGGGTGGCCCGGATCGACGTCGAAGGCGCAGAAGCCGTACGGGTGTTCGGCATCCTTGAAGGCCGACCAGGGTGCCTGCTCCAGGACGTAGACCGGTGTCTTCTTCCCGGTCGCCGGGTCGACGTCGCCGACGGCGGTGATGACGCGGCACTGGTGTCCGGGGAAGAACAGGGCATTGGACGGGGCCGAGGTGCCGCCGCCGCCGATCACCAGATGCACAGTGCCCTTGCTGGTGTCGATCACATCGGTGCGGGTGTCGACCGGTTTGGGGGTGAGGGTGTCGGTGCCGAGGGTGCCGCGCACGGGATGTGAACGCTCGTAATGATGTTCATGCCCGCACAGCACCAGATCGACCTGATACCTGTCGAACAGCGGCAGCCATTCCTCGCGGATGCCACGGTCGGCGCCGTTGAACTTGTCGGCGGAGGAGATCGCGGTCTGGTGCATGAACACCACCACCCAGTCGATGCCGCGGTCGGCGCGCGCGGCCGCCAATTCGGCCTCCAGCCAACGTTTCTGGGCGCCGCCGGAATAGCCGCGCACATAGGTGTTGCCCGCATCCTGATAGCAGATGTCGTCGTTGGCCACCGCGATCACCCGCATACCGCCGACGGTGAACGAGTACCACAGGCCGTGCGACAGCTCCTCGCTGTGATTGTCCGGGACGGTGAAATACGTTTGGAAGGCGTCGTATCCGATCGGGCCGTTACCGAGTTCGTTCTCGTGGTTGCCGGGGGCGGGCATCCACGGCCGGTAGCGGGCCGAGCGAGAGTTGTTGGCCCACCAGTCGTTCCAGGTGCGGATCCGGTCGGTGGACAGGTTGGCGTAGCACAGATCGCCGTTGACGAGGTTGAACAGCGGCGCCAGCCGCTCGATCCCGGCGGTGACGTCCCCGGCGAACGGGGAGCCGAGGTTGTCGTTGACGTACTTGCCGTTGTCGAGCTTGCCGACGGTCGGCGTGCCCTGATCGCCGAAGCTGGTGAACCGGAACGCCGCCCGGCCCGCGGGCGCGGTGCGCAGCGTGCCCAGCTCCGGCGGCGCGCCGTCGTGCCCGGCGGAGTAGACGTAGTCGGTATCGGGGGTGAGCCCGGTCAGCACGGCATGATGGGCCGCAACCTCGATGCCGGACTTGGCATCCCGATAGGTCCGGGTGCGCGCCTGCACGACGGTGCCGAAACCGTCGGTGGCCGTGCCGAATCGGATCTTCGGATCGCTCACCGACCCGACCGTATGCCACGAGATCACCGCCTCCCGCGCGGCATCCGCCCCGAACTGCAGATGAATCCCCGAAACCCGCGGCGCCGCACTGCCATCCGGCCCGGTGATCAGCTCCGCCGACCGCGGCCAGTATTCCTGACCGCCACCGTTGTCCTCGCGCAACGCCGCGGTGGCGCCGGCGCCCACGGCCAGCCCGGCGATAGCAGCCGCCCCGGAAGCTCCGAACAGCCATCGCCTGCTCACACCGCGTTCCGGAGTCGCCTCGGTGCTCTCGGATCCCTCGTGCTCGGTCATGCCCACAGCTAACCTGCCCTCGGTTCTCGGATTGCCACGACACGGCGAACGAGAGGTAAACGACCCCGCCGCCCGGCCTGGCGGCCGGGCGGCGGGGACAGGAGGGCTTGGCGGCCGGGCGGCGGGACAGGAGGGCCTGCGGCGTGCGGCGGGGACGGGAGCGTGCTCCGTTCCCGGCATGCCTTCGGCCGGGAACTACAGCCGCACCGGGTAGGTCGGTTCCTGGATGTCCGGCTTGATGCGGTTCTCCACGAAGATGCCGTGCCAGATCATGAAGATCAGCAGGGTCCACAGGCGGCGGCTGTGGTCGGCGGCGCCGGTGCGGTGGGCGTCGAGCATGGCCTTGATCGCGGACTTGTCCAGCAGGTGGTCGGTCTGGGATTCGGCGATCTGGGTGGCGGCCCAGTCGTAGAGTTCGGGGCCGCGCAGCCAGTGCCGCAAGGGGACCGGGAAGCCCAGTTTGGGGCGATGCAGGACGTGCGGGGGGACGATCGTCTCGAGGGCCCGGCGCAGGGCGTACTTGGTGGTGTCCTTGGTGATCTTCTGGTCGACGGGGATCTGCTCGGCGATCTTGAAGACCTCCGGATCCAGGAACGGCACCCGCAGCTCGAGGGAGTTGGCCATGGTCACCTTGTCGGCCTTGACCAGGATGTCGCCGCGCAGCCAGGTGAACAGGTCCAGATGCTGCATGCGTGCCACCGGATCCCAGCCCCGCGAGCGCGCGTAGATCGGCGCGGTCACGTCCCGATGAGTCCACTCCGGGCGGAAATCGCGCAGCACCGAACGTAATTGGGCATCGTTGAAGCTGCGGGCGTTGCCGTAGTAGCGCTCCTCGAGGGTCAGCGAACCCCGATGCAGCAGGCTTTTGCCGCGCGTACCCTCCGGAATCCGATCCGACAGCTTGCCCGCCAGCGTGCGCACGCCCTGCGGTAGATACTCGAAGGGCTTCAGCGACAACGGCTCCCGGTAGATGGTGTACCCACCGAACAGCTCGTCGGCGCCCTCGCCCGACAGCACCACCTTGACGTGCTTACGGGCCTCCTTGGCCACGAAGTACAGCGGTACCAGCGCCGGATCGGCCACCGGATCGTCGAGATACCAGACGATCTCGGGAATCGCGTTCGCGAAATCCTCCGGGCTCACCATCCGGATGTAATGCTTGGCCCCGATCGCCGCGGCGGTCTCGGCGGCCACATCGGCCTCGGAGTAGCCCTGCCGCTCGAAGGCGGAGGTGAAGGTCAGCAGGTCCGGATTGTGCCGAATGGCCAGCGCCGCGATCGCGGTCGAGTCGATGCCGCCGGACAGGAACGAGCCGACGGTCACATCGGCGCGCATATGCTTGGCGACCGAATCCTCGAGCACCGCGGCGATCTCGCGGTAGCGGCGCTCCGCACCGTTCGGCGCGAACGGCCGCACCCGGAAGGTCGGCTCGAAATACCGCGTGCTGCGGGGCTTTTCACCGGGCGTCAGCGTCGCGTAGCAGCCGGACTCCAGCCGCCGGATGTTCGCGTGCAGCGATTCCGGCTCCGGCACGTACTGCAGCACCGTGTAGTGCTCCAGCGCCCGCATATCCAGCTCGTCCGAAAGCCCCAGCGCCGGAAGCAGTTCCAGCAGGCTCTTCTTCTCGCTGGCATAGGCGGTGCCGTTCGGCCCGGTGGCCAGGAACAGCGGCTTGATGCCGAACGGGTCGCGGGCCAGCGTCATCTGCTTGGTCTCGCTGTCCCAGATGGCGAGGGCGAACATGCCGCGCAGCCGCGCGAACGCCTCGGTGCCCCAATGGTGATAGGCCGCGACGATCGACTCGCCGTCGCCCTCGGTGTGGAACTGCGCGCCGTGCTCGGCGGTCAGCTGCTCACGCAGCTCGAGGTAGTTGTAGATCTCGCCGTTGAACGCCAGTGCATAGCGCTGCGGATTCTCCGGCGGCCCCCAGAACAGCGGCTGATGCGAATGGTCGATATCGATGATCGACAGCCGGTTGAAGCCCAGAATGACGTGTTCGTCGTGCCAGGTGCCGCGCTCGTCGGGGCCCCGGTGCCGCCCGCATTGCAGCGCGTCGTAGACCTGTCGCACGACCTCGTCGGTCGCCACATCGGCGGTCAGAAATCCGAGCAGTCCACACACTGCGGGCAGAACCTCGTTTCCGGATTGGAGGGGTGAGCCGGGAGGCTTCCGAGTATGCCGTAGGCGCGGCTTTCCCGCTGGGCCCGGTGTGTCGAAATCGACCCGGTCACAACACAGCACCCGGTTTGGTCTACGCTGCGTAGTACTCGGGAACTCCCGGGGCGGATCGTGCGTTGCACCCGTCCGCCCGCGAGCGCCCCGAACGTGCTGAGTAGTGCGTCGTCCGTGCACCGGGCGGCGCCGAGTCGGATAGACGACCAGGAAGGCGTTGAGCGTGGCGCACAAGGCGAGCGAAGCGATAGGGGCACGACCCGGCGGAGGCGCAACCTCCGGCCGGGGCCGCATCCTTCGGCGGGCCGGGCTGGCGGTGTCCATGGGGATCACCGTGCTGCTCGTCTCGGGCTGCTCGATCGACAATCCCGTGCTTCGGTTCGGCTGGCCCACGGGTGTGACCCCGCAGGCGACCAAGATGCGGGAACTGTGGACGTGGTCGGTCGTCGCCGCCCTGCTGGTGGGTGTGCTGGTGTGGGGCCTGACCTTCTGGACGGTCGTCTTCCACCGCAAGAAGCCGAACTCCCCGGAGTTCCCCCGCCAGACGGGCTACAACGTGCCGCTGGAGCTGACCTACACGGCGATTCCGTTCGTGATCATCGCGGTGCTGTTCTACTTCACCGTGGTCGTGCAGAACTACGTGCACGAGAAGGTCGGCAATCCGGACGTGGTCGTCGATGTGACCGCCTTCCAGTGGAACTGGAAGTTCGGTTACCAGAAGGCCGTGCTGCCCGGCGGTCAGCTCTACGACGGTGTCGACAAGACCCGCCAGGGCCTCGATCAGCAGATCATCGAGGAGTACAAGGAGCGCAAGTCGCCCAGCGGCCACCCGCAGCCGGGCCCGCTGCACGGTAAGCCCGCCAACGACATCACCTACCTGAACTACGACAAGGTCGAGACGGTCGGCTCCAGCACCGAGATCCCGGTGCTCGTGCTGCCGACCAACAAGATCATCGAGTTCCAGCTGGCCTCGGCCGATGTGATCCACTCCTTCTGGGTGCCGGAGTTCCTGTTCAAGCGGGACGTCATGCCCAATCCGAAGGAGAACCACTCCGACAACATCTTCCAGATCACGAAGATCGAGCGGGAGGGCGCCTTCGTCGGTCGCTGCGCGGAGATGTGCGGTACTTTCCACTCGATGATGAACTTCGAGGTCCGCGCGGTCTCGCCGGAGAAGTTCGAGCAGTATCTGAAGGCCCGCGGGGTCGGTAAGACCAACGCCGAGGCGCTGGCGAGCATCGGCGAGTCCCCGGTGTCGGTCACGACCCACCCGTTCGATACCGCGCGCACCGCCCGCGGCGCGACCGTCGCCGAGAGCAAGTGAGGACTGATCTGACATGAAGGTCGAAGCACGCATCTTCGAGCTGCTCACGGTGTTCTTCATCATCGTGGCGGTCATCTATGCCTTCTTCACCGGCCAGTCGCGCACCGGCGTCGAATGGGCGGGCACCACCGCGATCGTGCTGACCGCGGGGCTGACCCTGATCGTCGGCACCTACTTCCGCTTCGTGGCGCGTCGTCTCGATCTGCGCCCCGAGGACTACGAGGATGCCGAGATCGTGGACGGCGCCGGCGATCTGGGCTTCTTCTCGCCCGGTAGCTTCTGGCCCATCCTGATCGCCGGGTCCGCGTCGGTGACCGCCATCGGCTTCGCGTTCTTCCAGCTGTGGCTGATCGCGATCGGCGTGATCTGCGTTCTGATCACGGTCGGCGGACTGGTGTTCGAGTACCATCTGGGCCCCGAGAAGCACTAGGGTAGCCAACGACGAACGCCCCGGCCGATATCGGCCGGGGCGTTCGTCGTTGTGTCACATGGCGATCGGGTCAGTCGATCGTGTCGTACAGCCGGGCCCGTTCGGCGCGGCAGATGTCGGCGATGCCGGAGTCGATGTCGCGCAACAGATCCGGTGTGCCCGGCTTGCCGGAATAGGTGCCGATGGGGCGCACCCGGCAGGTGAAGGAGATGAATCCGTGGTCCTCGCCGGACAATTCGTGCAGATAGGGCGAGCGCACGCCGTAGGTGAGGGCCGAGATGACGGTGAAGGCGCCGTTGCGTTCGCGGTGCTCGGTGAGCAGATCGTGCAGCTGATGGAAGACCGCGGTGTAGCTGGACAGCGGGGCGAAGACCGCGACCCGGTAGGCCGGTCCGCGCTCGGAGGAGGTGATCACCGTATCGGCGAGGTATTCCGCGTCGCGCAGGGTGAGCACCTTCGGGGCGAACATCAGCGCGCCGGCGGCGGCGTTGCGGACGGGCATCCCGGCCGGGCCCTTGGCGGCCGAGGCGATGGCGCCCAGCGATTTCCGGGCCCGGGCGCCGAGTTCGCGGCGGGCGCGCAGCGAGGGGGTGGCGGCGGTGGGGTGCAGGCTCGACCACTGACCGAAGCGCACGGTGCCCAGCTGGATGTTGCCGGTGCCGACGGGCCGTGAGACGCGCAGCGGCGCGGTGTCGACCCAGCGGCCGACCTGCAGCATGGCGTCACCGGGCTTGACGATCTCGGCGAGCGAATGCTCGACGAAGGTGTCGAAGTCCAGGAAGCGGTGCGCGTCCGAGGTCAGCCAGGTGCGATCCTTGTCGACCTCCACGGCCTCGAGGGTCAGCGCGGTGATGATGCCCGCGCGCCCGCCGCTGCCGAGAATGCGCCGGAACCGGTCGGCGTGATGGGTGCGCCCGCAGGTGCCGAATCTGCCCTCGGGATCGACGTATTCGAGCGAGACGACGTTATCGCTGAACATGCCGTACCGATGCGAGGCCCCGCTGAGCCCGCCCACGGCCGCGAAGCCGCCCGCGGTGATCTCGCGATGGTCCCCGACGATCGGCAGGCCCAGCCCGTGCACGGCCAGGGTGCGGTCGATATCGGACAGCCGCGCGCCGCCCTGCACCCGCACCAGCCGGGCGTCGGCGTCGACGGCCTGCACCCGGTTCATCCGGCGCAGCGACAGCACGACACGCCGGTCCGGCGGGCCGAGCTCATCCTCGGCGGTGGGCTCGCCGCCGTAGACGGTCAGTGTTTGTGGCCGTGAATCGCGAACTGTACGAACGACATCCGCGGTGTCGCGGGGTAGGAATTCCTCCGGCAGTGCGGCCAACGTCGTGCTCATGGCCCCACAGCTAACCACACCCCGGCCACTTCGTCTGCCCCCAATGCGTCGGCTCGACGACGGCCGTGGTGAGGGGCAGTCCGTGGCGCGAAAGCGCCACGTTTCACTTCCACTGGGACAACCAGATTCGGACTTCGGCGGCGGTGCGCAGCCGGATGATCCGCACCCCGGGATGGTCGGCCGCGAGCGCCTCGGTGCGTGCGCGGCGGTGCGCGTGCCGGGCCCAGGCCCAGCGGATGGGATGGTCGGGCGACGGCCAGTTCCGGAAGGATTCGCGATTGCCGTTCCAGAGTTCGCGGCGCAGCAGGGCGCGCAGGAACGAGCGGCGGATCACGCGGAACATCACCGTGCGGCGCGGCAGATCCAGCCAGACGACGGTATCGGCGCGGGTCCACAGCAGATCACCCAGGATCGCCTGGTACTGATCCTCGGTGATCCAGCGAGGGCCGATGCTGAAGCGCTCCACATCGGCCTCGAAGTCCGGGCGCCTGGTCCAGTTCGGCCCGTGATGCAGGGCGTCGAGCTCATGCCGAGGCACTCCGAGCCGATGCGCCAACGCCGTTGCCAGGGTGGTCTTTCCGGCTCCCGATATGCCGGATATCAGGATCCGTTCCACGGTGGCGAGCTTAGTCGGCGATCGCCTCGATATCGGCCCCCGGCGTCAGGGCGATCGTGCCGTGCCCGCGCGGTGATTCCAGCCCTCCCTCGACGCTAGGAGCTCAACTTTGCTCGAGGTCAATTCACGCGGCGGGGAAGTCCGTCGGGCATGGTGTGAGAGAGCGGCACAATGACTGAGACATGCTGTCTGCCAACAGAGTTCAGCCTTGCGTTGGGGCGGTGCGGCGAGGAGGATGGCCGGGAAGAACTACCATTCGGGAGGAATGTCGTGACGGCAACGGATCTCGGCAGTGCCTGGACCTCGATTCCGGGGCCCGACGGCGATGGGCTGGCCGAGATCGCGGCCGCGGGTGGATTGCACAACTATCAGTTGCGCCTGCATGCCGAGTACGGGTCCGTTGTCCGGTTCCCGCTGCCGGGCGTGCCGCGGGCGGTGTCGGTCGCCGATCCGGTGCTGCTCGAGCCGGTCGCGCGGATCGACGCCCGCCCGGACGCGCTGTTCGAATTCCTTGCCCCGCTGCAGGAATCGGGCAATCTGCAGACCATGGACGCCGCCGAACATGTGCCGTGGCGGCGGGTGCTGCTGTCGGTGCTGGCCGGACGGTCCTCGCACGAGCGGCATTTCGCGGAATTCGTGGCGTTGACCGAGGATGTGGCCGATCGCTGGGCGGCCGCGGGCGGCCCGATCGCCCTGCAGCAGGATCTCAGCGAGCTGTCGCTGCGGATGATCTGCGCCTACGCGCTGGGGGCCGGATGGCGATCGGGGGAGCGGGCGGGCCGGGTGGTCGCGGCGTTCGAGGAGGTGCTGACCGAATATCTGGGCCGGCTCTACGAGACCGACAGCGGCGACGGGGCCGGTGGTGTGCGCGCCGAGGGGGCCCTGGCCTATCTGCGCGCGACCGTCGACGACATCCTGGCCGCCCATCGCCGCGACGCGCGGATCCCCGGCGACGACAGCGATCTCATCGCCGCCCTGGCGGCCGCGGGACAGCCGCCCGCGCGTATCCGCGACACCGTGCTGATGATCATGCTGGCCGCGCATCACACCACGGGCGTCGCGGTCTCCTGGACCCTGTATCTGCTGGCGCAGCATCCCGCGATCGCCGACCGGGTGGCCGCCGAACTCGCCGAGGTCCTCGGCGACCGCACCCCCGAATACCGCGACCTCAAACGCCTGACCTATCTGCGCATGGTCCTGCAGGAGTCGATGCGGCTCTACACCCCCGGGCCCTACGGCGCCCGCGAGGCGACCGAGGATATGGCCGTCGGCCGCTACCCGATCCCGGCCGGAACGACGATCTTCCTCCCGTTCCGGGCCATCCACATGAACCCCGAATACTGGCCCGCCCCAGACCGATTCGACCCCGACCGCTTCGCTCCCGAGCCTTCCGCGGCCCGGCACCGCTACGCCTATCTCCCCTTCGGCCTCGGCCCCCGCGGCTGCGAGGGCGCGGCGCTGGCCATGGTGGAGGCGGAACTGGTCCTGGCCGTGCTCATCCGGCGTTTCCGCTTCGAACCCGTTGCGGGGCATCCGGTGACACCGATCGAACGATTCGTGCTGTGGGCGGCCGACGATATCCGGGTACACCTCACGCCCCGCACCCGCTGATTCAGCGAGCCATCTCGACGGCCTTCTCCGTATACACGCGGTAGCCGAAATTCGGTTTGTAGCCGTGGATTTCGGGGGTGTCGAGAGCCCGGATGAAATCCAGGACCGCGCGGCTGAACAGCTGGCCGGGCACCAGCACCGGAAAGCCTGGGGGATAGGGCGTGACGAAGGTCGCCGAGACGACGTCCACTCCGGCGTCCAGCCGTTCGTAAATCTGCTCGCCACTGAGGTATTCGCAGTTGGTGTCGTCATAGGACAGGTAGAACGCCCGGCGGACATCGCCCTCGGGTGTCGGCTCGCTCCCGCCGTGATCCAGGAATGCGGGATCGAAGCCGCCGAAATCGGGCAGAGGGACCGAGCGTTCGGTCAGCCGGTGTACCGCCTGCTCGAAATGCTCGCGCTCACCCAGGCTCATCTCGGAGATGTTCTGGTCGAGCTCGCGCGCGATCTCGACCAGAACCTCCACCAGGAAGGCGACCGAACTGCGCGTGGTGCCGATATTGGTCATGAACAGGACGCTGTTGCGCGAGGTCTTGTTGATCTGAATTCCGTAGCGGTCCATCAACTGCTGGCGTTTGAAGGTGTCGCCGTCATAGCCGGTGCGCCCGATCGACAGCGTGATTCTCGACGGGTCCAGAACGAATTCGTCCTGCCCCCACGCGGCCATCATGGTGCGCAAACCCGAGCGCAGGGGCTGGGCGATGGCCGAGGGCCGGAAGCGCTCCGGGATCAGATCTGAGGTGCGAAGGCAGTTCATGTACTTGCTGAGCAGCGGATGATTATCGATCGCGTCGCGCAGCTGCATGGCGTTCTCGATCTGCCGCTGCACCAGTTCGACGCCCTCCAGCGCCGCCTGGCGGCGACCGAGATCCAGCGATGCGAGGATCTGGTAGTTGGGTGAGGTCGAGGTGTGGGCCATATAGGCCTCGTGGAACGATTCGGCGACCTTCTGGTCGAAATCCTGATCGAAGACGTGGATCATCGATCCCTGCCGCAGTGCGGTCAGCGTCTTGTGCGTGGACTGGGTGGCGTACACCCGCACCCGGGCGCGTGCCGGGTCCGGTATGAGGCGACGGTCCAGAAGGTCGTCGTCGCTGGGTGTTTCGGCGGCGAGAGTCTCCTCGAAGCGGCGTTGGTAGGCCGGGTCCTGCAGTCGTTCGCGCAACGCCCGGGCCGATGCCATCGCGGTGCGGGTCCGATAGACCGGATGGAATCCGGCGAATGCGAACCATGCCTCGTCCCACAGGAATACCAGGTCGGGCTTGATGGCCAGACATTCCTCCATGACGCGCTCGACGTCGTAGACGATTCCATCGAAGGTGCAGTTGGTCAGCGACATCATCTTGACGCGGTCGAGCTTTCCGGCGCGGCGCAGCGCCAGCAGTTTCGACTTGATCTCGCGCAGCGGCACCGCGCCGTACATCGAATACTCGTGGAGCGGATATGCCTCCAGATATACGACATTCGCGCCCGCGAGCATCATCCCGTAATGATGTGACTGATGGCAGTTGCGGTCCAGCAGCACGATATCTCCGGGCGCCACCAGCGCCTGGGTGACGATCTTGTTGGCCGTGGACGTGCCGTTGGTGACGAAGTAGGTGTGGCGCGAGCCGTAGGTCTGCGCCGCGAGTTGTTGTGCCTCACGCAGGGGCCCGGTCGGTTCGAGCAGCGAATCGAGGCCGCCGCAGGTCGCCGAGGTCTCCGCCATGAATACATCCAGGCCGTAGAAGCTCGCCATATCCGTGATCCAGTGCGAGTTGACGATCGACTTGGCCTGCGAAATCGGCAGGGCGTGAAAGACTCCCGTGGGCCGGCGACTGTATTGCTTGAGCGCGCTGAAGAACGGGGTGTGATAGCGCGCCGCGACACCCTGCAGGATCGACAGGTGCAGTTCGAGCATGCCTTCCCGGGCGTGGAACACCCTGCGGAAGTATCGGCCCAGGCGTCCGGCGATCTCCTCCACCTCGATCTCGGTCATGAGGTACAGGTCGAGTTCGGGCCGCAACTTCGCCAGCGAGAGCGCGAGGATCTGTGCGCGTTCCTCGGGCGTCTGATGATCTTCCAATTCGTGGGAAACGTCGCTGTCGACGAACTCCGACAGCGACGACAGATCCCGGGTCGATTGATGCGAGAAGCGCCGCCGGATCACCACGGCCTGCAGATTGACGTTGAGCCGCGCCGCGATGAGGGCCTCGTCTCCGCTGGCCACCACCACCAGCTCGTAGACGAATTCATCGTCCGGGCGACGCCATTTGCGCACCTCGCTGCGCAGCGCGCGTTCCTGATCCTCGGTCATCTTCTCGACAACGAGCACCTCGAAATACGGCCGGTCACGCTGTGCCGCCGATTGCGCGAGCTGCCGCGGATCCGATGGAAACATGTCCAGATCATCGGCGCCCGCGTTCTCCACATCGCCAGACCGATAGGATTCCGTGGTCAGCGCCCGATTGATCCGCCCGACCGCCTGCGCGAACTTGTCATATCCACCGGCGGTGAAAAGCCTTTGCATTCGCGCGAATTGAGGCGCACCGGGATAAGCCCAGTAGGGCTCCAAAGTACTCAGCCGGCCCAGCAATTCCTGACAGGCCCCCGCCCACTTCTCCTTCGATTCCCCGATAGTGGTCGGCCGCGTCAGCCGATCGGAAGCCTCCTCCAATCGACACCACGAGTCACTGCGGACCTGCCACAGACTGTTGTACGCGCGCAAATGTTCCGTCATGGCGGTCCTATCCCGAGTCACCGTGACCCGTCCGTCCGCGCTCAAGGCTGGCAGGCCCGGCCCGCGTAGGGGTGGACGCGAGCCGAACGGGGTGCGTCCGTCATGTGACGGTGGGAACGTGAAACGTGTTGGCTATAAACGGATTTACCGGTCGGTTCGATATCCCGAACCGACCTCGATCACGGCAGCGTCGGATGGGCGATCATCACCGCGGGCACGTCACGCTGTCTTTGTACGTCACGCACATCATGACGACCACCCCGTCGTCATTCTTGACCTCTTGATACCTCGGCTCGGCCCATGGCTGCCAGTAGCCCAGCCCCAGAACCACAAGAGCGGCCGCGACAATCATCAGGGCGAACGCGATGACCCGAGCCGCTCTGATGCGCTCGGTGATCGAGAGCCCGGCGTCTCTGGTGCTGCTCATGGCTCACCTTTCCCTGGTGTCACTCTTCGCCCATTCAGGCTGCGGGGCGGCTCAGCGGGTGGGTTACCAACCTGTCGCTAATCTAACGTGGAACCCGAGCGGGCGCTTGGCAACTCGGCCGAGACCCGCTTGGCGCGTTGATCCGGCCTACAGCGACCCCTCAGCGGTATCTTGCTGAGGGGTCGTCTTGCTCGACGCGGCAACGCTGCCTTGGATGTCCGCTACTTCGCGGGACGCTCATCCAACTGGAATGAGCACACGAAGTTCATCATCGTTTCGGCAACCGAACCTGCCGCTGGCTTGACGAACCTGGAATCCTTCAGAGCGTCGCTGTGGTCAGCCTTGGCACCATTTCCGTCGAGTTCAGCAAAGAGGATTTCTTTCTTCAAACGCAAAGTCTTGTTCTTGCAATCGTATTCCGTGAGATTCTGGTACGACTGGAACGTGGGTAGCTGCGGATCGCCGCCGTCGTTCTTGCGCGGCTCTTTGAAGTTCCACATCGACCATGCTTGACGGATACCCTTGACTTCCTTGATCGAGTCCTGATCGAGTTTCAGCTCACTCGTCTCGGAGGATCCAACACTCTGCCAATCGGCCATGGCTTTGTCCTCCCATCGTCTACATCGGGTGCCTCCACGCGAAGGCTGAAAGAACCACCCCTACAAGTCACTACAGCTCTACACGAGCCCCGGCCTCCTCCAACACCGCCTTCGCCTTATCGGCCGCGTCTTTGGACACCCCTTCGAGGACCTGCGCCGGGACACCGTCGACCACGGCTTTGGCCTCCTTGAGGCTCAAGCCGGTCAGCTCGCGGACGGCTTTGATCACGTTGACTTTCTTCTCACTGGCTTCTATGAGCATCACATTGAACTCGGTTTGCTCCTCGTACATGACGGACCCCTGCTGTCGGCGTGGCACCTCGTTGGCGCACATCGTCCGATCATCATCCCGCCGCGGGGCGGGTTCGCGTGTCCTTTCAACCTGATTGGGGCACTGTTACGTCGCCTGCGCGTTCCTCAGATCGGTTGAGAACGTGGGCATCTCGCATTGGGGAACAGACCCTGGAACAGCCCTGGTCGGCGCGCGCCCGCATGGAGAGCAGCTCTCAATTGCCTTCTGATGCACAAGATCGGCGTTTTCCATACTTCGGGCATACCCTCTGAGTCGGCTATCGAGTCCGTGTTTCCAGCGCCTTACGGATCAACCCGCGTGCAGCATCGCCGGTCGCCGACTGCTCTGCCAGCACATTGAAAGCCCGGCCGTAGAGTGTGACCTCATGAGGCTGCGTTACCGTCAGTTCGGCGGTATGGGCCTCGACCTTCACCATGCGGTTGTCGAACATCATGAAGCTCTCGACCACCACGAGCGCCTCAGCCATGAGTGGGATGATTCCGATCGTGACGCGGGGCATTCCGATGATGGTCTGTAGCCGGTCCAGTTGACCCAGCATCACGCGGTTGTCTCCGACCGTCGTGTACAGCGATGTCTCGCCGATGAGGAAATGGAATCGACGGTCGCGTCGGTAGAGGATCTGTTGCCGCTCCATGCGTTTGGATACCCCAGCATCCAAGTCGTCTGGCAAGCGGTAGAACTCGACTACGCGCCGAAGCTTGGCCTCCGCGTACTCGGCAGTCTGCAGGAGACCGGGAACGATCTGCGGTTCATAGTTCCGGATGAGAGTCGTCTCGGACTCGAGATGCAACGCCAGCTGTTGACCGCGCGTTACCCCCGTGCCGAGCAGTCGCCGCCACTCCAGCCATGCGGAGTCGATGTTGTGGAGACTTGCGAGCAAGTCGGGCAACTGCTCGTTGGCGTTGCAGTGCAGGCAGTAAGCGCGAAGGTCTGCGCTGGATGGCCTCGCTTTGCCATGCTCGATTCGCGACACCTTCGACTCATGCCAGCCCGCGCGCGCGGCAAGCTCTCGGCCTGTAACCCCGGCATCGCGGCGGATCTCCCGGAGCCGCTTGCCAAGAGCTTCCCGTGCCTCATGAACCGAATCCGTCACTACTAACTGTCTACCGGAGATTCCTCGACGTACTCCCTATACGGCGTCGCGAACTGCCAGAGCCGTTGGCGCACAGTCCGGCAGTACGCGGCTATCTCCGGATCAGCCGTGACCGCAACACCCGCAGGCCGCCCAGCCTGATCGACCAGATTGAACGCAACTCGCTGGTCATCGAACAGCCACCAGTCATCGGCAGGGATATCGGCTGGATCGACGAGGTGTCTTGGCAGATAGCGGATATCTTCCCCTGCTTCGATGTTCGCGCCAGTAACCGACAGCAACCACCGCTGGTAGTCGCTGTGCGGCACCGTCACCACCCGGATTCGGCTCACCGCGACGCCCCGCCCCGTCATCTCCCGGATAAGGTCGGTCCAGTCGGACTTGTCGTAGGCCGGTGGTGGTTCACCTTCGAGGAAGCGACGTAGTGGCTCGGACTCACTCGCTACCGCGTAGGTGTCGCGAACCTCCATGTGATAGGCCGACTCCCGGCACTCATCGAACAGATCGTCCCAGTCGTCAGCTCCGCGAAATTCCACCGAAGTAGATCCTCTCAGCTCGCGGCACCTCGATCGCCGCCTCGAAGTCTTCCATCGTGAGCTGCCCCAGTGTTTCGGTATCGCTGACCGGCCGTCCCGAGAGCATGAAACTACCTCTCCCCGTGTCGGTCATCGTTGTGGCGATGTAGCCCTCCTGCCCGGCGAAACCGAGAAGGGCGTGTGGGATCTCGATCGTCTCGGCCCGGTCGGTCTTCCAGCCTTGGACGAGGAAACTTCTCTGATCGGTGGCGTAGAGGGTAGGACAATTCTTCTTGTCGGAGCCGCATTTGCCGAGAAACCGTAAGCGCATGATCCTTGCTCCCATCTAGGTACTTGCGTGTGTTTGGATCTGCAATCCCATCATCCTCGGGCTCGAGGAAACCTGCTAGCAGATAGAGCAATTGGCGCAAGTAGTTGCAAGTTCGTAGACGGTACCGGCAGCGGATTCGTAGCGTCGGTGGTGGCGCTCGGGGCTGGTCGAGCCTGGTTCAAGGTTCCCGGCCCCGAATAGTTCCCAACCACGACGGAACAGGGGCTGGAGATGGACAGACCCACAAGGCTTTACGAGTTCGATGGCGGCGTGTTGGAGGTCTACGACTACGGAGATGACCCCGGCACCGGTCCAGGGGTTTACCTGGCGCTGTTCAACAGTGGGGACTCGACCGAGCCGGATGTTCGCGCTGTCCCAGGCGACATCGATACGGCCGCGTCGTGAGCCTGTACGACTGGGTGGGCTTGGCGGTGGCGATCGGAATCCCGTTGGCGGTGTTCGTGATCGCAGCGTGCGGGGTTCGGCGCATACCGCGAGGGGTTCGTCCAGGCGATCCGGGAACGGGGCGACCGTGAAGGCGCTGAGAGTGATTGAGGCGGGTTCTGTAGATATCCGTGCAGCCGCAGTCCCAGGAAACCGGTGTCCATGCCTGTAGAACTCGTTGATCTTCAGAAAAGTGCTCGCCCACGCGGCCGACCGTACGACCGGGTGACGGCCGAGAAGCCCGCGGGTACCAGACCGCGTCCGCGTGGCCGGTCGAACAGTCGGGTCACCGCGCCCGACAGCCGCGCGAGTCGCGGTGTAGATGTTCGATATCTCGTCGGAAGTCGGTTCTGCTCTGAGCCGAACCCATGGATCCGGCATGGGATCGGTGGTCGGATCGAGTGATGACGCAGGCCGCATACGACGGTATCGCCGGGTGGTACGAGCACACGTTCCTTGCTGGTCAACGATCATCCTCCGGCGGGCGACCGACAGACCCGCTCGGCATAGGGCACGCACTCGATGAGCTCTTAGGTGAGGGATCGGGAGTGTGCCTGGATATCGGTTGTGGTACGGGGATTTTCGCCGAACAGGTACGTGGGCTCGGTTGGGAACCTGTGGGTGTTGATCTGTCGGGCGGGATGCTGCGGTTCGCGGTGAGCCGCTTGCCGGTTGCGCGGGCGGACGCGGATGCTCTGCCGATCCGGGATTCGAGCGTGGCGGCGGCTGTGGCGATCATGGTGCACACCGATATGCCGGACTATGGCTCGGTGGTCGCCGAGGTCGCACGGGCGTTGCGACCTGGAGGGAGTTTCGTGCACGTCGGCGTGCATCCCTGTTTCTGTGGCGGTTTCGCCGACCGCGGCGATCCCGACGCCATCGTGATTCGGCCCGGCTACGCCGACCCACACTGGACCAATCGATCCTGGACCGATCAGGGTTTGCGCGACAAGGTAGGCGCTGCCCATCTACCCCTGCCGCAGTTGCTCGGTACGTTCGTGGAGAACGGACTGATCCTCGATGCCTTCATCGAAGGCGGCAGCCCGACTCCAACCGTGTTGGCGGCGAAGGCGCGTAAGCCGCTCTGAGTCGGCAAAACCCGCCATTCGCCAATTGAGGATGTTCTGCAAGCCAAGATAACTGCAGATCTTGTCGGATCCGATCGAGCGTCACGACAACGGACATGCCCCAGGTCACCTCGAATTTCCAACGGCGATCGACACCGAGCCACCGAGGGCCCTGTGTATTTCGCTCAGGATAGCCCGGTCCTCGCGGGTTGATTGCTGAACTCGACAGGGGACCGCATTCTCGCGCGAAGTCCGCCACCATCCAGCGCTCAGCGGACGCGGCGTCACCCGTTGCGGGTGCCGTCGGGGTTCGCGGCCCACCCCGGCCACGATCTTCAAATCGGTGACCGGCAGGTTGCCGCCGAGCCAGTCCCGAACGAGCACCACACTGGATCTAAACTCTCCCGCTCATCGGTATTTTGGTGCGTTCAGGAGCCGTCGCCACGATCGGCCAGTGCGGCAGATCTGGAACATGTTCTCTCGATGGATCACCCGCTGTCGGTGGTCCACCAACTGGCAACATGGTGGCACAACGGTGGCAAACGACACCCCGCGGGAATGGGACAGCGTACGGACAGCGGAGCGGGGCTGTGAGTTTGGATGTTGAATGAAGAAGACCCGGCGAATGCGATGACCGGAGCCGCCCTGATGCGCTCGGTGATCGAGAGCCCGACGTCTCTGGTGCTGCTGCGGGGCAGGTCAGCGGGTGGGTTACCAGCCTGTCGCTAATCTGATGTGGAACCTGAGCGGGCGCTTGGCAACTCGGCCGAGACCCACTTGGCGCGGTGATCCGGCCTACAGCGGCAACCCGACACTCGCGGCGAGAGACCGTGCTCGGCGGCTGATCAGTGCGCCGCCGCTGTCCACGGTGTCCGCGATTATCTGCCGGGCGGAAGGGGAATAGCAGACCGAATCGTTGGAGATCTGATATGCCTGCTCGAGCCAATGCAGCGTGGCCGGATAATCATGGCGTTGGTGGTAGGCCCGAGCGATTTCGACCCCAAGCCGTCCGCGTCGTTCTCTGCTGGGAATCTCGTCGGGATCGATAGTCTCGGCGTACCTTCGGGCATCCGACGATTTCGACAAGTCGGCCGCCACCGATACGGCGTGCAGCTTCACATTCGACGCCCCGAACATTGTCCATGGGTGGTAATAGGTCGGGCCGAGCCGGTCCGCGACCTCGTGAGCCGTGTCCCAGTACCGCCATGCGTCACCGTCGCGCCCGGCTCGGGCGGTGGTCGTGGCGGCGTGCAGTTGAAGCGCGCCATACATACCGCGTAGCTCGTCGCTACCGCTCTCGAGTCGGGGTGCGAGCAACGCTGCCGCGTCCGTGGCAAGGGTTAGCGCGCCGTCGCTGTCCCCGGCACCGCGTTGCACCATGCCCAGTGTCCAGGCTGCCCCCGCCAACGCCAGCGGGCTATCTGCTTCTTGCGCGGCGATCATGGCGCGGTCGGCGGCCATCCAGACAAGTTCTTGTTCGCTGGCCCACACGATGACGTGTTGTACGAGCGCATAGACGTCTGCCAGAACAGCATTCGCGGTGCGGTGTTCGTCCGCCGTCGCGCTGCGGGCGGCGATACGAGCATCGGTGACGAGCCGGGGGAGTATGCGGCCCACGTCGGTGCGATGTTGTGCGGATTGATGCCACAGGTGCCATGCGTCCGCGGTTCTCGACGACAGCGCCGCGACGTCGATGTCTGCCCGAGGCACCACAAGCAAGGGGTCGCGGACAGCCTCACGAATAGCAGGCACCGCATCGTGCGGAACGCGAGCGAACGACATGACAGGGAGGGATACCGAGCCTCCCAGGTCCATATCAGTCCCTGCCAGCACGACTACGTCACCAACGGCCAATGCCTCGGCGAGCTTCACCAACAGCGGCAGGCGGGGCGGCAATCTGGTACCTCGTTCGATGCCTTTGAGCCACGAGCCGGACATCCCGGCAAGCCCGGCCAACACGGGACGAGACAGGCCCTTGCGCTCGCGCAGGATCTGTATGCGCTCGCCGGTTCTTTTCCCTTCGAGATCATCGAGCATCAGGCAATCCCCTTCAGCCGACCCCTTAATGGGCATGGTCCGCTTACACATCCCCTGCACCACCAGGCAAGAGTGCACCTCTCACGTGAGGTGTCGCATCGCGCCCGGTGATGGTTCCACTCTGGCGCGAGGGTCAACGGACCGCTCTCCCAATTCTCTCTCACGCTACAACGCGCAGAAGGTCATCTCCGGGTCGATCCGATCCAGCATCACACCCAGCCATTCGGAATGCTGGAATTCGTGAGGTAGGGCCGCGACTCCGGCCGCGGCTTCTCGGACGGCTTCGGAGTGGCGGCCCAGCAGCGACAACACTACGCCGCGTTGAACTCCCCAGAACCCGTCCACGTACCAATACCCGTGGTTGAGCTGGTCGAGCCCATCGGTTGATTCCGCTGCTTTGTCGGCCCGGTGGAGCGCCCGTACGGCTCGGACGCGATCTCCGCTCGCTGCAAGCAGTTCCGCTTGTTGATAGCGGTCATATGCGCCGAGGACAGGGTGCGCCTTCGGCACATGGATCGCGGCGTCGGTCACGTCGAACGCGCGGGCCGTGTCCCCCACGTGCCAGGCCGTGTACGCGAGGAACGACAAGGCGTGCTCGAACAGGGAAGCGTCGCCGGACTCTTCGGCGAGTTTCGCCGCATCAGTGAGTGATTTGTCGGCAAGTACGAAGTTGCCCGCTACATGCTCGAGCCACCCCCGATAGGTAGCGACCTCCGATGCCAGGGCCACACCTCCCATGGATGTCAAAGCCCGTGCTGCGCCGTCTATTCCACGGATCGCCGGAATGACCAGAGCCGATCCGATCCGGTCTTCCAGATGGCGAGTGCGTTCGAGAATCACCGCAATGTCTTCCAGCGCTGAGCTTCCTGCCGACGACGGGTCGGCCATCGTTGCGGCCAGCCTGTCGATGTCCAACGTCGGATCGTTACCGAGCGCTTCGCGGTACGCGGCGATCACAGCCGCAGGAACAGGCCGCTTACCGTTCTCGATCTCAGATAGATAGCTAGCGCTGTAGTGGGTCTTTGCGGACATCTGACGCAAGCCGATACCGGCCACCGTGCGCAGTTCGCGTAGCAGATGGCCGGTCACGTCCGATTCTGCGAACACATGCGAACACTAACCCTGTTCTGTGCGGGGCGCATCGAGGTCAGGGTTATTGCAGGCCCCGACGTCGGGAGGAGAGGTCCCCGGCGTCGGGATGCCGACCAATGTCCGGATCGAACGAACGGGGTGGTCGTGGTGCGGTTCGACTGGTGGCGTGGGGATGCCGAGCGGGAGCAGCGGGAGCTGACTGTGCGGGAGCTTCGTGGCCGCCTCCAGCGGGAAGCGCACGCCGAGGAAGCTGGGCTCGGTTGGTGGCACGAGACACCGTCCGTACCGCTGACAATCCCACAGGCGCACAAGATCACACAGCAGCACCGTGGATGTAGCGCCGCTGACTGCCCGCGCAAGAAGGCGGCGTTATTGGTCTTGTTCGAGGCGGGGAAGTTCAAGCCCGACAGCAGCCGAGCCTACTGAAAGATGTTCCGCGCCATCACGATCGACTGGCGCCCGGTTCGTAGCGTTGGCTTCGAGCAAGCTCTTTCAACAATCGAAGGATGGTCGGAGATGGACAGACGTTCAAGGCTTCTGGTGTTTGACGGGGGCATGTTGGAGGTCTTCGCTTATGGAGACCCGTCCGGCGACGACGGTGATCCGGGCGAGGATGTGGACGGCGAGATCGAGGTGGCGTCGTGATCCGGATCGATTGGTATACAGGGATTCTCGTGGTGACCTGTTTGCCAATGTCGATCTTCGCCGTCGCGACGTTCTGGCCTCGGCGTGTGTCGAATAGCAAGGCCGTTCGGGTGATTCGGGCGTGGGTCAGGGGGTGGGGGTGAGGGCTTGGGTGATTCGGTCGGCTGTTTCGCGGACGGCGGTGCCCATGTGGTGCAGGTCCGTTGCGGAGAGACGGGTGTCGGGGCAGGTGACGATGGTGGCGGGGACGGTGTGGGGGGCGGTGAAGATGGGGGCGGCGACGGTGACTACCGCGTTTTCGGGGCCCAGTTCGGTGGGGAGGTAGTCGATGGTGATCAGGTCGGCGATCATGGCGTTGAGGCGGTGGCGCAGGGGGTCGGTGACGGGGGAATTGCGCAGGGCGGCAAGGGCTTCCAGCATGGGGGCGGAATCGTCGGCCAGGCGTTCCACCGAATAGCCGCGGGTGCGGACGGCGTCGAGGACGGCGATCAGGCGGTCGCGGTGGGCGGGGTCGGCGGCGTCGAGCCAGGCGCGGCGCTCGGGTTCTGTTGCCCAGGCGACGAATTCGCGGGCGACGGGGGGTGCCAGCGGCATGCGGCGGCCGGAGCGGATCCAGGGGACCGACGGGGTGCCGAGGACCTCTGTGATGAGGATGGCGCCGTTGTCGCGTTCGGCCAGGAAGACCGGAACACGCAGGCGGGCGGCCAATTCCCGCATGGGTGCGACGGCGAGTCGGCGCAGTGGGAAGGCGGCCTCGGCGCGGCGCGCGACCGTGAGCAGCCCCAGGCCCAGGCCGTATCTGCCGTCGGCGTCGCGCACCGTCCAGCCGTCGGCGGTCAGCTGGGTCAGCACGGCGTGGGCCGTGGCCCGCGACATGCCGGTGTCGCGGACGATCCGGGCGAGGGACAGGTGATCGGCCGGGTGGCGGGCCAGCAGTTCGATCACGCGGACGACGCGCTGGGTGGGCGGGGACGCGACGGCGGGATCGTTTTCTGAAACAGGTTCTTGACCGGCGGGGCGCGGTCGGCCTATCGTCGGTGTCACAATATCGAACGATAGCGTCGAGTATTCGACACTGCAACCTGTGAATCGGGCCGGGTGGTAGGCGAATCTCGGCGCGGTGAGCGGGTGAGTGATGCGGGCGGGATATGAGCTGTCGCATCTGGCGGCCCTGGAGGCCGAGTCGGTGCATATCTTCCGGGAGGTGGCGGCGACCTTCGAGCGGCCGGTGCTGCTGTTCTCCGGGGGCAAGGATTCGGCGGTGATGCTGGAGTTGGCGCGCAAGGCATTCTGGCCCGCGGCGTTGCCGTTTCCGTTGCTGCACATCGACACCGGGCACAACTTCGACGAGGTGATCGAGTTTCGTGATCGCACGGCGGCGCGGGTGGGGGCGCGGCTACTGGTGGCGCGGGTGCAGGACGATATCGATGCCGGTCGGGTGGTCGAGCGGGCGGGTGAGAGCCGGAATCGGTTGCAGACCAGCACATTACTGCGGGCGATCGGCGCGGATCGGTTCGATGCGGTATTCGGTGGGGCGCGGCGCGATGAGGAGAAGGCGCGGGCCAAGGAGCGGGTGTTCAGCTTCCGCGACGAATTCGGCGCATGGGAGCCGCGGGCGCAGCGGCCGGAGATCTGGAACCTCTACAACGGCAGACACCGTGCGGGCGAGCATATTCGGGTGTTCCCGCTGTCGAACTGGACCGAGCTCGACATCTGGGAGTACATCGACCGCGAGGCCGTGGACCTGCCCTCGCTGTACTACGCGCATCGCCGTCATGTGCTGCGCCGCGACGGAATGCTGTTGGCCGCCAATCGCTTTCTCGAACCTCGCCCGGATGAGGAGCCCTTCGAGACGACCGTGCGTTTCCGCACCGTCGGCGATGCCACCTGCACCGGCTGTGTGGAGAGCGAGGCCGCCGATCCCGCGGCCGTCATCGCCGAGACGGCGGTCACCCGGCTGACCGAACGCGGTGCGACCCGAGCCGACGATCGCATCTCGGAATCGGGTATGGAGGATCGCAAGCGAGAGGGCTACTTCTGATGGGCCGCAACCTGTTACGGCTGGCGACGGCGGGCAGCGTCGACGACGGCAAGTCCACTCTGATCGGCCGGCTGCTGTTCGACTCGAAGAATCTGTTCACCGATCAGCTGGCCGCCATCGAGCGGGCCAGTCTCCAACGCGGCGATGCCGCAACGGATTTGGCGCTGGTGACCGACGGCCTGCGCGCGGAGCGCGAACAGGGCATCACGATCGATGTGGCCTACCGCTACTTCGCCACGCCGCGACGCAAGTTCGTGATCGCCGACACCCCGGGGCATGTGCAGTACACCCGCAACATGGTGACCGGCGCCTCGACCGCGGATCTGGCGCTGATCCTGATCGATGCCCGCAAGGGCGTGGTCGAACAGACCCGCCGGCACGCCTTCCTGGCCACGCTGCTGGGCGTCCCGCACGTGGTGGTGTGCGTGAACAAGATGGATCTGGTGGAGTGGTCGCGGGAGCGATTCGAGGAGATCCGCGCCGAATTCGCCGATTTCGCCGCGAAACTGACCGTCGGCGATCTGAGCTTCATCCCGGTGTCGGCGCTGCTCGGCGACAATGTCGTCGACCCTTCGCCGCGGCTGCCCTGGTATGCGGGCCCGCCGCTGCTGCGCCACCTCGAGCAGGTGCATATCGCCTCCGACCGCAACCTGATCGACGCCCGCCTGCCCGTGCAGTACGTCATCCGACCGGGCGACGGACACCGAGCGTATGCGGGAACCGTGGCGGGCGGCATCTTCAAACCCGGTGACGAGGTGGTGGTGCTGCCCTCGGGCCGCACGACCCGGGTGGCGCGGGTCTGGGGACCGGGCGGGACGAAGGTGGACGAGGCGTTCACCGGGATGGCGGTCTCACTGACCCTCGACGACGATATCGATGTCGGGCGCGGAGATATGTTGGCGCGCCCGGGAAATCGGCCGCATCTGGATCGCGATCTGGATGCGATGGTGTGCTGGTTCGCCGACGATGCCACACTGCGGCCCGGCGCCGACTACACCATCCGCACCGCCGCGCAGAGCATCGGCGTCCGCGTGCGGGCCCTGGACTACCGCCTCGACGTCAACACCCTGCATCGCGAGACCGGCGCGGAAAGCCTGGGCCTCAACGATATCGCGCGCCTGACGCTGCGCTGCCGAACGCCGCTGATGTTCGATCCCTATCGCGACAACCGCCGCACCGGCAGCTTCATCCTCATCGATCACACCAGCCACCGGACCGTGGCCGCGGGCATGATCCTGGCGCGCGACACCGGCGGGCGCGAGGTCGTCTGGCACGGCTCGTCGGTCGATCGGGCCGGGCGGGCGCATGCGGGGACGACGATCTGGCTGACCGGCCTGTCGGGATCCGGAAAGTCCACGATCGCAGTCGAATTGGAGCGCTCGCTGGTGGCCGACGGCCGCCCGGCGTATCTGCTCGACGGCGACAATCTGCGGCACGGTCTGAATGCCGATCTGGGTTTCGGCGACGACGATCGGCGCGAGAACATCCGGCGCGTGGCCGAGGTGGCGGCGCTGTTCGCGGATGCCGGTGTGGTGGCGATCGTCTCGCTCATCAGCCCGTTCGCGGCGCAGCGCGAGCAGGCGCGGGTGATCCATGACGGCCGTGCGCTGCCCTTCCACGAGGTGTTCGTGGACACCCCGCTCGAGGTGTGCGAGCGCCGAGATCCCAAGGGTCTCTACGCCCGTGCCCGCGCCGGGACACTGCCGCGGTTCACCGGCATCGATTCCCCGTACGAGCGGCCCGAACATCCGGATCTGGTCGTGACCACCGACCAGGGCACGCCCGCCGAGATCGCCGCGCGCATCCGCCGCGATCTGCGACTGTAGTGAGGACATTCATGGAACAACCCCTGACCGAACCCTTCCTGGCCGCCGTCGCCGAGGCCGAGAAGCTCATCGCCACAGCGGATTTCATCCACGACGATCACGATCTGGCCGAGGGCTACGACTATCTGGCGGGCAGTATCGCCGCCGTGCTGCAGCTTTCGCGGGCGCACGGCACCGCTCACCCGTACTTCGTCACCTCGACCGGGCCGTATACCAAGATGGGCCTGGACAATCCGGACACCCTCTACTATCACGCGAATGTCGAGCCGACCGCGGAGTATCTGATCACCGGAATCCGCGGCAGTACGGTGGATCTGAGTTTCCAAGTGCTCAAGGGCGATTACACCGCCACCGACGTCCCCGGCGGCGACGACGCCTTCGACGACCGGCGCCTGCGGATCGATCCCGACGGCGGGTATCGGCTGAGATTCGGTCCCCCGCGCGACGATCCGGGCCCGAACTACTTCGTGCTCGGCGAGGGCGCGTCCATGCTCGCGGTGCGGGAGGTATACGGCGACTGGGCCCGCGAACGCAAGGGCAGCATCCGGATCGAGCGCGTGGACACCGTCGGCACCGCGCCCGCCGAGCCGGATGTCGACCAGCTGCGCAAGCGCTATCGCGCGGCCGGGCGGATGCTGGTGCAGCGCGTGCACACCTGGTTCAACTTCCCGAAGTGGTTCTATCTGGATCTGCCGGTCAATACGCTCACCGAACCTCGGCTCACCCCGGGCGGTTTGAGCACGCAGTATTCCTCGGTCGGGCATTTCGATCTCGCCGAGGATCAGGCGCTGGTCATCGCGGTGCCGAAATCCGATGCGCCGTATCAGGGTTTCCAGCTGGGTAGCCGCTGGTATATCTCGCTGGACTACGTCAACCATCAGACCAGCCTCAACAGCGTTCAGGCACAGTCGGATCCGGATGGGGTGATCCGCATGGTCGTGTCGGCGCGCGATCCCGGCATCGCCAACTGGGTCGAGACCACCGGTCGCCGCTGCGGCATCCTGCAGTTCCGCTGGCAGCGCACCGATCGCGCGATCACGCCCGCCGACGGGCCGACCGTGGCGCTGGTGCCGGTCGACGACGTGGCCGCACACCTGCCCTACTACGACAGCAATCGGATCGATGAGAACGGGTGGCGGGCACGGATCGCCGAACGGCAGCGCGCCTTCGCGGGAAGGATGTTGGCATGAAGGTGCTGGCGGACAAGGTGGTGGTCGTCAGTGGGGTCGGGCCCGGGCTGGGGCGCTCGATCTGCACGGAGGCCGCCGCGGCGGGGGCGAAGGTGGTGCTGGCGGCTCGTACCGAATCGCGATTGCACGAGGTGGCCGCGGAGATCGCGGCCGCGGGCGGGCAGACGCTGAGCGTGGCCACCGATATCACCGACGATGCGGCCGTGGCGAATCTGCTGGAACGCACCGTGGAGACCTTCGGGCGAGTGGATGCCCTGGTGAACAACGCTTTCTCGGTGCCGTCGATGAAGTCGCTGGAGCGCACCGACTTTCAGCAGATCCGCGACAGTCTGGATCTGACCGTGCTGGGTGGACTCCGGATGACCAAGGCGTTCGCCGAGGAGCTGGCCGACTCCAAAGGCGCGGTGGTGATGATCAATTCGGCTGCCATCCGTCACTCCGAACCCCGCTACGGCAGTTACAAACTGGCCAAGGCCGCGCTGCTCGCCATGTCCCAGACCTTGGCAACGGAGCTGGGCCCGAGGGGGATTCGGGTCAACACCATAGCCCCGGGCTATATCTGGAGCGATCAGCTGAAGTGGTACTTCGGCAAGGTCGCCGAGAAGTACGCCATCACCATCGAGCAGGTCTACGAACAGACCGCCGCCCGCTCGGATCTCAAACGCCTGCCCGAACCCGACGAAATCGCCCGCGCCGTGGTGTTTCTGGCGTCGGACTGGTCCAGCGCGATCACCGGCCAGACCCTCGACGTCAACTGCGGCGAGTATCACGCATAGGAACCGATCATGACCGTACGCACCGATGTGGGCACCGTCGAGGATCTGCACGCCTCGGCGACGAAGGCCTGCGGCCTCACCGATTTCGGCTCCGACGACTATCTCGAGGCACTCGGCGTGCTGCTCGAGTCCTATCGCCGCGACGCCGACCTCACCGAACTCGGCTCGAAGATGAACCGCTACTTCCTGCGCGGCGCGCTGGTGGCGCGGGCGCTGAGCGAGGCGTCCTGGCAGGCGCATCCCGGATACGCCGAGACGCCGATCACCCGGCCGATCTTCGTGACCGGTCTGCCGCGTACCGGCACCACCGCCCTGCACCGGTTGCTGGCGGCCGATCCCCGGCATCAGGCGCTCCAGATGTGGCTCACCGAATTCCCGCAGCCGCGCCCGCCGCGCGAGACATGGGCGGACAATCCGATCTACCAGCGCATCGACGCCGGATTCGCGCGGCATCACATCGAGAATCCGGAGTTCATGGGTCTGCACTTCATGAATGCGGCCGAGGTGGAGGAATGCTGGCAGCTGCTGCGGCAGACGGTGAAATCCGTATCCTACGAATGCCTTTCGTATCTGCCGACCTATTCGCGATGGCTGCGGGGCCGGGACTGGACCGACGCCTACGCTCGGCACCACAGGAATCTGCGGCTGATCGGGCTCGGCGACCGGCGCCGCTGGATTCTGAAGAACCCCAGTCATCTGTTCGCGCTCGACGCGCTCATGGCCGTATACCCCGATGCGCTGGTGATCCAGACCCATCGCGATCCGGCGACGGTTCTCGCCTCGGTATGCAGCCTGTCCGATCATGCGGCGCGCGGCTGGTCGAATACCTTCTCCGGCACCGTGATCGGTGCGACGCAGCTCGAGCTGTGGTCGCGGGGACTGCGCGAATTCACCACCGCGCGTGGGCGATACGATCCGGCGCAGTTCGTCGATGTCGACTTCGCCGAGCTGCGCACCGATCCGCTCGGCACCGTCGAGGCCGTCTATCGCGCATTCGGGATCGAGTTCACCGAGCAGGCGCGTGCGGCGATGACGGCGCTGGACCAGGAGAGCCGGACCGGGGACCGCAGGCCGGTGCACCGGTACTCGCTGGCCGATTACGGGCTGAGCGAGGCACAGGTCAGGGAGTGTTTCCAGATGGTCGGATGATCGGCTCATTCCGGACGTCTATGGTTGGCATCGCCTGACCGACAGGCCGACGGAAGGGATCGGGTGTGAACGGATGCCGGAATCTGCTGCGCGTCTCGGCGCTGGGGGCTGCGCTGCTGCTGGCCGGGGCCTGCTCGAGGCCCGCGCCGCCCACCGACGTCAAGGCGCTCGACGGTAACCATTACACGCAGACCAACCTGGCGGCGAACAGGGGCGAGTACAAGGCGCAGTTCGTCTTCGCCGATATGGTGGACGCGTGGGGGCTGGCCGATCGGCCCAAGGGCGCGGGCGGGCACTTCTGGGTCGGGGGTGGCGGTAAGTCCTTCCAATTCGTCGGTGATGTCACCGGATCGGCGGATCCCAAGTACCGGAAGCTGTTTCAGGATCCGCTGAAGTTCGTCACCGTGCCCGGCGCGGACTCGATCTGGGATGAGGACGGCAACGAGAGCGAGGGCAAGATCACCGGCGTGCTGTTCAACCCGGCGCCGATCACCTCGGATCTGTTCGTGGTGCGCGATCAGCCGGTCGGCTACGACGGCAGGGATGACAAGCTCACCGGTTCGGCGCGATTCATCTTCGCCGCCGACTCCGGCAAGATCTCGGCCTGGACCGAACAGGGCGCGGACGGCACGATCGTGCGGCACGACGGCCCGGCCGTCCTCGAATACGACGGCACCGCGGCGGGTATGCGGTTCAAGGGCATCGCGCTGTCCCCGGACGGCGCCAGGCTGCTGGCCGCCGACTTCGGTACCGAACCGCAGATCCGGACCTTCGACACGGCGTGGAAGCCGGTGCCCACCAAAGGATTCGCCAATCCGTTCGCCACCGGGGATCCGGTCGACCCGGCCGATCCGGCGAAGGGGCGCAAGGCCAAGGTCGGGGATCCCGGGCCGTTCAACGTGACGACCATCGGCAACCGGATCTTCGTCTCCTACGCCAGTACCAAGAGCGGGGGCCTGGACCCGGCCACATTCGATGCGGGCCAGGAAGACAGGCTCGACCGGGATCAGGAGGCCAAGGCCAACGGCAAGGTGGATAAGGGCAGGGTCGCCGAATTCGACGGGAACGGCACCCTCGTGCGCACCCTCGACGGCGGCGGCCGGTTCAACGCGCCGTGGGCGGTGACGGTGGCGCCCAACGGCTTCGGGCCGCTGTCGGGCAAGCTGCTGATCGGCAACTTCGGCGGCGCGGGGCATATCCTGGCCTTCGACGATGCCCGCGGTACGTTCGTCGACTATCTGCGCGACGAGGACGGCAAGCCGGTCGGTATCGATGGGTTGTGGGCGTTGATGTTCGGCAACGGGGAGAGCCTCGGCGATGCCGACGCGCTGTACTTCACCGCGGGGCCCGAGGACGAGAAGGATGGACTGTTCGGCAGCCTGCGCCACAAGTCGTAGCTACGCTCGCTGATATGACGCATTTCGCCGACTTCGAGGCGCTGCGGGGCGCCGTGGGAACCGAGATCGGTATCAGCGAGTGGCTGACCATCGATCAGGACCGGATCGATAGGTTCGCCGACGCCACCGACGATCATCAGTGGATTCACGTCGATCCGGAGCGGGCCGCGCGGGGACCGTTCAAGGGGACCATCGCGCACGGATTCCTCACCCTGTCGCTGACCGTGCCGATGGTCGACGAGGCCACCTCGGTCGGCGGTATCCGGATGGGAATCAACTACGGGCTCAACAAGGTTCGCTTCATCACGCCGGTACCCGTGGGTGGGCGCATCCGCGCCCGCGTGAGGCTGGACTCGGTCACCGACATCCCCGGCGGGGTGCAGGCGCAGCGCACCGTCACCGTCGAACTCGACGGTGCGGCCAAGCCCGCCTGCGTCGCCGAAGGCATCGTGCGGTACCTGAGTTAGCGTACTGCTCTCGAATTCACCTGGGCCCGAAGGGAAGTGCCGACGATGGCGCCTGATCGGGGGTCAGCGTGGCCACCACGCGGATGCCCGCGGCGACGAAATCGCCCTCGGCGCGCCGGAGATGGTCCGACGAGGTGACCAGGACGGCGTCGACCGCGCCGATCGCGCGCATCAGCTGGGCGGAGTACTCGGCGTTCTGCACGGTGGATTCGGCGCGGTCTTCGATATGGACGCGGGCGGGGGAGATGCCGTGTGCGACATACCAATCCGCCATCGCCTGGGCCTCGGTGACGCCGTTCTCCGGATTGCCGCCGGTGACGATGATCGGGGTTTGCGGGCACAGTTGCGCCTGTACGTAGCCGGCCGAGAGGCGCGCGAGCAGCTCGGGGCGCATATCGCCGTCGGGCAGCAGGCCGTAGCCCAGGACCACCACGGCGGTCTCGGGGCCGAGCCCGACGGCCAGCGGCAGTGAGACCTCGGCGTGCGCGGGGGCCATGACGGCTGCCGTTGCGGCCAGGAGTGCCACGGTGGCAGCGGTTTTCGCGAGAAATGCGGTGGGACGGATCTGCTCGAACATCGGACCTCCCGAGGCGGCGCGCCGGACCACCGGCGCGACGGTCAGCACATCGCACTCATGGTGACCCGAAAGAAACTGGTGCGCCGGTATTTTCGCCCAGGGTTCATCCGGCGATCGGGCGACGACCCCTATCGATGCCCCTACCGATACCGGAAGTCAGCTGATCGGAACGAATTTCAGGATCGGGATCGCCCGGTCGGTCTTGTCGGCGTATTGGCGATAGCGCGGTTGTTCGGCCACGATCCGCTCCCACGCCGCCGTCCGCGCCGCACCCTCGAGCTGATGCGCCCGTACCGGGAACTTCCGCCCGCCGACCTCGACCCACACCCGGTCCGGATGCGCGGCGATGTTGTGATACCAGGCCGGATTCTCGCGTGCCCCACGCATCGACGCCACCACCAGCCAGCCGTCCTCGGCCGCGAACCGGGTGAGGCTGACCTGACGCTCCTGCCCGGACTTCGCGCCGACGGTCGTCAGATACAGCAGATCCATCCCCTGGAACCGATCCCCGCGCATTCGGTGATACCGCTGCATGATTCGTATCACGAACCGCACGAACGCATTCGACGGCGGGGCGCCTCGCCCGTGGGAACCCGCCGGAACCTTCTGGAAGCTCATGTCCCATTCTAGGAATGCGGGCGAGGATTTCGGGTCAATCCGTGCCGAGCTGATTGCTCACCGTCACCCAGCGATCCAGCAGCTCCGACGCGGCGCCGCTGTCGACCGCGTGGGCGACGCGTTCGAGGCCCAGGGCCAGGGCCTCGTGCAGATCGCTGTCGGCGGTCTCGGGGCGCAGGTCGCGGGCGGCGAGGGCGGCGGCCGAATTCAGCAGTACCGCATCGCGGACCGGGCCCGGGGCGCCGCCGAGCATATTGCGGGCAATGACCGCGTTGGTCTCCGCCTCGCCGCCGCGCAATGCCTCCGGGCGGACCCGCTCGATGCCCAGGCGGGTCGGATCGATCGTGGTGTGGGTCAGATGGCCGCCGGTCACGACCCATGCCTCGGTGGTGTCGGCGGTGGTGATCTCGTCCAGGCCATCGTTGCCGCGCACCACCAGCGCGTTGACACCGCGCTCGGCGAACGCCCCGGCGATGACCGGCAACAGGTTGGCGAATGCGCAGCCGATCAAGCCCGCGCGCGGCTGGGCCGGATTGGTCAGCGGGCCCAGCACATTGAAGACGGTCGGGATGCCGACATCCTTGCGCGCGGCGGCGGCGAACCGCAGCGCCGGATGGAACAGCGGCGCGAAGCAGAATCCGATGCCCACCTCGGTCACGCACTGGGCGACGGCCTTGGGACCCAAGGCGATTCGAACCCCTAGCGCCTCCAGCACATCCGCGCCGCCGCTCTTGGACGACGCCGCGCGGTTGCCGTGCTTGATCACCGGGATCCCGGCCGCGGCGACCACGATCGAGGACATGGTCGAGATGTTGACCGTGCCCGAGCGGTCGCCGCCGGTGCCGACGATGTCGATCGCGTTCACATCCAGCGACACCCGCCGCGCATGGCCGAGCATGCCCTGGGCCAGTCCGCTCAGCTCGGTCGCCGTGGGGCCCTTCATCTTCATGGCCACGCCGAAGGCGGCGATCTGGGCGGGGGAGGCATTGTCGGAGAAGATCTCGTCGATGACCCACGTCGCCTCCTCCGCGGTCAGATCGACCCCGTCGGTGAGGGCACCGAGGATCTCGGGCCAGCTGCGCGCGCTCATGACCAACTTCTCCTGTCGCTGTGGATCTGGCGTAAGCCTAGTGCGGTTCGGCAACTTCTTTGCCGTCCGGCTGCAGAGCGTCCCAGCCCCGCGCGACGCCGTCGTGGCGCTGGGCCAGGCCCGCCATGCGCGAGCGTTCCTGCGAGCAGTGCAGGGCGTCGAGGAGCTGGACGCGGCGCAGCACCAATTCCACGGTGTCGCCGCGGGATTCGGTGTGGCCGGGCGAGTAGCCGTCCTGGGCGGCGATGGCGATCGTCTGTTCCACGCGCTCGGCGGGCAGCCGCAGATGATGACGCAGGACCGCGGGGGAGTCCGCGGTCCATGCCGTGGCGCGAGCCAGGGCCGCCGAGCAGGCCTCGGCGTCGTCGAAACTGGCGGCGACCACCACCAGATCCGTCCGGTCCGGATCCAATTCCGGCGGGCCGCCGCGCCCGGTCAGACGCTGCCAGGCCGATCGCAATCCCATGTCCACTCCTTCGTCGTCGGGGCCCGAAGAAAACTTTTGTAGATCCGGGAACTCGGGGCCGCGAACATCCGACTTCTCACAATAGAAACCCCCGTCGCACGCCCCGAACTGCGCGTTCGTATGACACGCCGATGCCCCGGTGAGACCCGGTCTCGCCGTGCGGTTTCCGACACGGAACATCAAGATTCGTACCCGAGTAGGCCTGTCGTACTACGACGAGTCATACTTACCGGCGTGACGACCGCAGTAGGGACCCCAGGATCGGCCATTACTCAGCGTGTGCACTCGCTGAACCGGCCCAACATGGTCAGCGTCGGAACCATCATCTGGCTGTCGAGCGAGCTGATGTTCTTCGCCGGCCTCTTCGCCATGTACTTTGTCGCGCGCGCACAGGCGCACGGGAACTGGCCGCCGGAGCCGACCGAGCTGAACCTGTTTCTGGCCGTGCCGGTCACGATCGTGCTCGTCCTGAGCTCGTTCACCTGCCAGATGGGCGTGTTCGCCGCGGAGAAGGGCGACGTGTTCGGCCTGCGACGCTGGTACGTGCTCACCTTCCTGATGGGCCTGTTCTTCGTCATCGGCCAGGGCACCGAGTACCACGCGCTCTACAGCGAGGGCACCTCGATCTCGAGCAGCATCTACGGCTCGGTGTTCTTCATCACCACCGGCTTCCACGGTCTGCACGTCATCGGCGGTCTCATCGCATTCGTCTTCCTGCTGATCCGCACCAAGGTCAGCAAGTTCACTCCGGCGCAGGCCACGGCGGCGATCGTCGTCTCCTACTACTGGCATTTCGTCGACATCGTCTGGATCGGGTTGTTCGCCACGATCTACTTCGTCCGCTGAAGCAGGACTAGCAGCCACCGTCGGTTCCGTCTACTCCAAAAGGGACACAGATGAGTTCATCTCCCCCGTCAGCGCCGGACCCCATCAGCCCCGGGGTCGACAGCGCGAAGAACGATCAGGCCACCAAGACCCGTAAGCAGCGCCGGATGCGGCGCCGGCTCGCGGGCGGTCTGGTGCTGCTGATGGGCCTCGTGGGAGCCGGCTTCGCGGCGTCGGCTCTTACTCCGCACGCACAGGTCGCCACGGCGGACGAGGATCAGTCCGCGCTGATCCGCGAGGGCAAGCAGATCTACGACACCTCCTGCATCACCTGCCATGGTGCGAATCTGCAGGGTGTCCAGGATCGCGGCCCGAGCCTGATCGGTGTCGGCGAGGCGGCCGTCTACTTCCAGGTCTCCACCGGCCGCATGCCGGCCGCGGCCAACGGCGCGCAGATCCAGCGCAAGGACCCCAAGTTCGACGAGCACATGACCGATGCCCTGGGCGCGTACATCGCTTCGAACGGCGGCGGTCCCACGGTCGTGCGCGATCCCGACGGCAAGGTCGCCGAGGATTCGCTCATCAAGAACGCCGATATCGCCCGCGGCGGTGAGCTGTTCCGGATGAACTGCGCGTCGTGCCACAACTTCACCGGTAAGGGCGGCGCGCTGTCCTCGGGTAAGTTCGCCCCGGCGCTGACCGAGGCGAATGAACAGCAGATCTACACCGCGATGCTGACCGGTCCGCAGAACATGCCGAAGTTCTCCGACCGGCAGCTGACGCCGGAGGAGAAGCGCGACATCGTCGCCTACGTCAAGAACCGCACGGAGTCGCATCCCGAGGGCGGATACGGCCTCGGCGGCTTCGGCCCCGCGACCGAGGGCCTGGCCATCTGGGTGGTCGGGATCGTGATCCTGGTCGGCTCGGCGATGTGGATTGGATCTCGCTCATGAGTGGACAGGAGCCCAAGGAGATGGACCCGACCGACGATCAGCTCGACGCGATGTCGCGCGACGATCTGGTCAAGCTCGGCACCGAACGCGACGGCGTCGACGTCGCCTATCGCGCCCCGCGCTGGCCGGTTCCGGGCACGCGCGCGGAGAAGCGGGCCGAACGGCAGGTGGCGCTGTGGTTCGTCATCTCCGCACTGTCGGGCGTGGCGCTGATCGGTGTGTTCCTGTTCTGGCCATGGCAGTACAAGAGCCGCGACCAGGACGGCGCGGGCATGTACTCGCTGACCACGCCGCTGTACGGTCTGCTGCTCGGTGTCGCGGTGCTGGCCATCGGCATCGCCGCGGTGATCATCCGTAAGAAGTTCATCCCCGCCGAGATCTCCATCCAGGACCGCCACGACGGCAAGTCCGCCGAGGTCGACCGGCGCACGCTGGTCGCCGAGCTGACCGATGCGCTGGAGACCTCCACGCTGGGCCGGCGCAAGCTGATCACCCGCACCGCGGGCCTGGGCGTGGGCGTGCTGGGTATCGGCGCGCTGTTCATGTTCGTCGGCGGTCTGGTCAAGAATCCGTGGGCCAAGGGCGACAAGTCCCCGCTGTGGGTGTCGGGCTGGACCCCGGACTACCCGGGCCAGACCATCTACATCCGCAAGGACACCGGTCGCCCGGAGGACATCGTGCTGGTGCGTCCGGAGGATCTGGACGCCGGCGGCATGGAGACCGTCTTCCCGTGGAAGGAAGAGTGGCGCGGTAACGAGGAGGAGACCCTCCAGTCGCTGCGCGGAATCCGCAACGCGGTCATGCTGATTCGCCTGCGCACCGAGGACGCGCAGAAGGCGATCAAGCGTAAGGGCCAGGAGAGCTTCAACTACGGCGACTACTTCGCCTATTCGAAGATCTGCACCCACTTGGGCTGCCCCACTTCGCTGTTCGAGCAGCAGACCAACCGGATCCTGTGCCCCTGCCACCAGTCGCAGTTCTCGGCCACCGAGTGGGGTAAGCCGGTCTTCGGCCCCGCCGCCCGGGCTTTGCCGCAGCTGCCGATCACCGTCAACACCGAGGGCTACCTGGTCGCCAACGGCGACTTCATCGAGCCGCTCGGCCCGGCTTACTGGGAGCGTCGTTCATGAGTCCTAGCAAAGCGGCCGCACAGGCCAATGAGATGGATGAGCGCTACCACATGGCGGCGTTCGTCAAGCGGTCGATCAACAAGGTCTTCCCGACCCATTGGTCGTTCCTGCTCGGCGAGATCGCGCTGTACGCGTTCATCATTCTGATCCTGTCGGGTATCTACCTGACCCTGTTCTTCGATCCGTCGATGAGCGAGGTCGTCTACAACGGCTCGTACCAGCCGCTGCGTGGTGTGACCATGTCGCGGGCCTACGAGACGGCGCTGAACATCACCTTCGAGGTGCGTGGCGGTCTGTTCGTGCGGCAGGTGCACCACTGGGCGGCACTGCTGTTCGCGGCGTCGATCATCATCCATCTGTTCCGGATCTTCTTCACCGGCGCGTTCCGTAAGCCGCGCGAGGCGAACTGGGTGATCGGCTCGCTGCTGCTGCTGTTGGCGATGTTCGAGGGCTTCTTCGGCTACTCGCTGCCCGACGATCTGCTGTCGGGTACCGGTCTGCGGGCCGCGTTCGGTGGTATCACGATGGGTATCCCGGTCATCGGTACCTGGATGCATTGGCTGATCTTCGGTGGTGATTTCCCGGGCACGATCATCATTCCGCGGTTGTTCATCGCGCATGTGCTGCTATTCCCGGGCATCATGCTGGCGTTGGTCGCGGCGCATGTGGCGCTGGTGTGGTACCAGAAGCACACCCAGTTCCCCGGACCCGGTCGCAAGGAGACCAACGTCGTGGGCGCCCGCATCGTGCCGGTGTTCGCCGCCGATCAGGGTGCGTTCTTCATGTTCACCCTCGGCGTGGTCGCCCTCATGGGTGGTGTCCTGCAGATCAACCCGATCTGGAACCTGGGCCCCTACAACCCCTCCCAGGTGTCGGCGGGTTCTCAGCCGGACTTCTACATGATGTGGACCGACGGTATGGCACGACTGATGCCGCCGTGGGAGCTGTACCTGGGCCGCTACACGGTGCCCGCCCCGTTCTGGGTGGCGCTGATCATGGGTCTGGTGTTCACGGTCCTGTTCGCGTATCCGTGGATCGAGAAGCGGCTGACCGGTGACGATGCGCGCCACAATCTGCTGCAGCGGCCGCGAGATGTGCCGGTGCGCACGGCGATCGGCGCTATGGCCATCGCGTTCTATCTGGTGCTGACTTTGGCGTGTGTCAACGACATCATCTCGCTGAAGTTCGATGTCTCCTTGAACGCGACGACGTGGTTCTTCCGGATCGCGTTGCTGGTCGCGCCGCCGCTGGCCTACTTCGTGGCGTATCGGATGTGTCTGGGTCTGCAGCGCAGTGACCGCGCGGTGCTCGAGCACGGCATCGAGACCGGTGTGATCAAGCGTCTGCCGCATGGCGAGTACATCGAGGTGCATCAGCCGCTGGGTCCGGTCGACGAGCACGGCCACCCGATCCCGCTGGAATATCAGGGTGCCCCGGTGCCCAAGAAGATGAACAAGCTCGGCTGGGCCGGCAAGCCCGGTATCGGCTCGCTGCTGAGCGCCGATCCGGCCCAGCAGGCCGACGCGCTCGTCGAATACGAGCACGAGCAGGAGCGCAAGCAGCTCGCGGTTCTGGCCGAACACCAGAATCGCGACGACAGCGGCAAGCACTGAGCTGTCCGATAGCTGAGCGAAAGCCCCCGAGCCGAATCTGGCTCGGGGGCTTTCGCCTTTGTTCGCGGTGGTGGTTTACAGTTCGGGGCGTGAGACGGAAGGTTCTCGTGGTGTCGGGCGTATTCGCGGCCGCGGCGGTGTTGTTGGCGGCGCCCGCGCAGGCCGCGCCGGGGATGTTCCGCGTCGACGGGCGGGATTACGCGACCTCGCCCGGCTGCGTGACGGTGCGGACGGTCCCCTACCGACTGAATATCGTCAACGACAGTGCGACCCGGGCCCGCGTATACCTGCTGCCCGGCTGCCGCGGCGGGGTCACCAGAGTGGTCGACGCGGGGCGCCAGGCGCACCCGTTCGGCGCCTCCGTACTCCTCGGCTGAGCCGGGCGCTCATTCGCCGATCGAGAATCCGGCCTCGAGTTCGGCCCGCGAATACGACTTGAACGCGATGTGGGTGTCGGTCCGCAGCACACCGGGCGTCTTGTTGATCCGCCCGGTCACCACCTCGGCGATCTGCCCGTGATCGCGCACCCGCACCAGCGCGATGAGGTCGACATCGCCCGCGCACGAATACACCTCGGCCACGCCTTCGAGATCGGCCAGCGCCTGCGCGGTCTCGGGAATGCGGGCGACCTCGGCATGGATCAATACGATCGCGGTAATCATGGCGCTGAGTCTATTGATCCGCCCGGCCCGCCCGCGCGCGACTGCGGCGCAATGTCGGTATGGGCGGCGGATTCGGCGCGCTGGGCCCAGGACAGCCAGGGGCCCGCGCCGAACCGGGGTTCGTGATAACCGTCGGTGGTGCGGACGATGCGGGTGCCGGGCTGAGTGAGCCAGCGAATGATGACGGCCGTTTCCTCCGGGGGCGCGCCGCGCAGGGGCGGGTGCGGATCGGGCGGAATGACGGTTTCGGCTGCGGCGACGAGTTTCTCGACGACGGCCATCGGCGCGATGCCGCGCGCGGCGGTGCCCGCGGCGGCGAGGCGGCCGTAGCGGACGACGGCGAATTCCCAGCCGCCCGCGCCGTCGGAACGGGCGGCGATCAATTCGGCGAGGCGGGCCAGGGCCGCGAGGCGCTGGGTGCGGCGCAACGCGCGGACGACGGTGACCATGCGATCGCGCAGGCGGGCCGCGGCCTCGAAACTCTCCGCGGCGGCAAGGGTTTCGATGCGGTCCCGCATGGTGCGCAGGGGCGCGTCGCCCGCGCCGGTGAACAGGTCGCGGACCAAGCGGGGCGCATTCGCGTATTCGGTCGTATCCAGCAGTCGTCCCGAGGCGCTCGCGGGGCAGCCGCCGACCACGGCCGGCGGGCAGTCGGCGCCGTGCCGCCCGCCGCGGGGGATGCGCGCGGCACAGGTGCGCAGGCCGCAGTGTTCGGCGACGATGGCGGCGACCTCGGCGGCATCGGCGCGGGAGTTGAACGGGCCCAGCGCATCCGGGGCGGGGGTGCGGGTGACGGCGAAGCGGGGGAACGGCTCGTCGGTGAGGGTGAGCCACCAGACCCGCTTCGGGAACTTCGAGCGGCGGTTGTAGGGCGGGGTGTGCGCGATCAGCAGTCGCAGTTCCCGCACGCCCGCCTCGAGGCCGTGCGCGCAGGGCACATGATCGACCCGGGTCGCCAGGGCCACCATTTCCCGCATGCGGGTTCGGGTTTCGGAGCCGGTGAAGTAGTTGCGCACGCGGCGGCGCAGATTCACGGCCGTCCCTATATATAGGACCTCCTCGGAGGGGCCGCGGAACAGATAGACGCCGGGGCCGGTCGGCAGGTCGGCGGCCAGGAAGCGTTTGGAGCGCTGGCGTCTGCTCACCTCGGGGAGATAGTCGACGAGTTCGGTGAGGCTGTGCACGCCCTGATTGCCGACCCGCTCGATCAGCGCGTGCAGCACGTCGACGGTGGCGCGGGCGTCGTCGAGGGCGCGGTGGGTGGGCGTGGTGCGCGCGCCGAGAATCCGTGCCAGAGCGGACAGCCGTACGGTCGGCGTCTCGTCGCGGGGCAGGATGCGCCGGGCCAGCCGCACGGTGCACAGCACCTGGAAGGTGGGCCAGGCGATCTCGCAGCGGGCCGCGGCGGCCGCGAGGAAGCCGGTGTCGAAGCGGGCGTTGTGGGCGACCAGCACCGCGCCCGCGGCGAATTCGACGAATCCCGGCAGCACCGCCTCGATGCGCGGTGCGTCTCGGACCATCGCGGTGGTGATGCCGGTGATCTGGACGATCTGCGGCGGGATCGGGCGGCCGGGATCGACGAGCGTGGCGAATTCGCCGATCACCTCGCCCCCGCGCACCTTCACCGCGCCGATCTCGGTGATCGCATCGCCGTCGGGACTGCCGCCCGTGGTTTCCAGGTCGACCACGACGAAGGTGGTGTCGTAGAGCGGGGTGTCGAGCTCGTCGAAGGCCAGCTGGGCCGCCGTGGTCTGGGGCACGCCGAGCAGCGTAGGGGGAGGGTCCGACAAGTTACGGCCGTGGCATTAACGGGTGCGGCTGTCCGAATTACACACAAATGTGTCCAGGGTCACATTGATTCATTTTCCGGATCAATCCGGGGGTTCGGCCGTCCGGCGGTCTCGTGGGAGTCACCGCCGCGACCGTGATCGTTAACAAGATGGAAACTGATCGGTCGTTTCCGTGCCGGAAGGCTCGTGCCCACGTGCCGATTTCCCGTTAAGTCGCACCTTCAAACACTCGCGGGCCGCCCGGGTTGACGCCTCGGTGTTCGCCGGGAAACCCCCAGGTCGGAGCCCTTCGTTATTTATTCGTGATCGCTGTGAGATATGTCGCAAGTTGGAAGGGTGGCGGATGTCGGCGGACCCGTTTTTGATGTCCGCCGCTTTACAACACACCGTTATGCGCTCGTAATCTTTTCGAGACCTCACGGAGTTCGACGCACCACCGGGTGCGGCGTCGTGAGGCAGATGAGGAGTACCGCATCATGGCGATCAAGCGACAGGTCCTGGGGCTGCATCGCACCGCCCATCGGGCCGTTGCGGCGGGAGCCGTTGGAGCCGCCACCCTCAGCGCCCTACTGCTGCCGGCCGCGCCCGCCTCGGCGGCACCGGTCACCGTTCCGGGCATCGGGAACTTCGAGGTGCCCGATCAGATCCTGGCCCAGATTCCGCCGGGCGCCATCCCGGCCGACATCCTGCCCCCGGGCTTCCAGATCCCGGGCGTCACTCCGCCGGCCGCGCCGATCGAGACCGTCGGCAAGCGGGCCGTGGACGCCGCGATGAGCAAGCTCGGCGCGCCCTACGTGTACGGCGCCGCCGGCCCGAACGCCTTCGACTGCTCGGGCCTGGTGCAGTGGTCCTACGAGCAGGCCGGCCTGGAACTGCCGCGCACCAGCTACGCGCAGCTCGACGCGGGCGCCCCGGTCTCGCTGGACGATCTGCGGCCGGGCGATGTGATCTCGTTCTACGGCGGCAGCCACTCGGGTCTGTACGTGGGCGACGGCAACGTCATCCACGCCGCCACCTCCGGTCAGCCGGTCGCCATCGCGGCCATGTCCTCGATGCCCATCGCGGGAGCCCGTCGCTACTGAAACTTTCGGTCATATGGGACGGCGGCCGTGATCATTTTGTGGCCTGCTGGACACGCACGGCCGCCATTCCGTAACCTGATCGAGACCTTCGGCAGGACCAGCTCGGATACCGCGGAAACGGGGCACGGCAGGCAGTGACAGCGCAGCGTCGCAACAACAGAACCAGACGCCTGGTCGGCGGATCGTTGGCCATGGGCGTCCTGATGTTCGGGATGCCCATCCACGGGGCCATCGCCGATCCGGCCGCCGCGCCCAGCAGCGCGAGCGACGCGGTGGGGAAACTCATCGATCTGTCCCATCAGTCCGAGCAGCTCAACGAGCAGGCCCTCGCCGCGCAGCAGGATCTCGACGGCAAACAGGCCGTCTCCCGCGACGCCGATGCGAAACTGGCCGGCGCGACCCAGGTGGTGGACGCGGCGCTGGCCGAGGTCCGCAAGTATCAGCCCGCGGTCGACCGCACCGCGATCGCGGCCTATCAGGGCGCGCGCACCAATCGGTTGTTCTCCGTGCTGGTCAGCGATTCGCCCCAGCAGTTGCTCGATCAGATGTCGACCCTGGACGTGCTGTCCACGCAGACGCAGGATCAACTCGCGCAGTTCAAGAAGGCGAGCGACGCCGCCACCTCCGCGCAGACCACCGCCCGCACCGCCGCCGACGCCGCGCGCGATGCCTCGCAGAAGGCCGATCAGGTGCGCGCGGATCTGGAACGCAAACGCGCCGATCTGCAGGGCGCGATCGCGCAGGTGATCCAGGCGTGGGGCTCGCTGTCCGCGGGCGATAAGTCCTCGCTGGCCGGGGCGCTGTTTCCGGCCGGATTCGACCGTGACACCCTGTTGCGCGGATTGGTGCCCGGCAGCGGGACCAGTGCGCTGGCGGCCGGGCTCACCCGGGTCGGCGACCCCTATGTGTGGGGTGCCACCGGTCCGGATCAGTTCGACTGTTCCGGCTTGGTGCAGTGGGCATTTCACCACGTCGGCATCGATCTGCCGCGCACCAGTCAGGCACAGGCCACGGTCGGTACTCCCGTCGACAAGAACAACTTGCAACCCGGAGATGTGGTCTTCTTCTATTCGGACGCTTCGCATGTGGGAATCTATGCGGGCAACGGCTTGATCCTGCACGCCTCGACCTTCGGTGTTCCGGTCCAGGTGGCGCCGATGGGCTCGACCCCGTTCCACTCGGCGCGTCGCTATTGGATCGGTATGCCGTAACACGACCGAGGTGAGGATGAACGCGCTCGAGCGGGTCCGTACTTGGTTGACGGCACGGCGGCGGTTCGAATTCGTCGCTACCGTCGCCACGGTGATCGCCTTGACGGCCATCACCGGTGCATTGGTGCTCCTACCGAAATCGGCGCTGCCGAAGATGCGGCCCGAGCCGGCGGCGGCGCAGTTCGCCGCGCCCGCGCTGCCGGCCGATCCACAGCTGGCGGAGGTGCGCCGGGTCATGGAGTCCTATGGTCCCGTTGTCGCACAGCAGGTTTCGGGTGAGGACGGGCAGCTGTCGGTGGTGTTCGGCCATCCGTATCAGCGCGGC
Organism: Nocardia sp. NPDC051570; assembly: GCF_044454005.1. Classification (NCBI taxonomy): domain Bacteria; kingdom Bacillati; phylum Actinomycetota; class Actinomycetes; order Mycobacteriales; family Nocardiaceae; genus Nocardia; species Nocardia sp. NPDC051570. Next base: position 166,797 of record NZ_JBITDI010000014.1, on the reverse strand, counting down.
GATGTGGATACCCTCGCGCATGAGATCGGCCCGGCCGTCGACTCGGTGACCGCGCTGTGGGGGCCGGACTGGTCGCGCGCGGCGGTGGTCGTGGTCGCGTCCTCGTCCGCCGAATTCGCGGCGCTGACGCATGCGACCGGACCGGTGTCCAGCGAGGTGGCCGCGGCCTCGGTCTCGGATCCGTTCCTGCCCGGCCACCGGCCCACGGGTCAGCGGGTGGTGTTCGCCGCCGATGCGGGACGCCGTCTGGGCACCGACGGATTGCGGGATACGTTGCGCCACGAGCTGACTCATGTGGCGGCCCGCGCGCAGACCATCGACGGTTCTCCGCAGTGGATGCTCGAGGGCTTCGCCGAATACTCCGCCCATCGCGGCGAACAGAGCAGCGTCGCCCAGCTCGCCCCGACCCTCACCGCCCGCGCCCGCTCCGGTGTCCTGCCCACCGACCTCCCCGCCGACGCCGACTTCGCCCCCACCGCCCGCAACAACGCCGCCCTCGCCTACGAACAGGCCTGGTCCGCGAATGCCTTCACCGCCACCCAATTCGGCGAACCCAAACTCGTGGACCTCTACCACCGCCTGGCCACCGGCCCCCAGACCCAGCCCACCCTCGACAACGCCCTCCACGACACCCTCGGCATCGGCCACACCACCTTCGTCACCCAGTGGCGCGACTGGATCAAGACCCATACCGCCTGACCCTTGCCCGGACTTCGTCCGGGCAAGGGACTGAGGGGCTTGGTCCAGCAAGGGACCGAGGGGCTTGGTCCAGCAAGGGACCGAGGGGCTTGGCCCAGCAAGGGACCGAGGGGTCCGGCCCAAGCAAAGACGGGGAGAGCTCTCGTCCCTTGTCTCGGCGCGCGGCGCCGGGGCAAGGGTTGGGGTGCACGGGGTTTCGGGGCGGGCTGGGGTGGGAATCGGGGGGCGGTGGGGCGGCAATAGACTTCCCGCATGGCTCGCACCCTGCTGGTTACCAACGACTTTCCGCCGCGGCCCGGGGGGATTCAGTCGTATTTGCATGCGCTGGCGATGCAGTTGCCGGCGGATGAGTTGGTGGTGTATGCGCCGCGGTGGCGGGGGGACAGCCATGTGAAATTCGATGCCGAGCAGCCGTTTCAGGTGGTGCGGCATCCGACGACGCTGATGGTGCCGACGCCGCTGGTGTTGCGGCGGGCGGCGAAGCTCGTGCGCGACGAGCGGTGCGACACCGTATGGTTCGGGGCCGCGGCGCCGCTGGCGCTGCTGTCGCCGCTGCTGCGGCGCGCGGGCGCGGAGCGGATCGTGGCCAGTACGCACGGGCATGAGGTCGGCTGGTCGATGCTGCCCGCGGCCCGGCAGGCGCTGCGGGTGATCGGCGATCACACCGATGCGATCACCTATGTCAGCAAGTACACCCGGCGACGGTTCTCCGCGGCGTTCGGCCCGCGGGCCGGGCTCGAGTATCTGCCGCCCGGCGTCGACACCGAGGTGTTCCGCCCGGATCCGGCGGCGCGGGCAGAACTGCGCGCCCGCTACGGGCTGGGGGACCGGCCGACCGTGCTGTGCCTGTCGCGGCTGGTTCCGCGCAAGGGGCAGGACATGTTGATCATGGCCATGAGCGAGATCAAGAAACGCGTCGACGGCGCGGTCCTGGTCATCGCCGGAAGCGGGCCGTACGAGGACAAGCTGCGCGGGTTGGCCGCGGCACTGGATCTGGCCGACGACGTGATCTTCACCGGCCGCGTGCCCGCCGCCGAACTGGCCGCCCACCACACCATCGCCGATGTCTTCGCGATGCCGTGCCGCACCCGCGGCGCGGGCCTGGACGTCGAGGGCCTGGGCATCGTCTTCCTGGAGGCGTCGGCGACCGGAGTTCCGGTGGTGGCGGGCAATTCCGGTGGCGCACCGGAGACCGTGCGGGAGGGCCGCACCGGCACCGTCGTCGACGGCCGTTCGCAACAGCAGATCACCGACGCCATCGTCACCCTGCTCTCGGATCCCGAGACCGCCGCGGGCCTGGGCGCCGCGGGCCGCGACTGGGTGAGCGAACACTGGCGCTGGGACGTGCTCGGCGCCCGGCTGGGCGAACTGCTCGACGGGACTGTGCGATCGGGCAGCGAGGGGTTCTCGAGATAGGCTCGGCGGCATGAGCGGTCAGGGCCCGGAGGCGGCAGCGAAGCGTAACCACGCAGGGCCCAGAGCTCATGCCGAGATTGGACACAGCATGAGCGGTCAGGGCCCGGAGGCGGCAGCGAAGCGTAACCACGCAGGGCCCAGAGCTCATGCCGAGAATAGGCACAGCATGAGCGGTCAGGGCCCGGAGGCGGCAGCGAAGCGTAACCACGCAGGGCCCAGAGCTCATGCCGGAAATGGGCAGGACATGAGCGGGAACGAGGGCCGGGCATGAGTTCGATTCAGGTCGCCGACCAGACGTTCGTCGCCGCCTCGGGGATCGAGGTCGCGGCGGTGCTGGCCGATCGCGACCGCTGGCGGCGCTGGTGGCCGGAGCTGACGCTCGAGGTCCGAGAAGACCGGGCCGACAAGGGAATTCGCTGGACCATCGGTGGCCCGCTGACCGGGACCATGGAGGTCTGGCTGGAATCCTGCCTGGACGGAGTGATCCTGCACTACTTCCTGCACGCCGAACCGTGGAATGCCGCCCGGATGTCGCCGCGCGCGTTGCTGGCCGCCAATCGGGAGCGGCGGGTGGCGGGCCGGAAGATGTCGTTCGAGGTGAAGGCGCTGCTCGAGGCCGGGCGTCCGGCGGGCGTCACCCCAGTGCCCGTGCCCTGATTGTCGGAAACCGTTGTCCCGCAGCCGGAAAGGAAACGCTGCCAGCCATGGCCGACCGGACCCAGAGGTCGATCATCATCGACGCCGCATCGGATCGGGTGATGGCCGTCATCGCCGACCTCGGGTCGTACCCGGAGTGGGTGGCGGCGGCGCGGTCGGTGGAGGTGCTCGACAAGTTCCCCGACGGCCGGGCCCGGACCGCGCGATTCATCCTCGACGCCGGCGTGGTCAAGGACACCTACGTGCTGTCCTACACCTGGCGGCCCGACGGTAAGGCGGTGACCTGGCAGTTGGTCACCGGTGATCTGCAGAAGGCGCAGGACGGCACCTACGAGCTGATCGACCAGCCCGACGGCACCACCCAGGTGATCTATGAACTGACCGTCGACCTGACGATCCCGATGATCGGCATGTTCAAACGCAAGGCCGAGAAGGTGATCACCGACACGGCGCTCAAGGAACTCAAGAAACGGGTCGAAGGCTGACACGTCTGGAGCTGTTCATCGGCAAGGGCGGGGTGGGTAAGACGACCCTGGCCTGTGCCACGGCCATGTCCTACGCGCACTCCGGACAGCGGGTCCTGATCGCCTCGATGGACCAGGCCCACTCCCTCGGCGACGCACTCGGATTCCGCTTCCCACACGATCCGGGCACGGTCGCCGGAATCACCTCGATCCTGCCCGGATTGGATGTCATCGAGATCGATTCCCTTGCGCTGCTGGAGGATCGCTTCCGTGACGCCGTGCGGGTGCTGGCGGGTGCGGGCCACGAGCACGGCATCGATCTGGCCGCGCTGGATCCGGCCGAGCTGACCGGCCTGCCCGGCGTGCAGGAACTGTTGATGCTCATCGAGATCGCCGACTTCGCCGACGAGGACGATTGGGACGTCATCGTCGTGGACTGCCCGCCCTCGGCCGATATGTTGCGCATCATCACCGCGCCCGACACCCTGCTCGGCTATCTGGATCGCCTCTGGCCCGCGCATGCCCGGGCGCTCAGCGTCGCCGGACCCGATCTGCGCCGGATCGTGCTGGCCACGACGGTCGAGCGCATCGCCGCGGCCGTGCGGTCGGTGCGCGATCTGCTGGCCGATCATGCGCGCACGGGCGCACACCTGATCACCGGGCCCGAACGGGTCGCCGTCGCCGAATCCGCGCGAATGCGCTCGGCCGCGGCGTTGCTCGGGCTGCGACTCGACGATGTCGTGGTGAACAAGGTGCTTCCCGAAGTCCCCGAAACCGGCGCCGAACATCCCGCGGCGCGCTGGTATCTCGATCGCCGCGCCGAACAACTCGACATGATCGCCGACCTGCGCCGCCGACTGTCCGGCGTGCCGGTGATCGTCGCCCCGCACAGCGGTCCGGAGCCGATCGGCCCGACCGCGCTGCAGGCGTTGGCGCGGCTGGTGGATTCGCGCGCTAACCGGGTAGTTCCCGGGGCAGACCCTATGCTTGGCGACGAAGCGAATACCGGGCCCGCCCGGGCCGGCGCGCCGAGCGTACAGCTGGAATCGGGCGCGGGCCTGCACTCGGTGTTCACCCTGCGAATGCGGCTGCCCGTGGTCGACCCGGCGACGCTGCGACTGGGACGAGTGGAGGACGATTTGATCGTGGGAGCGGACGGGGTCCGGCGCCGCCTGCCACTGGCGCCGGTATTGCGGCGATGCACGGTCGACGGCGCCGAACTCGACGGTGAACAACTGGTCGTGCGTTTCCGCCCGGACCCCGAGGTGTGGCCGCGATGACCGCCGCCGACCAGGACCGGCACGAGGATCATCTGGGCGAATTCGCCGAGGAACTGCGGTTGCTGGCCGAGGCTGTACTGGAACGGGTCGAGCCGGTGCTGCGCCGCGCCGCGGCCGAGGGCCGCGCCGACTGGGATGGCTGCAGCTGGTGTCCGATCTGCGCGGCGGCCGCGCTGGTGCGCGGGGAGCATCACGACGTGGTGGCCGCGATCGCCGAGAACGGCACCGCGATCGTGACCGTGCTGCGCGAGGCGCTGGCTGGGGTTCCGGTCGATCCGGTGATGCCCACCGACTTCGATCCCGATGCGCCACAGCGGAATTCGCCGTCGACGGGCGGCGGCGCCGATAGCGGGGGCGATGCGGATGATTCGCCCGCGGGGGACCCTGGCACGATGGGCGGAGTGTCCGACCCCTCCGACAACTCCGCGGCTGCGGACCGCCGCACCGGCGAGCCGAACCGCGCCGGCGGTAAGTCCGCGCTCGCCGCGGCCCTGCTCGGCGCCGTCACCAGCCGCACCGTGACCGCCTCGGTCCGCCGATCCCGGCCACAAGCGGGCCGGGACCCGTCGGGATTCGATGCGCCCGGGCCGCGTGCGGGATTCGATGCGCCCGGGCCGCGTGCGGAATCCGGTGCGTCCGGGTCGCGTGCGGGAACCGGTGCGTCCGGCCCGCGCACGGGAGCCGGTCCGCGCACCGGCGGTCGTCCGGGGTATGTCTCGATTCCGGTGCAGATCAACCGATGACGACGCGGATCGGGCGGGAGGCGCCCCTGACCGTCGGAATCGATGTGGGCGGCACCAACATTCGCGCGTCGGTGGTCGACGGCGCGGGTGAGGTGCTCGATTCGGTGCAGGCGGCCACCCCGCATTCCGAGCAGGCGCTCGAGGACGGCCTCGAACGCGCCGTGCGCGAACTGTGCGGCCGCCACGAGATCGGCGCGGTCGGACTGGCCGTGGCCGGATTCGTCGACGAGACCCGCTCCTCGGTGCGATTCGCTCCGCATCTGCCGTGGGAGGACACCCCGGTCGCGGATCGCCTCAGCGAGCGGCTGGGCCTGCCGGTGATCCTGGAACACGATGCCAACGCCGCGATGTGGGCGGAGTACCGCTTCGGCGCGGCGGCCGGGGCGCATAACGGCGTCCTGGTCGCGATCGGCACCGGCATCGGCGCGGCGCTCCTGGTCGGCGGCGAGCTGTATCGCGGAAGTTACGGCGTGGCACCGGAATTGGGGCATCTGCAGGTGGTCCCGCACGGGCGTGCCTGCCCCTGTGGGAAGCGTGGCTGCTGGGAACGCTATTGCAGCGGAACGGCTCTGGTCGACACCGCGATCGAGATGCTGGCCACCGATCCGGCGCGCTCGACGGTGCTGGCGCGCGAGGTGTTTCGCGATGCGGGTTCGCTGACCGGTCGGCGGGTGGCCGGGGCCGCACAGGACGGCGATCCGGTCGCGCTGCGGGTGCTGGCCGATTTCGCCCGATGGCTCGGACTGGGATTGGCGTTCGTGAGCGATATCTTCGATCCGGATCTGATCGTGATCGCCGGCGGGGTGAGCTCGTCGGCCGCGCTGTTCCTCGATGATGCGCGCGACCATTACGCGGCCGCGATCACCGGGGCGCGGCATCGACCGCTGGCCCGCATCCGCACCACACAACTGGGTGAGGCGGCCGGCATGATCGGCGCGGCGGAGCTGGCGCGAGCGGCGTTGGCGCCGGAGCGATCCGGTGATCGGCGCACCGCCAAGACCCCGGCGAGCCGCCGGACGAAGTCCGCCGCGGGCCGTGCGGCGAAGGCCGCGGCGACCCCGGACGGTAAGGCGGGCGCGCACCGGTGACGGTGTGGCGCGCGACGCCTGTGAAATCCTCATGCGGGCTTGGTCACAACTCGTTACCGGCGGTAGAGTCGGCAGCGGACGGTGGTGCCTGCGCAACGAGGCCGGTCCCGGGAATGCTCACAGGGGAAAGGACGCGATGTTCTACTGGCTGCTGAAGTTCGTGCTGGTCGGGCCATTCATCCATCTGTACAACCGACCCAAGGTCGAAGGGGTGGAGAATATCCCGGCCGGAGGCGCAGCCATCCTCGCCGGTAACCACCTCTCGTTCACCGACTGGTTGTTCACCCCCCTGGCCAGTCCGCGCCGGATCACGTATCTGGCCAAGGCCGAATACTTCACCACCCCGGGCCTCAAGGGCCGCCTGCAGAAGTTCTTCTTCGGCGGCACCGGTCAGTACCCGATCGATCGCAGCGGCGCCTCGGCCGCCGAGGACGCACTCGACACCGCGCGCAAACTCCTGAAGGAGGGCCGCCTCGTCGAGCTGTATCCGGAGGGCACCCGCTCGCCCGACGGGCGGCTGTACAAGGGCAAGACCGGTGTGGCGCGCCTCGCGCTGGAGACCGGCGTCCCGGTGATCCCGGTGGCGCTGATCGGTACCTACGAGGTCTGCCCGCCCGGACCGTTCCGCTGGCGCCGCCAGCGGGTGACCGTGAAATTCGGTAAGCCCATCGACTTCTCGCGCTACGAGGGCATGGGCGGCAACCGTTTCGTCGAGCGCGCCGTCACCGACGAGATCATGTACGAGCTCATGCGGATGTCGGGCCAGGAGTACGTCGACGTCTACGCCGCGAGCCTCAAGAAGGCCATCCCGGCCGGCGCCCGCCCCGAGGCCGAACGCATCCCGGAGACCATCGCCAGCTGAGCCCCTCAGCTCACAATGGTTCCGGGCGTCCTTCAGCTCACAATGGTTCCGGGCGCCCTTCAGCTCACAATGGGCCCCGGCCCGCTTTTGGCCGGGGCCTGCCGCCGCCGGAACGCCTCGATCGCCTCGAACTTCGCCAGATTGTGCCTCGCATCGGCCAGCGCGTCGTGCGCATCGGCCGGAACCGGCGGCAGCTGCGGACGCCCGAACATCTCCCAATGCTGGCGCAGCTCATTGGTATACCGCGGCATCGTCGAGGGCAGATCGACCATCGAACCCCACAGCTGGCACAGCGCCACATGATCGTAGGCGCCTACCCACGCCCACAGCTCCGGTTCCACGGTCGGGCGCGGCAGGAAGAAGCGGTAGAGCTCCTCGCGGATCTGCTCGCGACCGCGCCACAGCGGTGAGGCGGGGGAGGGCAGCTTGGGCAGCACATTGCGCCGCACCCACGGGCCCGCCTTATCCGGATCGAATCCCGTTGAGACCGCGTAGTATTCGCGCCCATCCTCACAGACCACGCCGATCGAGACCAGATCGATGACCACCCCGTCCTCGATGAATTCGCAATCATAAAAGTATCGGAGCGCGATCGGTCTTCTCCTCGTCTGCGGTCGCGCCGATGACCGCGCACCGGCACGACGGATGATGGTTCCGGCGGTCGACCCGAGAGTACGGACGTACCGGACCCGCCTCGTTCACCGGCCCCCATACCTCCGGGTTACCCACCGTGCGCTATGGGTCACTATCCTGAACGGGTGAACTGGACCGTCGACGTACCGATCGACCGCTTGCCGGAACTGCCTCCGTTGCCCGCCGAGCTGCGTCGGCGCCTGGACGATGCCCTGTCCCGTCCGGCCCTGCAGCAGCCCTCCTGGGATCCCGAGCTGGCCGGCAAGATGCGTACCGTACTCGAGAGCGTGCCGCCGATCTGCGTGCCCGCCGAGGTCGAGGAGCTGCGGCAGCGGCTCGCCGAGGTGGCGCGCGGCGAGGCCTTCCTCATCCAGGGCGGCGACTGCGCGGAGACCTTCGCCGACAACACCGAACCGCATATCCGCGGCAATATCCGCACCCTGCTGCAGATGGCGGTCGTGCTCACCTACGGCGCGAGCCTGCCGGTGGTCAAGGTGGCCCGCATCGCCGGCCAGTACGCCAAACCCCGGTCCTCGGACACCGATTCGCTCGGGCTGAAGTCCTACCGCGGCGATATGATCAACTCCCTGGTCGCCGAAGGCGGTCTGCGCGAACACGATCCGTCGCGACTGGTCCGCGCCTACGCCAACGCCAGCGCCGCGATGAATCTGGTGCGCGCCCTGACCGGCGCCGGCATGGCCGATCTGCACAAGGTGCACGACTGGAACCGCGACTTCGTCGCCCAGTCCCCGGCCGGGGCCCGCTACGAGCAGCTGGCCGAGGAGATCGATCGCGGCCTGGCGTTCATGAACGCCTGCCGCGTTCAGGATCCGAGCCTGCAGGCCGCCAAGATCTACGCCAGCCACGAGGCGCTGGTGCTCGACTACGAGCGGGCCATGCTGCGCCTGGGCGAGAACGCCGCGGGCGAGCCGGCGCTCTACGATCTGTCGGCGCACTTCCTGTGGATCGGCGAGCGCACCCGCCAGATCGACGGCGCGCATATCGCCTTGGCCGAACTGCTGGCCAATCCGATCGGCCTGAAGATCGGCCCGTCCACCACCCCGGAGCTCGCGGTCGAATACGTCGAGCGGCTCGATCCCAACAACGAGGCCGGCCGACTCACCCTGGTCGCCCGGATGGGCAACCACAAGGTGCGCGACACGCTGCCCCCGATCATCGAAAAGGTCCAGGCCACCGGACATCAGGTGATCTGGCAGTGCGATCCCATGCACGGCAACACCCACGAATCCTCCACCGGGTACAAGACCCGCCACTTCGACCGCATCGTCGACGAGGTGCAGGGTTTCTTCGAGGTGCATCACGCACTGGGCACCCATCCCGGCGGCCTGCATATCGAGCTGACCGGTGAGAACGTCACCGAATGCCTCGGCGGCGCACAGGACATCTCCGATCTGGACCTCGAGGACCGCTACGAGACGGCCTGCGATCCGCGCCTGAACACCCAGCAGTCGCTGGAGTTGGCGTTCCTCGTCGCCGAGATGCTGCGGTGACGGTCGACGAGTTGAACGTCGTCTTCCGGGCCGAGGACACCCGGCGGGTCGGTCCGGCGGACCGCACCATCCTGCGGCTGCTGCGCGATCGCGACCGCGACGGGGTGCCCTCGGAGGTCGTGCTGCACGACGGCAGCCGGCTGCTGATCTTCAACATCTCCTGGGGCTACGACCCGCACGCGGCGTCGGCTCAGGTCACCACGAATATCAGCCCGGCCATGGGCGGTGCGCCCGTCGACGTGTTCACCACGGCCGCGGTGGTGGCGATCAACGATCCGGAGACGGGTGCGCCATTGCTGGCGATCGCGTGATCCAGATCACCAGGGTCAAATGGTTGCTGAACGGTTGCTGATTTGGAATCCCTGAACTAGTTTCGGTTTATACCCGTTGTTCGCGTGACGGGCTCTAAGCGGGATCTGTTCTGGGAGGCCTGATGAAGAGGGTATCGGTAGCCGGAGAATTGCGAATGGCTCCCGCCCGTGCCGCGACGCCATTGGCGAGCCACGAGTTCACGATGGACGGTGTGCCGGTGACGGTCGTGATCGATCGTCCGGAAGTCGATCTGGCCGGAATCGCCTGGCGCTGCCGGGTTCGGGTGCTGCGTGGCCCCGGCCGAATCGAGCAGTCGCAGGTCGTCGGCGCGAGTTCCCGCGCGGTCCTGCAGCAGGCTCTGGATCTCGTCTCGTCCCGATTGGGGATCAGCGAGGCCGATCTGCTGGGCGATGCGACAGTCGGACTGGCGGCTCGTTAGAACGGCAGCACCGTCAGCGTGACGGTGGCGCCCGGTTCGACCGCGGATCCCCCGAACGGGGTCTGCACGCGGACGGTGCCGCGATCGTTGCTGAAGACGGTGTTGAGCACCACCTTCAGGCCCATGCCCTCCAATTGGGCGCGGGCGGAGGCGGCGGTCATGCCGGTCACATCGGGCACCTGCACGGCATCGGAGACGATCAGCGCGACCGTCTGACCCGACAGGACGCTCTGCCCGGCGGCCGGATCGGTGCCGATCACCTGGCCTGTCTTGATCTTCGGATCGAATTGGGTCCGGGTGTCCGCGATGGTGAGCCCGGCCCTCTGCAGCGACGAGGTCGCCTCCTCGACGGACTTACCGCGCACATCGGGCAGCCGCACCGGTTGAGATCCCTTGCTGCGCACCACCTTCACCGCCGCGCCGGTGGGAAGCACCGTGCCGGGTTTCGGATCAAGCTGCGCCACAGTGCCTTTGGGGGCGGTGTTGGCCGTCTCGCCGCCGTTGACCGGTTGCAGTCCGGCATCGCGGATCAGCTGTTCGACGGCGCTCACGTCCTGGCCCGGCTGGAACTGCGGCACCTGCGGCTTCCCGCTGGAGACCAGGATCGACACCGTCGAACCCTTCAGCACGCGGGTGCCCGCGGAGGGATCGGTGCCGACCACGTCGCCGACCGGGATGATATCGGAGGCGCGGTTGCGCACCGCGGTATCGAATCCGGCGTTCTGCAGGGCCGTGGTCGCATGCGCGGTGTCCAGGCCCGCGATCGGCGGCACCGCCGAATACCGCTCCACGCCCAGATACCAGCCGCCGACACCCAGCAGCAGTGCCAGCGCGACCACGATGCCCAGCCAGACCAGCACTCGGCGGCGCGATCGGCCGCGATCGTGGCGGTCGTCGCGATAGGCCGGATGTTGCGGCGGGGGTGGGGATTCGGCGATCGCGGTGTGCCCGTTGGCCTGTGGGAGATGCTGCGTCGCGGTCATCACCCGGGTCGGTTGCGCCAGCGGCGGGCGCTGTTCGGCCAGCCGGGTCGTGGCCTCGGTCGCCGGACGCGGTGCCGGGATCTCCGGGACGCGATAGCGGGCCGAGATATGTTCGGCCGAATCCTTCGGCGCGGGCACCCGATAGTCGGGTAGTCGCAGTTCGGCGGCGATATGGCGCAGCTCCGCGGCCATCGCGTCGGCGTCGGCGAAGCGGTGCGCGGGCTCGCGCGCGGTGGCGCGGGCGATCAGCGCGTCGAATTCCGGCGGCACCCCGGCGATGAAGCGACTGGGGCTGGGCACATCCTTCTCCACCCGCTGATAGGCGATCGACAGCGAGTTGTCGCCGGTGAACGGGGTTCGGCCGGTGAGCATTTCGAAGATCAGGACGCCGAAGGAGTAGACATCGCTGCGCTCGTCGGCGGTGCCGTCGGTGACCTGTTCGGGCGAGAGATAGTGCGCGGTGCCGAGAATCACGCTGGCCGAGGTCATATTGGATCCGGCGACCGCGCGGACCAGGCCGAAGTCGGCGATCTTCACCTCACCGGAATCGGAGATGAGCACATTCTCCGGTTTGACGTCGCGATGGATCAATCCGGCCCGATGCGCCACCCCGATCGCCTCCAGCGCCGGTTCGGCGACCGCGCGGACCGCGTGCGGGGGCATCGGGCCGCGTTCGCGCAACAGCTCGCGCAGCGTGCCGCCCACGACCAGTTCCATGATCAGGAACGGATACTCCCCGTCGATGCCCTGGTCGTACACCGCGACCAGCGAGGGATGCTTCAGTTTGGCCACCGAGCGGGCCTCGAATTCGAACCGGCTCAGGAATTGCGGGTCGCCGGCGAACTTCGGATCCATCACCTTGATGGCGACCGGTCGGTCCAGGCGGGTGTCCACCCCCCGGAACACCATCGACATGCCACCCCGTGCGATCGGCGCATCGATGCGGTAGCGCCCGTCCAGCATCTGGCCGATCAACTGATGTCCTCCGACTTTCACAAAGCTCTCACCTCTCGCTTCGGCCGCGACAAGCGACGCCGCCCCCATGACGGCTCACCCGATGGTATAGGCGGAACTGATGAGGGTGTCTCACGACGGGCCCGGTGCCACCCACTACCGTTATGGATGTGAGTGCATTTCCATGCAGCGACGATGTTGTTCCGAACGCGGTGACCCTGCTCCCGCTCCCCGACGTGGCCGACCTGCTCGGTATCGCGGTGACCAGGGTCCATCAGATGCTGCGCGATCATCAGCTCCTCGCGGTCCGCCGCGAAGGCATAGCCGGGGTACCCAAGGATTTCTTCGACTCCACCGGAGCCGTGGTCAAATTCCTGCCCGGCCTGATCACTGTGATGCGCGACGCAAAGTACACCGACGAGGAAATCCTGGAGTGGATCTACACCGAGGACGAGACGTTGCCGGGCCGCCCGGTCGACGCCCTCCACGGCCCACTCGCGAGAGAGGTTGTCCGCAGGGCGGCCGCGGACCCGTTCTAGCCCTCGCTTCGCTCGGGGACATAGGGGTGGCCCGGGGGCACCTCGGCCATCCTTTACTTGTTCCCCGCCGTCACGGCCCCAGGCCGGGGCGGCGGGGATCCCGCATGCTCCCCGTGAATTCCCTTGCCGCGACCCATATTCGGCGGCGGGTGGGTACCACCGCCCGGCGGGCGAAGACCTCGTGGCCCGAGCGTTCGATCTCGTCCAGGATCCCCGCGTAGAGGATCCCCGCGGTGCGAATGGCCGGGCGGACTCGGGGGTTCAGCAAGCCGATGCCCGGTGTCGCGGTGCGGTAGAGGTCGCGGTTGACGGCGATCAGGTGCGACAGGGCGCGGCGGAGGCGGGGGTCGGTGTGGCCGGTGCGGCGGCAGTGGGTCAGCAGGGCCTCGTCGACGCCGAAGGCGGTCAGTTCGTCGGTCGGGAGGTAGATCCGGCCGCGGTCGAGGTCCTCGGCGATATCGCGCAGGAAGTTGGTCAGCTGGAAGGCCTCGCCGAGGGCGGCGGCCGCCGGTTCGGCCTCGGCGACCGATGTCACCGTGCCCAGCACCGGAAGCAGCTGCAGGCCGATCGCGGCGGCGGAACCGCGCATGTACTCCCGCAATTCGGTCATCGTGGCATAGCGGTTGCGGAACAGCGGTGCCTCCGCGACGTCCATGCGCATGGCGTCCAGGAAGATCCAGAAGTGTTCCGGCGCAATGTCGTAGCGCAGAATCGTATCGCTCACCGCGAACAGCACCGGCTCGCCCGGATCCCCCGGATCGCGCTCGTCCAATCGCGCGCGCAGCCGCTTCTCGACCCGATCCAGTTGCAGCGCGGCATCTTTCACGGATCCGTCGACGATATCGTCGACGCTGCGGGCGAAGGCGTACAGCGCGTGCACGGCCCGGCGGCGCTCGGGGGAGAGCAGCCGGGCCGCGAGGAAGTAGGTGCGCCCGTGCGTGGCCGAGATCCGTTCGCAGCGCCGGTAGGCCGCTAGCTCGCCACCGTCGTCGGCACGGTTCATGGCTTGGGCTTATCGGCGCGCAGCCGCAGCGGATCCACCGTGCGCAGCGACAGCGCCGCCACCACCGCGGCGAAGGTGGCCGCCGCGACATGTTTGAAGTCGTAGAGCCCGATCGAGCCGTCCGGCTGGAATACCAGCATCAACCACGTACACAGCCCGACCAGCACCATGAGCGTCTGGGTCGACAGCGCGAAGCCCGCCGCCAGCGCCAGCGGCCAGGAGTAGTACCAGGGCAGCGCGGCCGGGGACAGGATCACGATCGCCACGAACGCGATCAGAATGCCCAGCACCGCCTGGCGCTCGGTCTGTTTGAACCGCCACCACGTCCATACCAGGATCGCCACCAGCGCCCCCGCGCACAGCGTCCGCATCATCACCAGCACCGAATCGAACCGCAGCGGCGTCACCCAGCTGACCACATAGGACAGCACGGTCGGCAGCGACAGCCAGTTGATGATCTTCTTCGAACCCGATAGCGCTGTGAGCCAGCCGATTCCGACCCCGGCGGTCGCCGAGGCGACGGCGAATACGGCCGCGAATACCGCGAGACCCAGTCCGCCGATCTTCACGAACGTCCACAGCGGATGCGGTAGCGGCCCTTCGTCCTTCGCCGCTCGGCGCTCGCGTTCGTGAATCATCCAGATCCACACCAGGAATGGCAGCGCCACGCCCGCGGTCGCCTTGATGGCCACCCCGATCGCGATCACCACGATCCCGGCCACATGCCGATGCTCGAGCACCAGCGCGATACCGGCGGCCATCAGGCCGACCATCAGCATCTCGTTGTGTACGCCGCCGATCAGATGGATCAGCACCAGCGGATTGAGCACCGCCAGCCACAGCGCGACCGTCGGTTTACCGCCCAGATGTTTGGTCAGATGTGGGATGGCCCACATCATCAGGGCCAGGCCGGGCAGCATGACCAGCCGCATCGCGATCGTCCCGGCCACGACGTTGTCGCCGGTGACCGTCGTGATCGCCCGGCCCAGTAGCAGGAAGATCGGCCCATAGGGCGCGGTCGTCAGCCGCCACACCGGGCTGACGTTGTCGAGCAGCACGCCCGGATGCAGGCCCTGCGCCGGGCTGAACTTGTAGGGGTCGTAGCCGTCGCGCAGCAGCGTGCCCTGCGCCAGATACGAGTAGACGTCCTGACTGAACATCGGCACCGCGAACAGCAGCGGGAAGATCCAGATGCCCACGATCGCGCGCAGCTCGTTGAGTGTGATGGTGCCGGTATGCCCGCCGGTGCCGATCGTGATGCGCCCCAACCGAACCCACGCCAGGATCATCGCCAGCACGCCTAGCCAGACGACGATCGTCGCCAGCACGAATCCGTGTCCGAAACGCAACCAGGACAGGTGTGTCGCCTCGAGTAGTGGGTCGTTGCGGCGCACGGCGCCCGCGCCGAGGCCGCCGAAGGTGATCATCAACGCGCCCCAGAAGCCGAGCAGTGCGGCATGTCCCTCGGGGCTGCGGAGGAAGTCGCCGGCGCGGGTCCAGCGGCTGAGAGTGTGCGATACCGTCGCGGGGCCGAGAGGCAGGGACTGGGAGGTCACCATCGGGGCCGCGGTGGCGGTATCCGGTTCGGGGGTCGGCATAGGTCGTCGTTTCCCCCCGGGAAATCGGTGCGGTCGAGACCGCGATTGATAGGTCGCCGGACAGTTTAGTAGTCCGCCGGGAACATTAGCGCGCCGGTTCGTCCGGGGACCGTTCCGGTGGGCCGCGGGTCGCCGGTGATGCGCTGGGCGGCCAGCTTTCCCGATAGCAGCGTAGTCGGTACGCCGACCCCCGGTGTCGTGCCGCAGCCCGCCAGTACGACGTTGGCGGCGGTGCGCGCCAGATTGCGGGTGCGGAAGGGGCCGGTCTGGCGGAACAGATGCGCCGCCGAGAACGGGGTCCCCGCGATCATGCCCCGGGACTGCCAGGTCGCGGGGGTGTCGAGGTGGTCGACGCGGAAGTGCTCGCCGATGCCCCGATAGCCGCGGATCTCGAGCACCGACAGCAGCTCGCGCAGATACGCCGGGCCGAGCCGATCCCAATCCAGCGGCGCCGCATCGAGATTCGGGCACGGGGCCAACAGTGACAGAGGTTCGTGACGGCCGCTGGCACGGTCGATGAACATCCCGGGGTCGGTGAGTGCCGGCCGGGTGAGCAGCAGCGACGGATCGCTCATCAGCGTGCCCCGGCGACCGGTGATCTCCGCGAACGTTCCGTCCCAGGCCGCACCGAAGTCGATGGTGTGATGCGCCTGAACCGGCCAGGTCGCGGCCACCTCGGCGGGCACGGTGCCGTGCGCGACGACCGCCGAGGGCGCGGCCCGCAGCGATCGGCGCGCGATGCCGAAGCGGTACAACGAGCCGAGATCGGCGGTGAGGACCACGGCATCGCAGTCGAAGGCCTGCCCATCGGCGCAGCGCACCCGCCGCGCCCGGCCGTCGGCGTAGCCGATGCCGGTCGCCTCGACGCCGAGCTCGAGACGCCCGCCCGCCGCGACGAAGGCGCGCGCGAGCGCCGCGGTGATCGCCCGCATGCCGCCCTCGGGGAAGTACACCCCCAGCGAGGTGTCCATATGCGGGATCGCCCCGTACACCGCCAGCGCCTGCGCCGGGGCCAGCCCGGCGAACAACGCCTGAAAGGAGAACAGCCGAGTCAGCTTGGGGTCCTGCAGAATTCGTCCCACCCGGGAGCCGAGGCGGCCGAATGCGCCCAGCCGCACCAGATTCGCCAGCGCCGCCCGTTTCTCGGGCGCGGCGACCAGATCCAGCGGCGAGTCGAAGTTGGCGTCCATGAAATGGTCGTAGGCCCCGTCGTAGATGTGCCCCAACCAGTTTCGCAGCTCTCGGTAGCGGTGCGCCGCCGCGGGCCCGCAGGCCCGCTCGACCTCCGCGGCCATCCGCACCGGATCGGAGAACACCGCGATCGTGGACTCGTCGGCGAAGCGGGCGCGATAGGCCGGGGCCAGCTGATGGATGCGCAGCCCCTGATCCCGCGGATCGGCGCCGACCGCGGCGAGTGCCTCGTCGATCAGGTGTGGCAGCGTGAGAATCGTTGCCCCGGAGTCGATCTCGTAGTCCGCTCCGCGATACAGCCCGACCCGGCCGCCTGGATGGTCCGCGCGCTCGAGCAATGTGACCGCGCGTCCCGCGCCGGTCAGATACAGCGCCGCCGACAGTCCGGCCAGACCCGCGCCGACCACCACGACCCGATCGGTCGCTCCCGCAACGGTTTTCATATCGTGTTATGCCACGCGCTTGGTCGCCGCGACGGCCATCGCATGCAGGCGGCGCTTGGCCTCGGTCGTGGCCGAACAGCCCGCCAGGGCGGTCAGGCCGCGGTCGGTCAGATCCGCGATCCGGCGTTCGACCTCCCCGACCGCGCCCAGATCGGTGATGACCGCGCGCAGCCCGGTCACCTCGTCGGCGGTCAGATCTGTGCCGAGGCAGCCGCGCAGCAGGCGGGCGGCGGTCGGATCGGTGGCGTCGGCACGGCGCAGTGCCTCGGCGATGAGCACCGTGCGCTTGCCCTCGCGCAGATCGTCGCCGGACGGTTTTCCGGTCACCGCCGGATCGCCGAAGACGCCGAGCAGATCGTCGCGCAGCTGGAAGGCGATGCCGATATCGGTGCCGAATTCGCGATAGGCCGCGATCAGCTCGGGATCGGCGCCGGCCAGCGCCGCGCCCAGATGCAGCGGCCGCTCGATGGTGTAGGCGGCGGTCTTGTAGCGATTGATCCGCAGCGCGGCCTCCACCGAATCGTCGGCGCCCGCCTCGCCGTGGACATCGAGCAGCTGCCCGCCCATCACCTCGGTGCGCATGGCGGCCCAGACCGGCGCGAATCGGATATATGCCGCCGGATCCAGGCGCGCGGCCGCGACCATATCGTCGGCCCAGGCGAGCGCGAGATCGCCGATCAGGATCGCGACGCTCTTCCCGAAATGCCCGGCGTCGCCGCTCCAGCCGCGGTCGCGATGCCGATGCTCGAAATCGACGTGCACCGTGGGGAATCCGCGCCGGGTGCGGGAGGAGTCGATGATGTCGTCGTGCACCAGCGCGCACGCTTGCACCAGCTCGAGGGCGGCGCAGGCCTGCAGTACGGCCGCGGCCTCGGGTCCGTTCGGATCGCCGCCCGCGCCCAGCCAGCCGGTCCAGGCGAAGGCGGGCCGGGTGCGCTTGCCGCCGCGCAGCACGAATTCCTGCAGCGCCGCGACGGAGGTGACGAATACCGGCCCCAGCTCGTCGACGAGTTCGCGGCGTGTGGCGAAGAACTCACCCAACGCGGACTCCACCGCCGTGACCAGTGCCGTCGTATCCGTCGAGGCCGGACGTGTCGGAGTACCCGGGCCAGCGGACAACACAACCTCCCAAGGTGACTCGCGCATCGGACGCTCGCATGCGCCCGCAGAAACGATACTGCGTGCGCAGATACCGAGGTCGCGGGGGCGTCGCGGCCGCCAATTACACTGAGTCGGTGAGTTCTGACAACGTCCATGCGCCCCGGACGCCACGGGTTTCCGGAACTCCGTCGGTCGTGGGCGCCCTGCGCAGACGCCCCGACGGGAACATCCCGTTCTCCGTGGAATTCAATCCGCCGCGCGACGCCGCGGCCGAGGCCCGATTGTGGCGCGCCGCGCGCGAATTCGAGCGCATGCATCCGGCCTTCGTATCCATGACCTACGGCGCCGGTGGCACGACCCGCGACCGGACGGCGCGGGTGACGGGTCAGCTGGCCCGCGAGACCACCCTGCTGACTGTGGCCCATCTCACCGCGGTCGGCCACAGCGTGGCCGAATTGCGCTCGATCATGGGCACCTACGCCGATTCGGGCATCCGTAATCTGCTCGTGCTGCGCGGCGATCCGCCCGGCGATCCGCTGGGGGAGTGGCGCAAACATCCGGAGGGCCTGGAGTACGCCGATGAGCTGGTGCGGATGGTGCGCGAACTCGGCGACTTCCATGTCGGGGTCGCCTCGTTCCCGCAGGGGCATCACCGTTCCCCGGATCTCGACCACGACACCCGCTTCCTGTGCGCGAAACTGCGTGCGGGCGCGGAGTATTCGATCACCCAGATGTTCTTCGACGTGGACGACTATCTGCGGCTGCGCGATCGGGTGATCGACTGCGATCCGGTCGAGGGCGCCAAGCCGATCATTCCGGAGCTGATGCCGATCACCTCGCTGCGCACCGTGGCGCGGGCCGAGGAGCTGTCGGGCCGCCCGGTGCCCGCGTCGATGATGCGGCGGCTGGAGAAGGCGGCGGGCAACGATCCCGAGCGCAATCGCGATGCGGTGCGCGCGGTCGGCATCGAGATCGCCACCGAGATCGGCCGGCGGCTGATCGAGGAGGGCGCGCCCTGCCTGCACTTCATCACCCTCAACTTCGCCAAGGCCACCAGTGAGGTGCTGACCAACCTCGGCTATACCGTGACCACCGCGCCCGTCAGCGCCTGACTTCGGCGTTTCGCACGGCGGCCGCGGCGTGGCGTGACCGTCAGCCCGCGCGGGCGATGAGCGAGCGGCCCTTCCAGGTCAGCTGGCCCGCCCGGTGCAGCCGGTGGGAGCGGACGGACAGTCGCAGATAGGCGCCGATCGACAGCGGATGGGCAAGGGCCGCAACGATATCCGCGGGCCCCGGGATATCGCCGGATTCCAGGGAGCGGGCGAGCAGGCGGGCGGTGACGGCGGCACCGTAGCCGAGTACGCCCGTCCGGCGCAGGGCGCCGCGTCCGAGGATCGCGGCCAGCGGCGGGGCCCAGTAGGCGAGGGCGACGGCCGCGCCCACCGCGGCGCTGCCCGTGGCCGATCCGTAGGCCGACCACAGCCAGCGGGTGTATCCGGTGTCGAGATCGTTTGCGCCCCAGTACATTCGGGTGCTCGCCACGCGTCCGGCGGCGACCAGCACGGTGCGCTGTCCGGCGCGGCGCAGCGCGCGTGCCAGCGCCAGATCCTCGGTGATATCCGCGGCCACCGCGGCATGTCCGCCGATCGCGCGATAGGCCGCCGCGTCGAAGACCAGGAACTGCCCGCACGACACCGCCATCGAGGGCCGCAGGCTGTGATTGGCCGCGCGCACCGGCAGGGTCGTGGCCCACGACCAGCACAGCAGCGGCTGTACCAGCGCCTCGGCGACCGATTCGGCCCGCTGATACGGCCACGGCGTCACCAGGGCCGCCCCCGAGCGGCGCAGCTCGTCCACCGCGGCGGCGATCGCGCCCGGACCCAGTCGCACATCGGCGTCGAGGAACAGCAGCACTCCGGCGGGCGCACCCTCGGAACCCGTTGTGACCCCGGCGATCCCGGCCAGGCGCGCGCAGGCCGCGGTCTTGCCGGTCCAGCCGGGCGCGGGTTCGGCCTCGGCGGAGATGACGGTGAAGCGCTCGTCGCCCTCGACCGCGGCGACCGCGGCCTGATAGGTGCCGTCCCCGGAACGGTCGTCGAGAATCAGCACCCGCATCCGCGGAACCCCGCGCTGCGCCCGCAGATCGGCGATCAGCGCGGGCAACCGGTCGGCCTCGTCGCGCGCCGGTACACAGACGGTCACCGGTTCGATCACCGTGGTGGCCACGGCCGTCAGCTGCCGGATGGTCGCTCGATTGACCGCCGCCATGACGCATCCCGCCCCGGACAACACCGTGGCGGCGGCTACCACACCCCGAGCCGTGACCGTATTCATGTGAAGTCCAGCCTCCCACACCCGGTTACCGCTGTCGCCCTCGACGCTACCGCGCGGGAGCGACAGGAAAGGGCCTGCGTGGCTGTGAAGAAGCGGGGAATGCGCGTTGGCGCTCAGGAATGTTCGCGTGTCCAGGGGACCATCGGGTTGCGGCTCATATAGGCCAGTACGGCGACGAGGGCGGCCACGGCCAGGGTCACCCCGCCCATGATTCCGGCCCAGCCGGCGAATGAGCGGGTGTTGGGGTCGGCGTAGCTGACCTCGGCGCGCAGCGTGCTCACATCGCCGGGCGGCAGCTTCCAGGAGACGATCGAATCGCCCTCGCGGGTGCCGTTGGTGGTTGCCACCCGGGCCGGGAAGGCAACGGTGAACTGCACGTCCGACCCTTGCGGCGGAACGGTTTTCAGGTCGACCCTCCCGTTGAGTGTGACCAGATCACCGGACCGGGTGAACTGCAGATTGAACATGCCCTGCGTCTGATCCGACAGCCCACCCAACTGCTGCACCTCGCCGAAGGTGAGGTCGTCGAAGTACACCTGGCTGCCCACATAGCCGTCCTGCGAATACGGTTCGATCCGCACCTTGGCCGCCAGGGTGTCCGGCGCCTTCAGCTGCGGACCCTTGTCCTTGTCGTTGGCCGGCACCGCCGCGGCCACGATCCGTCCCGAAACCCGATCGTTGGACGACACACCCATCGATACCTGCACCCGCAGGCATCCGGCCAGCAGCGGCATGAGTAACGCCGCCAGAAAGACGATGGACCAGGCACGATGGCGGCGCCGACGCGGCGCCCGCGCGCTGATCGGGTCGGCTGTCGATGGTGTCGGACTCGGCTGCACGGCTCACATCGTGCCATGACACGCCGGGTCGGGCCGCACGTGACGGGCCCGGCGGCTCATCCGGGCCACCACGGGGATACCCAGGACGCCGAGACCGGCGAATCCGTAGCCCGCGGAGGCGGGCAGTCCCAGGAGCACCGCATGCGCGAGGGTCGAGCCGAGCCAGGTCCACAGCAATACAGCGACCGGCACGATCGGTGACGCGGCGCGCGCGGGAATACCGCGCTCGAGCAACTCCAACAGCACAGCCATGATCGAGGCCACCGCGAACCAGCCGAGGTAGTTGGTCCAGGGGATCTGCGAAAGCCCCGGCAGCCCCGGCAGATTCGAACACCAGCGCCACTGCCCGTCGGCGACCATCTGCGGATCCAGGAACAGATCCCAGCCCACCGCGCCCGCGGCCGCCATCGGAATCCGCAGGCGCGCACGGCGATACAGCAGCCCCGTGACCACCCACACCGGATACAGCCCGCCCGTCCAGGCGAGCGGTACCAGCAGGGGTACGCCCGCCACGGCCGGGCCGAGCCGATCGAGCGCGTAGTCGTAGCGACCGAACGGAAAACCCGTTGCGGTGCCGATGATCTCGGCGATCAGCCCGAGCCCGGAGACGATCAGCAGGAATCCGAGCGCATAGCGCGGGCCCCGGGCCGGCATCGCATGCAGTAGCGCGGTCGCCGCCGACAGCAGCACCACCGCGATCGTCACCCGATCCCGCGCGCCGCCCGCGGTGAGCGGATAGCAGATCTGCGCGGCGATCAACAGCAGCGCCGCGACGATCGGCGACCGCGTCATCGGCGGCCGAACGGCGGCATCCGGATCCGGCGCGAATTCCGCAGCGCCAGCCGGGCCGCCGTGCGCCCGCTGGCTCCGGACACGCCGCCGCCGGGATGGGTGGACGCGCCGGTCAGATACAACCCGGGCGCGCCCGGCACCCGCTGCCCGGACAGCTCCGGTAGTGGCCGCCAGAAGAACATCTGATCCAGCGACATCTCCACATGCATCACATTGCCGCCCAGCAGCCCCAGTTCGCGCTCCAGATCGGCCGGGGTCTGCACCAGGCGCCGGCGCACCGATCCCGCGAAACCCGGTGCGAGGGCGTCGAGTTCGGCGATGATCCGATCGCCCTCCCGCTCGGCGTGTCCGGCCCAGTCGCTGCCGTCGGCGAGCCGATAGGGATGCCACTGCGCCCACAGCGACAGCTGATGCTCCCCGGCCGGGGCGATCGAGGGGTCCAGTGCGCTGAAGCTCATCGCCAGCACCACCGGCCGCGGCGGCAGTTCCCCGGCCAGCGCCGCGCCGTGCGCCGCACGCAACTGCCGCCGATCCGATACCAGCAGCTGCAATCCGCGCGCCGAATCCTCCTGGGCGGCACCGGAATAGGCGGGCAGTGCGGTCGTGGCCGCGCGCACCACCATGCCGATGCCGGGCCCGACCCGGATGCGCCGCCGCCAGTCGTCGAGCACCGACGCGTCGAATCCGCCGTGCCGCAACAACTCCAGCGTGGTCAGGATATGCGTCCCCGCGATCACCGTGTGCGCGAACAGCTCTCGCCCCGATGCGGTGCGCACCCGCCAGCCCGCGCCGTCGCGGCGCAATTCGGTGACCGCGTCACCGGCCGCGATCACGCCGCCGTCGGCGCGCAGCCGAGCTACCAGGGCTGCGGTCAGCGCGCCGCTGCCGCCGACCGCGCGGCCCGGTGGCAGGGTGTGCATGAGCGCGGCGAATCCGACCATCGGCGCGGTGCCGGGTTCGGACATCGGGGGGCCGGACTGCGCGCCGAACCAGGCCAGCGCCGCCTTGAGCCGCTCATCGTCGAACCAGCCGTCGAGCAGGGCATCCCCGGATTGCAGGAATTCGCGCGAGAGCGCGCTGCCGCCGCCGCGGGCGTCCAGCCCCCAGAACGAGCGCACCAGCCGATCGGGCCGCGACGGCCCCGCGAACGCCCGCATGACCCGCTGCGAGCGCGGTCCCCACATCAGCACGAATTGCCGGTAGGCGTCCGCGTCGCGGGCGCCGCACGCCGCGGCGATCGAGGCGCAGGTGCGCTCGAGATCGCGGTGGAATACGATCGGCGCGGCGTCGGTTCCCGCCGGTGCGGGCGCGAAAGCCCAAGGGTCGCAGTCGATATACCGCAGGCCGAAGCGTTCCAGCTCCAGCTCCTCGATGATGCCGGTGTGCCGGATCATGATGTGCGCCGAGGATCCGCGATCGACCAGATGTCCCGGGAAGCGTTCGACCGTCGACACCGCGCCGCCGAGCACCTCATCGCGCTCGAGCACCTCCACCCGCTCGCCCGCCCGCGCCAGATAACAGGCGGCGACCAGCGCGTTGTGGCCGGATCCGACGACCACCACCGTCACGATCGCGGCGCTTCCAGCGGCAGCCGCCGGCCCAGTACGGCGAAGCGGCGGGTATCGCCGGAGAAGACGAAATGCCGGACCACATCGGTGAATCCCTGTCGCCGATACAGCCGCCAGGCCCGGTTGTCCTCGCGGTCCACCTCCGGGGTGGACAGCAGCGCGGCCTGTTCGGGACGGTTGCGCAGCAGCCGCACCAGCAGCGTCTCGCCGATGCCGCGGCCCTGCGCGCTGGGGTGCACATGCAATTCGGTCAGTTCGAAGTAGTCCGTCAGCAGATCCCGCGTCGCGTGGTCGGGCCAGCCGGAGCGCCGCATACCGCTGTGCACCTGCTGATGCCACCACTGATGCGTGGCGCCGTGATAGCCGTAGGCGATCGCGACCAGCGGTGCGGTGCGCAGATCGAATCGCCCGCTGTCGTCGGGCAATACGGCCCCGACGGCCTGCCAGCCGGGGCGGGTGGTGTGCTCGGTCCACATCGGGGCGCGATGATGTTCGGTGCCGCGCGGATAGCCCATGGCCGCGACGTACACCGCCAGGGCGTCGTGCAGGCGGGCGCGCAGCGTGGCGGCCGAGAGGTCGACGACGACGGGGGCGGGAGTGTGGTGGGGTCTGACGGCGGTCATGTCTCGGCGGCGCGGCTCTCGTTCGACGCGAAAAGTTGTCGGTGGTCCTCTCTATATTCACACCTGAACGACATTCGAATACCTGTTCGGTATGCGAGGGGTGTGGAGGTAACCGCCATGACCGATCGGATGAACCATCCGGGGCGGGCCGGGAATCTGCTCGATCGTGCGGACGGCCTGCTGCTGCAGTCCGCCGCCGAGCCCGATCCGCGGGAACGGTTCCGGACCGCCTATCTGGCGGCGTTGCGCGGTGCGGGAGCGGTGCTCGCGCTGACGGGCGCCGACCGGGCGCCACGGGCGCGTTCGCGCAACGCGTGGGTACTGATGCAGCAGGCCGCACCGGAATTCGTCATGTGGTCGGACTACTTCAGCTCGCACTCCGAGACGCGCGCGGCGCTGGAGGCCGGACTCGACCGGCCCGTCGATGCGGCCAGGGCCGACGAGTTCGCTTCCCGCGTAGGAGCATTCCTGCATGACGTGGAGGATGTGGTCAGCACGGCGGCCCGGCTGCGCCCGATCTCGGGGTGGCTCGACGACGGCACGGCCTGAACATCGTGGAGTAGGTGGTAGCACGCTCATCGAACTCGTATCATTGGTGGCAGGTAGCCGCAAAGGTCGGCTACTAGTCGCCTACCCGGAGGCGACCACCACGACCTAGTGCCGGGGGAGGTACCGTGCCACTCTCCGAGCACGAGCAGCGCATGCTCGAACAAATCGAGAGCGCTCTCTATGCTGAGGACCCCAAGTTCGCCTCTACCGTTCGTGGCGGACGGCTACGTTCGGCCACGGGCAGACGCAGACTGCAGTCGGCGGCTTTGTTCGTCCTCGGCCTGGTTCTACTCATCGCGGGTATCGCCCTGCCGGTGAAGCCGGGCGGATTCCCGATCATCAGCCTGTTCGGTTTCATCGTGATGTTCGGAGCCGGCGTGCTCCTGCTGTGGGGTGGTCCGGCCATGCCGGGCACGGCCCGTCGCGGCGAGGCTGCGCCGAGCCCCGGCGGCGCGAGCGCCGGACGCGGTAAGCAGCGCAAGGCGGGCGGCGGCTTCTCCGCCCGTATGGAGGACCGGTTCAGACGCCGGTTCGAGGGCGACAACTAGCGCCACCCGCCGTCCCCGAGGGGTTCGGCGGCGCGCCACAAGTTCATAGGCCAAAACGACACGCCGTGCGATGCACGGCGTGTCGTTTTGTTTCGCGAGCCCTTCTTCGACCCTCTCCAGAACGCCCCACCGTCCCCCACACGATCCCCCCACCCGTCCCCACGGCGCCGGGCGACCGGTGGCGATCTGCGGGTTTGCTGGGCGTTTTCGGGTCGCCCGCCGTGTCGGCTGCGCGTGTCGGGGAACTCGGGGAAATCTCCCCACCCTGGTGATAGCTGGTATGACCTGCGAAATCCGCCACGCGGGGATCGAGATCACCGCGGCTTTCGATTGAAAGTGGGGGAAAGTGGGGTAATGTGGAGCGCGCACTGAAGGAGGCCGACCAGACGGGGTGATCAACGGGAGGTGTCGAGACGGTGTTTCTCGGTACCTACACACCTCGGTTGGACGACAAGGGGCGACTGACGTTGCCTGCGAAGTTTCGCGACGAGTTGGCGGGAGGGTTGATGGTCACGAAGGGTCAAGACCACAGTCTTTCCGTCTATCCCAAGGAGGAGTTCGCCGCCCTGGCGCGGCGAGCCGCTGCGGCGTCGCGAAGTAACCCGCAGGCAAGGGCTTTCGTCCGTGCCTTGGCCGCCTCGACCGACGAGCAGCGTCCGGATGCCCAGGGCCGGATCGTGTTGTCGGCCGAACACCGCCGCTACGCGAACCTGTCCAAGGATTGCGTGGTGATCGGCTCGGTCGACTTCCTCGAGATATGGGACAAGCAGGCGTGGGATTCCTACCTCGCCGAACATGAGGAGGATTACTCGCTGGCCAGAGACGAGTCGCTGGGCGGAATCTTCTAGCCCCCGAACGAGGCGAATGCCCTGCGGCCTCTGCCCGACGACGGACCCTGACGTACTTCCCCAACGCCAGGTGCCGTCGCTCGGTCAGAGACCACGGGGCATTCCCCTACCTACGTGAGAGTCCATCAGCCCAGGATCCGGGAGGTCGAGGTTGAATCATGAAGACCCCGGTCCGCGCCATGTTCCGGTTCTGCTGCGGCGAGCCGACGAGATCCTCGGTCCCGCACTGACTTCCGGCGGCGTCCTGATCGATGCGACGCTGGGCCTCGGCGGCCATGCCGAACACTTCTTACGCACCTATCCGACGATCAGGCTGGTCGGCCTGGACCGCGACACCGAGGCGCTGAAGCTGGCGGGTGTGCGGCTGGCGCCGTTCGCCGATCGAATCACCCTGGTGCACACCCGCTATGACGGCATCGCCGAGGCGCTGGGCGAGGCCGGGCTGCCGGCGGTGAATTCCGTGCGGGCCATCCTGATGGATCTCGGGGTGTCCTCGATGCAGCTGGACGAGGCCGATCGCGGGTTCGCGTATTCGGTCGACGCGCCGCTGGATATGCGCATGGACCCGACGAGCGGGCCGACCGCGGCCGATGTGCTCAATACCTATAGCCACGGCGATCTGGCCCGAATCCTGAAGACCTACGGCGAGGAGCGGTTCGCCGGGCGCATCGCGAGCGAGATCCTGCGCCGCCGCGACCGTAAGCCGTTCACCACCAGTGGCGAATTGGTGGAGCTGCTCTACGACGCCATCCCGGCCGCCACCCGGCGCACCGGCGGCCATCCGGCCAAGCGCACGTTCCAGGCGTTGCGCATCGAGGTCAATCGCGAGCTGGAATCGCTCGAGGCCGCGCTGCCCGCCGCGCTCGACGCGCTCGAGGTCGGCGGCCGGATCGTGGTCATGTCCTATCAGTCACTGGAGGACAAGCTGGTCAAACAGCTGTTCGCGCCGCGGTCGACCTCGCGGAGTCCGGTCGATCTGCCGGTCGAACTGCCCGGCATGGGACCGGAATTCAAGATGCTGACCCGCGGCGCGGAGAAGGCGACCGAACAGGAGATCGCCGAGAATCCGCGCGCCACACCGGTGCGGATGCGTGCGGCGGAACGGATCGAGGCGGCCGGATGAGCGGATCGGCGGGGTCGGAAACGGTAGGGGAGGCGAGAACATGAGCGTGCGCACCCGGGTGGACGCACCGGACCGGGGGTCGCGGCGATCCGCGCAACCGGCAGAGCGGCAGTCGGCGCCGCGGCGGGCCGAATCCGCCGAGCGGGTGAAATCCGGTGCGGCCCAACGGGCCTACGCGCGCCGCCGCAGTCGCACCCAAGGGCGCGACGATCTCGCACCGCTGCCCGGGCGGACCGCGTCGGCCATGACCGGCCGGCTCCCCTTCGTCGTGGGCATCATCGCCCTGCTCGGATGCGGCCTGGCCCTGACCCTGCTGCTCACCACCCGTGCCGCCGAGGACAGCTATCAGCTCGGCGACTCCCGCCGCCTCAATCGGCAGCTGGGTGATGAGCGCGATGCCCTGCAGCGCGAGGTCGCGGCCGCGGATTCGGCGCCCGAATTGGCCAACCGTGCCCGCGAACTCGGCATGATCCCTGCCAAGGATCCGGTCCGGCTGATCGTCGCCCCGGACGGTTCGGTGACGGTCATCGGCAAGGAGACCCCGGCCGACGGCCCCCCGGTCCCACCGCTGAACCCCGCGCCCTCGGCCGTGCCCCCGCCCGCCCCGAACCTGAACCAGGCCAAGGGCGAACACGTGGTCCCGGTGGTCACACAGCCGAAGCCCGCACAGAACGCGCCCGCAGGTCAGCCGAATCCGAACGCCGCGGCCCAGGCCCCGGCGCCCCCGACCCCCGGCCAGATCCCCGCTGCGGCAGGCCCGCAACCCGCGACCGCCCCGGGACAACCGCAGCCCGCCGCGGCCCAAGGCCCGGCCACACCCGTGCCTCCGGCCGCACCGCAGCCCCCGGCACCCGCGCCCCCCGCCGATCCGGCCCCACCGGCCCCCGGGCCCCAAACTCCCGCCGCCGCGACCGCCCCACTCGACACCGTGGCCCCCGCCGCCCCATCACAGGCGGCCCCGACCAGGTCCGACCCCCAGGACGGCGGCGGCCAATGACGGCAAGCCGAATCCGAGCGTCGCAACACGATCGACCGATGGCCTTCGAGCCCGCCGTGCTCGAATCATTCGGTGCCGCAGCCGATCTCGCGCACCATGCGGCTCGGGCCCCGGATGGGAGTGGCGGATGAGGGCGAGTCGGAGCAGCGCGCCGCAGCGGCGGCGGGCGGCCAAATCGGCGCGGCCGCCGGCTCGGCCCAAGGCTCGGGCGAAGGCTGGGGGTGGTTTTCGGCTGCGGTTCGGGGTAGGGCGGATCGTGATGTTGATCGCGCTGCTGGTGGTGGCGGCTCAATTGTTGTGGATCCAGACCATTTCCGCGCCGACGCTGTCGGCGGAGGCCGCCACTCAGCGGACCGTGCGGCAGGCCGATCATGCGCTGCGCGGGCCGCTCACCGATCGCTACGGTAAGCCGTTCGCGTTCAGCATCGCGACCAAATCGCTGCATTTCCAGCCCGTTATCGTGCGCAAACAGCTCGCCGCGGCCCGTGCCAAGAGTAATAAGGCGCCCGATCCCGATGAGCGACTCAAGGCGATCGCCAAGACCATTCACGACAAGCTCGGGCAGGACGCGCCGCCCGAGGCCGATCTGTTGACCAAGCTGCGCGGCGATGACACCTTCGTCTATCTGGCCCGCAATGTCGACGCCCGGGTGGCGAGCGATATCCGCGAGCAGTTCCCGGAGGTCGGCGCCGACGACGAGCCGTCGCGTGTGCATCCGGGCGGATCGCTGGCCGCCAACGTCATCGGCGCCACCGGCTGGGACAGCCACGGCGTGCGTGGCCTGGAGTCATCGCTGGATTCGGTGCTGGCCGGCACCGACGGCTCGCACACCTACGACAAGGGTTCCGACGGCGCGGTCATCCCGGGCAGCGAACGCGACCGCCAGACCGCCGTGGACGGTTCCACGATCGAGCTGACCCTCGACTCCGATCTGCAGTACTACGTGCAGCAGCAGGTGCAGCAGGCCAAGGAGGCTTCGGGCGCGGAGGACGTGTCGGCGGTCGTGCTCGACGCGAAAACCGCCCAGGTGCTGGCCATGGCCAACGACAACACCTTCAATCCGGATCTCGGACCCGCGCGGTGGGATCCGAATCAAATGGGCAACCGTTCGGTCACCGACGCCTTCGAACCCGGTTCGGTCAACAAGATCGTGACCGCCTCCGCGGCCATCGAATACGGTCTGACCAATCCGAACGAGGTGCTGCAGGTGCCCGGCAGCATCCATATGGGTGGTGTGGACGTCAGCGACGCGTGGACGCACGGCACGGTGCCGTTCACCGCGACCGGCATCTTCGGCCACTCCTCGAACGTCGGCACACTCATGCTCGCCCAGCGCGTCGGCGAGGACCGCTATGCCGATATGCTGCGGCGCTTCGGACTCGGCCAGCGCACCGGCGTCGGCCTGCCGGGCGAGAGCGCGGGCATCGTGCCGCCGCGGGATCAGTGGTCCGGCTCGACCTTCGCCAATCTGCCTATCGGACAGGGTCTTTCGATGACCCTGTTGCAGATGACCGGGATGTATCAGGCCATCGCCAACGACGGCGTGCGAGTCCCCCCGCGGATCGTCAAGGATACGATCGGCCCGAAGGGTCATCGCACCGAGGAACCGCAGCCGGACGGCGTGCGGGTGGTCAGTCCGCAAACGGCCCGCACACTGCGGTCGATGTTCGAATCCGTCGTGCAGCGCGATCCGATGAACTCCGGCCAGACCGGCACCGGCACCCCGGCCGCCGTCGACGGCTATCAGATCGCCGGCAAGACCGGCACGGCCCAGCAGATCGACAGGTCATGCCGCTGCTACTCCAACGATCGCTACTGGATCACCTTCGCCGGCATCGCGCCCGCCGACAATCCGCGCTACGTCGTCGGGATCATGATGGACGCCCCGCTGCGCAGCTCCGACGGCAGCGGCGGACAGTCCGCGGCCCCGCTGTTCCACAACATCGCGTCGTGGGCCCTGCAGCGCGATCGGATTCCGCCGTCGCCGCCCGCGCCGCGCCTGGTGTTGCAGGCCGATTGAACGGGTGCGACCATCAGGCCCGATCGGTGCCGACGGCGATTCTCCGAGCCGCGTTGCCCGGCCGTGATCGGTCGTCGGTAACCTGACACGTCGATCCGAATTCGATTTTGCCGGAACCGTTGAACCCGGAACCGTCGTCCACCGAAAGGAGCTTCGTGCCCGTGCAGCCCAGCCCGCAGGTGCTGCGTCCGGCCGTACCGCCGACCACAGCGCTGCGGACCCTCGTCGAGCGCACGGGTATTCACCCGAGCGCAGGCGAAATCGGCGATGTCACCATCACCGGCGTCGAGCAGCGTTCCACCGCCGTACAACCCGGGGACCTGTTCGCCGGATTGGCGGGTGTGCATGCGCACGGCGCGCGATTCGCCAGCGACGCCGTCGAGCGGGGTGCGGTGGCCGTGCTCACCGACCAGGCCGGGGTGGAGCTGATCGGCGATCTGGACGTTCCCGTACTGGTGCACGACGATCCGCGCGGGGTGCTGGGCGAGATCTCGGCGATCGCCTACGGCAATCCGTCGGAGCGGCTGCGGGTGATCGGCATCACCGGCACCTCCGGCAAGACCACCACCTCGTATCTGATCGAGGCCGGTCTGGCCGCGGGCGGCGAGTCGACCGCCCTGATCGGGACCATCGAGACCCGTATCGGCGGGCGACGGGTGCCCAGCGCGCTGACCACTCCCGAGGCGCCGCAGCTGCACGCGATGTTCGCGCTGATGGTCGAGCAGGGCGTGCGGGCGGTGGTGATGGAGGTGTCCAGCCATGCGCTCGCGCTGGGCCGGGTGGACGGCGTGCGTTTCGCGGTGGGTGCGTTCACGAATCTGTCGCAGGATCATCTGGACTTCCACGCCGACTTCGAGGACTACTTCGCGGCCAAGCGGCGGCTGTTCGAACCGGAGTCGCCGGTCGCGGCGCGCACCAGCGTCGTCTGCGTCGACGATGCCTGGGGTCGGCGGCTGGTCCGTGAGATCGGCGGCCGCACCACGGTGGTCACCGTCGCGACCGAGCCGAGCCCGACCGGGGAGGCCGAGCCGGACTGGTCGGTCGGCCAGGTCGCCTCGCTGCCGGGCGGCGGACAGGAGTTCAGCGCGATCGGGCCGGAGACGAAAGTCGATGTGCGCCTGCGGCTTCCGGGTGGCTACAACATCGCCAACGGCCTGCTGGCGGTGGCCGTCTGCGCGGTGGCGGGCGTGCCCGCCTCGACCGCGGCCGCGGCGCTGGCCGAGGTCGACGTGCCGGGCCGGATGCAGCGGGTCGATCGCGGCCAGGACTTCCTGGCCGTCGTCGATTACGCGCATAAGCCCGCGGCCGTCGAATCGGTGATCGCCACGCTGCGGGAGCTGCTGAAGGAGACGGGCGGACGGCTGGCGGTGGTGGTCGGCGCGGGCGGTGACCGTGACTCCGGTAAGCGCCCGCTGATGGGCGCGACCGCCGCGCGCGGCGCCGACCTGGTGATCATCACCGATGACAATCCGCGCAGCGAGGATCCGGCGGCCATTCGGTCGGCGGTCAGCGCGGGCGCGCTGGGCATCGCGGAGGCCGAACGCGGCGAGGTCGCCGAGATCGGTGATCGCGCGGATGCCATCGCCGCCGCCGTCGACTGGGCCCAGCCCGGCGATGTGGTGCTGGTGGCCGGCAAGGGACACGAGACGGGGCAGGAGATTGCGGGTGTGAAGTATCCGTTCGACGACCGCGAGGTGCTGGCGGAGGCCCTCTCTCGAAAGACGAAGGACCTGACGGTTTCATGATCGAGATGACCCTGCGGGAGATCGCGGACCTCGTCGGCGGGACGCTGCACGATGTGTCCGACCCCGCGGTGACGGTGACCGGCGCGGTCGAATTCGATTCGCGCCGAATCGAATCCGGCGGCCTGTTCCTGGCCCTGCCGGGCGAACACGTCGACGGCCACGACTACGCCGCGGCCGCGGTAGCGGCCGGTGCGGTGGCCGTCCTGGCGGCCCGGCCGGTGGGTGTCCCCGCGATCGTGGTGGAGCCCTTCCCCGGCGAAAAGCGTGCCGGGGAACTGGAGGGTTCGGAGCGTGCCGGGGAACTGGAGGGTTCGGAGCGTGCCGGGGAACTGGAGGGTTCGGAGCGTGCCGGGGAACAAGGAGAGGGCTCGGAGCGTGCCGGGAGACCAGGGGGCTCCGGGCAGAGTTACGCCCTGGCGCACGATACCGACGGTTCGGGTGCGGCGGTCCTGGCCGCGCTCGCGAAACTGGCTCGGGCCGTGGTGGATCGGCTGGTCGCCGCGAACGGGCTGACCGTCGTCGGGATCACCGGATCCTCCGGGAAGACCTCGACCAAGGATCTGCTGGCGTCGGTGCTGGCGCCGCTGGGACCGGTCGTCGCCCCGCCCGGCTCGTTCAACAACGAGATCGGACATCCCTGGACCGCGCTGCGCGCGACCGCCGAGACCCGCTTCCTGGTGCTCGAGCTGTCGGCCCGCGGACACGGACATATCAAGGCGCTCACCGAGATCGCGCCGCCGAGCGTCGGCGTGGTGCTCAATGTCGGCACCGCGCATCTGGGCGAGTTCGGCAGTCGCGAGGCCATCGCGCAGGCCAAAGGTGAACTGGTGGAGGCGCTTCCGGTCGACGGCGTCGCGGTGCTCAATGCCGACGATTCGAATGTCGCGGCGATGGCCTCGCGTACCGCCGCCCGCGTGGTGACGGTCGGCCAGGCCGCCTCCGCCGATGTGCGCGCCACCGATATCACTCTCGACGAGGCCGCCCGCGCGCGATTCACGTTGTCGGCCAAGGGTTCCCACGCCGAGGTCCGCCTCGCCGTACACGGCGAGCATCAGGTGGGCAACGCACTCGCCGCCGCCGCGGTGGCACTGGAATGCGGCGCGGATCTCGAGACCGTGGCGCGTACCCTGTCCAGCGCGACCGTGGCCTCGGCCCACCGCATGGACGTGCGCACCCGCGCCGACGGAGTCACCGTCATCAACGACTCCTACAACGCCAATCCGGATTCCATGCGCGCCGCCCTCAAGGCCCTGGTGACCATGTCCAGGGCGGGCGAACACCCCCGGCGCAGCTGGGCGGTGCTCGGCGAGATGGCCGAACTGGGCGAGGAATCGGTGATCGAACACGACCGCATCGGTCGCCTGGCCGTGCGGCTGGATGTGGACCGGCTGATCGTGATCGGCACCGGCCGCCCGTCGCACGGTATGCATCAGGGTGCGGTCATGGAGGGATCGTGGGGCGAGGAATCGGTGCTCGTCCCCGATATCGACGCGGCGATCGCCTTGCTGGACAACGAGATCGCGGCGGGTGATGTGGTGTTGGTCAAGGCATCGAACTCCATCGGTCTGTGGGCGGTCGCCCAGCACCTGACCGGAACGGAGGCCGCACGATGAGACAGATCCTGTTCGCGGCGGGTATCGCACTGGCGGTGTCGATCCTGTTGACGCCGTTGCTGATTCGCATGTTCGCCCGGCGCGGCTTCGGCCAGGAGATCCGCATCGACGGACCCGAGAGCCATAAGGCCAAGCGCGGCACCCCGACCATGGGCGGTGTGGCCATCCTGATCGGCATGTGGGCCGGATATCTGGGCTCGCATCTGATCGGCATCGGCTATCGCGCCGAGGGACCCTCGGTCTCGGCGCTGCTGGTGCTGGGCCTGGCCACCTCGCTGGGCGCGGTCGGCTTCGTCGACGACTTCATCAAGATCCGCAAGCAGCGCAACCTCGGCCTGACGGCCGCGGGTAAGTACATCGGCCAGCTGACCTCGGCGATCGTCTTCGGCGTGCTGGCACTGCAGTTCCCGGGCGCGGGCGCGCGGACCCCGGCCAGCCGGCATCTGTCCTATGTGCGGGATATCAACACCGTGTCGATGAGCGTGATCATCTTCCTGGCCTTCGTCTGCCTGGTCGTGGTCGCGTGGTCGAATGCGGTGAATCTGACCGATGGGCTGGACGGCCTGGCCGCCGGCTCGATGAGCCTGGTGCTGGGCGCCTACGTGATCATCACGTTCTGGCAGTACTACCACGCCTGCGAGGTCAAGGCCGAGGCCGGCTGCTACAACGTGCGCGATCCGCTGGATCTCGCACTGGTATGCGCGGCGGGCGCTGCGGCGTGTGTCGGATTCCTGTGGTGGAACGCGGCTCCGGCGAAGATCTTCATGGGTGACACCGGCTCGCTGGCCCTGGGCGGCCTGATCGCCGGGCTGTCGATCACCACCCGCACCGAACTGCTGATGATCGTGATCGGCGCGCTGTTCGTCGCCGAGACCGTGTCGGTGGTGTTGCAGGTGGCGGTCTTCCGGACCACGCGCAATCGGTTGTTCAAGATGGCGCCGTTCCACCACCACTTCGAACTCAGTAAATGGGCCGAGACTACGGTGATCATCAGGTTCTGGTTGCTGGCCGGCATCGCTTCGGCGGTCGGACTGGGCTTGTTCTACAGCGAATACCTCTCTCAGGTCGGGTAACAGCAGCGATGGTCGAACATAATCCGCGGGCCTTGCGTTCTCCAGGGCCCATGCTCGAATTTCTGCGTGGCCGTGACGTTCTCGTCGCGGGATGGGGGGTGTCCGGACGCTCGCTGATCGAGCCGCTCCGCGATATCGGCGCCCGTCCGGTGGTCACCGACGCCGGTGAGAAGGCGATGGCCGAGGCCGCCGAACTGGGCCTGGTCACCGCGACCGGCGACGAACTGCTCGAGCCCGGCGCACTGGACCGGTTCGCGCTGGTGATCACCAGCCCGGGCTGGCGGCCGGACTCGCCGGTACTGGTCTCGGCGGTCACCGAGGGCGTTCCGGTCTGGGGCGACGTCGAATTCGCCTGGTGGGTGGATCAGGCGCGCCTGTACGGCCCGGTCCGCAAGTGGCTGGTGATCACCGGAACCAACGGCAAGACCACCACCACCCAGATGACGCACGCCATCCTGCGCGCGGCCGGCATCCCCAGCGTCGCCTGCGGCAATATCGGACTGCCGATCCTGGATGCGCTGCGGCGCAATCCGGGTCCGCAGATCCTGGCCGTGGAGCTGTCGTCGTTCCAGCTGCACTGGGCGCCTTCGGTGCGCCCGGAGGCGGGTGTGGTGCTGAATGTGGCCGAGGATCATCTGGATTGGCACGGTGGCCTGGACGCCTACGCCGCCGCGAAGGCGCGCGCGCTGACCGGTCGGGTCGGCGTGGTCGGCCTGGACGATCCGGTGGCCGCGGCGCTGGCGCGAAAGTCCAAGGCGCGCCGCACGGTCGGCTTCCGCATCGGCGTGCCTGCCGACGGTGAACTCGGCGTGGTCGACGGCAAACTGCTCGACCGCGCCTTCACCAAGGCCGCGATCCTGGCCGAGGTGGGCGATATCAGCCCGCCCGGCCCGGCCGGTGTCGCCGACGCCCTCGCCGCGGCGGCGCTGACCCGATCCATCGACGTGGCACCGCAATTCGTCAAGGAGGGCCTACAGGAGCACAAGGTGGGCCCGCATCGCGCGGCCTTCGTGCGCGAACTGTCGGGCGTGGAATTCGTCGACGATTCCAAGGCCACCAATCCGCACGCCACCCGCACCTCGATCCTGGCCCATCAGCAGGTGGTCTGGATCGCGGGCGGTCAGCTCAAGGGCGCGCATATCGACGATCTGGTCGAGGAGATCGCCGACCGGCTCGTGGCGGTCGTGCTGTTGGGCCAGGACGCATCGGTATTCGCCGCGACAGTGGCGCGACACGCGCCCGATGTCCCCGTCGTCGAGCTCGGTTCGGGTGACGATGCTGGGATGGGTGCGGAGTTCTCGTCCGAGATCGATAGCGCGGACGCGGTGATGGCTCGCGCGGTCCGCATCGCCGCCGGATATGCGCGCCGCGGTGACACGGTGCTGCTGGCCCCGTCTGCGGCGTCGCTGGACATGTTCGCCGACTACACCCACCGGGGACGCAGTTTCGTCGCGGCGGTGCAGGCGCTCGACGAGGGAGATATCGGGAGCCAGCAGTGACATCGGCGCGCAAGCCCTCCGGCACCTGGTTCGGTGCCTGGCTCGCGCGCCCGTTCGCGGACTTCCACCTGGTGGTCACCATCGCCACCCTGCTCACCACGCTCGGGCTGGTGATGGTGCTGTCGGCGTCGAGCGTCGAGGCGTATTCGGCCGACGGATCCGCGTATGTGCTGTTCATCCAGCAGGCGGCGTTCGCGGCGCTGGGTGTGGTGCTGTTCTATGTGGCGCTGCGGATTCCGCTGCGCATGCTGCGGCGGCTCTCGTTTCCGGTATTCGCGATCTCGGTGCTGGCGCTGATGCTGGTGCTGATCCCCGGCATCGGATCGCGGGTGCAGGGCTCGCGGCGGTGGTTCGATCTGGGCTTCGTCTCGATCCAGCCGTCGGAGATCGTGAAGGTCACCCTGATCGTGTGGGGCGCGCATCTGCTGGCGGCGCGGCGGACCGAGAAGTCTTCCTACCGGGAGATTCTCATGCCGCTGGTGCCTGCCGGGCTGCTGGTGTGTCTGCTGATCGTGCTGGAGCCCAACCTGTCCACCACGATCGCGGTCGGCCTGGTGCTGGCGGCGCTGCTGTGGTTCGGCGGGCTGCCGGTGCGGCTGTTCGTGACGATCGGTGTGTCCGGTGCGGTGGCCGCGGGCATTCTGGCGTTGACCGCCGGATATCGCTCCGATCGCATGCGCGCGTTCTTCGATTCCAGTCAGGATCCGCAGGGTATCGGTTATCAGGCGCGCCAGGCGCTGTTCTCGCTGGCCGACGGCGGTATCTGGGGGCGCGGGCTGGGACAGAGCCGGGCCAAATGGAGCTATCTGCCCAACGCGCACAACGACTTCATCTTCGCCATCATCGGCGAGGAGCTGGGCTTCCTCGGATGTGCCCTGGTGCTCGGGCTTTTCGCGCTGTTCGTCTATACCGGGCTGCGGATCGCCAGCCGGTCGGTGGATCCGTTCCTGCGCCTGATGACCGCGACCGCGACGGTCTGGGTGACCGGACAGGCGCTGATCAACATGGGCTATGTGGTCGGCCTGCTGCCGGTGACCGGTCTGCAGCTGCCGCTGGTGTCGGCGGGCGGTTCGTCGCTGGCGATCACGCTGTTCATGTTCGGGCTCATCGCGAGCGCCGCGCGGCACGAACCGGAGGCCGTGGCCGCGCTGCATGCCGGACAGGACGGTCGCTTCAGCAGGCTGCTGCGGCTGCCCAAGCCCGAGGTGTATTCGCCGAGTAAGGCCCAGGCCGCGCGGGCGCGCGGCGGCCTGCGCGCGGCACCCCCGCGCCGGGAGCTGCCCCCGGTCCGACGGCGGGGTGGTGGCGACGCGCCGTCGCGGCGGTCGATAGATTCGGATTCGGCGCGCCGACGCGCCGGTACGGCCGGGCGCGGCGATCCGAGTCGCGGCGAGAGCCGTAGCACGATGTCGTGGCGCACCACGCGGGCGTGGGAGCCGACGTATCCGATCAATCATGCGAGAGAACGGGGTAATCCGAGGTGACGAGCGGCGGAAGCGACAGCTCCGGAGGCACGAAACAGGCCGGGGGACGGGCGCTTTCGGTGATCGTCGCCGGCGGCGGCACGGCCGGACATATCGAACCGGCCATGGCAGTCGCCGATGCGCTGCGCCGGCTCGATCCATCGATCCGGATCACCGCACTGGGCACCGGGCGCGGCCTGGAGACCACGCTGGTCCCCGAGCGGGGGTATCCGCTGGAACTGATTCCGCCGGTGCCCTTGCCGCGCAAGCCGTCCGCGGATCTGCTGCGGTTGCCCGGCCGGGTGCGGGCGTCGATGACGCGGGCGCGCGAGGTGATCGATACGGTTCAGGCCGATGTGATCGTCGGCTTCGGCGGCTATGTGGCGCTGCCCGCCTATCTGGCCGCGGGTCGTGGCTTGCGGGGGCGGCGCGCGGTGCCGGTGGTGGTGCACGAGGCGAATGCGAAGGCCGGTATCGCCAACAAGGTCGGCGCGCGGCGCGCCGCGCGGGTGCTGGCGGCCGTGCCGGATTCGGGCGTGCACGCGCGCGGCCGTGCCGAGGCGGAACTGGTGGGAATTCCGGTGCGCGAGGCGATTTCGACGCTGGACCGGGCGGGCCTGCGGGCCCAGGCGCGGAAGCATTTCGGCCTGCCCGCCGACGGTCCGGTCCTGCTGGTGTTCGGCGGTTCGCAGGGCGCGCGGCGGCTCAACGAGGCGGTCTCCGCGGCTGCGGCGCAGCTGACGGCGGCCGGTGTGTCGGTACTGCACGCGCACGGACCGAAGAACACCGTTGAGACCTCCGGGGTGGATCCCGACGGCGCGGCGAGATATGTGGCGGTGCCGTATCTCTCGCGGATGGATCTGGCCTACGCCGCGGCCGATGCGGCCGTATGCCGCTCGGGCGCGATGACCGTGGCCGAGGTGTCCGCGGTCGGGCTGCCCGCCTTCTATGTGCCGCTGCCGCACGGTAACGGCGAACAGGAGCTCAACGCCCGCCCGATCGTGGCCAAGGGTGGCGGCACGATCGTGCCGGATGCGGAACTGACTCCGAAGTATGTGATCGATAAGGTGATTCCGCTGCTCACCGACCCATCGCGACTGTCGGCCATGGGGACGGCCGCGGCGGGTGCGGGGCATCGGGACGCCGCCGACGAGGTGGCGCGGATCGTGGTGGAGGTGGCTGGCCGATGACGGGAACGAACGAGCCGCGCGGGCATTCGGAGCTGCCACCGCTGTTGCGGCGGGTGCATATGATCGGCATCGGCGGGGCCGGGATGTCGGGCATCGCGCGCATTCTGCTCTCGCGCGGCGGCGCGGTATCGGGTTCCGATGCCAAGGAGAGCCGCGGGGTGCTGGCACTGCGCGCCCGGGGCGCCCAGGTCCGCATCGGGCACGACGCCTCTGCGCTGGATCTGCTGCCCGGTGGGCCCACCGCCGTGGTCACGACCTATGCCGCGATCCCGAAGACCAATCCCGAACTGGTGGAGGCGAATCGGCGCGGTGTGCCGGTGCTGCTGCGCCCGGCGGTGCTGGCCGAACTCATGCGCGGCCATCGCACACTGCTGGTGTCGGGCACACACGGCAAGACCTCGACCACCTCGATGCTGGTGGTCTCGCTGCAGCATTGCGGATTCGATCCGTCCTTCGCCGTCGGCGGTGAACTCAACGAGGCGGGCACCAACGCCCATCACGGCACCGGCGACTACTTCGTCGCCGAGGCGGACGAATCCGATGGTTCGCTGCTGCAATACGATCCGGATGTCGCGGTCGTCACCAATATCGAATCCGATCATCTGGACTTCTACGGTTCGGTCGAGGCCTATGTCCAGGTCTTCGACGATTTCGCGGCGCGGCTGACGCCGGGCGGACTGCTGGTGGTATGCCTGGACGATCCGGGTTCACGGGCGCTCGCGCAGCGGGTGGCGGACCGAATCGCGGCTGGGGAACTGGATATTCGCGTACTGGGCTACGGCTCGGGCGAACTGGCCGACGCGCCGGTCCCGGTCGGGGTTCGGTTGCTGGCCTGGACCCCGCGCGATGTCGGCGGGGTGGTCACGCTGCAGCTGACCGACGAGTCCGGGCCGCGCACGCTGCGGCTGTCGGTGCCCGGGCGGCATATGGCGCTCAACGCGCTCGGCGCGCTGCTGGCCGCGCGCGACGCCGGGGCGGATCTGGACGAGATCCTGCAGGGCCTGGAGGGTTTCGGCGGCGTACATCGCCGGTTCCAGTTCGTCGGCCGCGAGAACGGCGTGCGGGTGTTCGACGATTACGCCCACCACCCGACCGAGGTGACGGCCGTGCTCGGGGCCGCCGCCGAACTGGTCCGCCAGGAGGCGGCCGACGGGGCGCGCTCGCGCCAGGGCCGGGTGATCGTGGTGTTCCAGCCCCACTTGTACAGCCGCACAGCCGCTTTCGCCACCGAGTTCGGCACCGCACTGTCGCTGGCCGATGAGGTCGTCGTGCTCGATGTCTACGGCGCCCGCGAGAAGCCGCTGCCCGGCGTCAACGGCGCCCTGGTCGCCCAGTCCGTCACCAAACCCGTGCACTACCAACCGGATATGTCCCGGGTGGGCCGCCAGGTCGCGGGCCTGGCCCGCCCGGGCGATGTGGTGATCATCATGGGCGCGGGCGACGTCACCATGCTCGGCGGCCAGATCCTGGACGGTCTGCGGGTCCGCCCGCCGGTCGGGAGGTGAGTGTGCTGCACCGGAGTGAGCGGTCGGTATGAGAATCCGTGGGGGACAGGGGCATCGCGCCGACGAGTCGGTCGACGTCGAGGTCGACGATTCCGACGTTCGCTCCGCACAGGGTCGCGGCGCGGCCCGGAAGTCCCACGGGCGGGGGCGATTCCGGCGTACCCGTCGGGATGAGACGCATCCCCCGGCGCTGCGGCGGCGAATCGCGCTGTGGTCGTTGATCGTTGTGGTGGTGCTGGTGCTGGTGGCGGGCGTGGCATGGTTCACTCCGGTGTTGTCGGTGCGCACGGTCGAGATCCGGGGGCTGCGTGCGGTGCCCGAGGAGCAGGTGCGCGAGGTGCTGCGGATTCCGGAGGGCATCTCCATGCTGCGCATCGACACCGATGCGGTCGCCCAGCGCGTGGCCGGGTTGCCGAAGGTGCGCTCGGCGCGGGTGCAGCGGGTGTTTCCGGCGACGGTCCGGGTGACCGTCGACGAGCGGACACCGGTGCTGTTCTTCGACGGTCCGGAGGGCGCGCATCTGCTCGACGGCGATAGCGTCGAATTCGCCATCGAGCCGCCGCCCCCGGGGGTGCCGAAACTCACCACCGATCATCCGGGCAGTAACGATCCGGTCACCCGCGCGGCCGTCGCGGTCCTGGCCTCCGTGCCCGCGGCCCTGCGACCGCAGGTGGGAG
Source organism: Nocardia sp. NPDC051570 (assembly GCF_044454005.1). Classification (NCBI taxonomy): domain Bacteria; kingdom Bacillati; phylum Actinomycetota; class Actinomycetes; order Mycobacteriales; family Nocardiaceae; genus Nocardia; species Nocardia sp. NPDC051570. Next base: position 125,875 of record NZ_JBITDI010000014.1, on the reverse strand, counting down.
AGGTTGTGGCGCGGACGGTTTCGGATATCGCTCTGACCCTGACCGACGGACGCACAGTAGTGTGGGGTGGTCCGGGTGATTCCGGGCGCAAGGCGGCGGTCGTGCTACCCGTGCTGACCCGTCCCGGAACGGTATTCGACGTTTCGAGTCCGGATCTGGTGACGGTAAGGTAAGTGACACCCGTTGTGCCCACGGCGTTTTCGGTGCTCACCGAATCGGCCGAGGGTGCAGAGGAACGATTCCCCGCACCGGGGACGGCCGTTCGCGATACGATTCGGGGCGGGCTCGGACGAGACGGATCACACAAGATTCTGTCGCTCGTTTCGGCGCGCCTGCGCGCCTATTGCGGCCGGTGCGAATAGCGTTCCGCAACAGTCGGATACTTGACATAACGCTAACCCTATGGTTGAGGTTCAGGGTTTGTCCGGGCGAAAGCCCGGGTTTACTCACCCCACCAGGCGCTCTGCCGAGAATCCGAAACGACAGACTTTAGATCTAAGGAAGGCGAGAGCCCATGACGCCCCCGCATAACTACCTTGCCGTGATCAAGGTCGTCGGTATCGGCGGCGGCGGCGTGAATGCCGTCAACCGGATGATCGAACAGGGACTCAAGGGAGTCGAGTTCATCGCGGTCAATACCGACGCACAGGCACTGCTGATGAGTGATGCGGACGTCAAACTCGATGTCGGCCGCGAACTCACCCGGGGCCTCGGCGCCGGCGCGGACCCCGAAGTGGGCCGCAAGGCCGCCGAGGACCACAAGGACGAGATCGAAGAGGTGCTCAAGGGCGCCGATATGGTCTTCGTGACCGCCGGCGAGGGCGGTGGCACCGGAACCGGTGGTGCGCCCGTGGTCGCCAGTATCGCCCGCAAACTGGGCGCGCTGACCATAGGTGTGGTGACGCGGCCGTTCTCCTTCGAGGGCAAGCGCCGCAGCAACCAGGCCGAGGCGGGCATCCAGGGCCTGCGCGAGTCCTGCGACACGCTGATCGTGATCCCGAACGATCGGCTGCTGCAGCTCGGCGATGCGGCCGTGAGCCTGATGGACGCCTTCCGTTCGGCGGATGAGGTGCTGCTCAACGGTGTTCAGGGCATCACCGATCTGATCACCACGCCGGGTCTGATCAACGTCGACTTCGCCGACGTCAAGAGCGTGATGTCCGGCGCCGGATCGGCGCTGATGGGTATCGGCTCGGCGCGCGGTGAGGGCCGTTCGGTGAAAGCGGCCGAGTCGGCGATCAATTCGCCGCTGCTCGAGGCGTCCATGGACGGCGCCCACGGCGTGCTGCTGTCGATCGCGGGCGGTTCGGACCTCGGCCTGTTCGAGATCAACGAGGCCGCCTCGCTGGTGCAGGAGGCCGCGCATATCGAGGCCAACATCATCTTCGGCACGGTCATCGACGATTCGCTCGGCGACGAGGTGCGCGTCACGGTCATCGCCGCCGGATTCGACGGCGGCACCCCCGCCCGCCGCATCGAACGGGCGAATCCCGGTCTCGGTACATCCCGCACCGGCGAACTGGGCCGCACCACCACAACTCCGGCCCCCGAACCCCGCCCCACCGAATCGGCCCAGCCCGCCCCGGCGACTGCGGTCGAACGCGGCCCGGCCCCGAACTACGGCCAGCCCCGCACCCCCACCGAGCCCACGATCAACACCAACAGCCGCTCCCACATCCAGCCCCCCGACGAGGACTCCGACGACGACGTCGACGTGCCGTCCTTCATGCGCCGCTGACCCACCCACCCCCCAAGCACCCGCTCCCCCGGAGCGGGTGCTTCCGTATGCCCCTGAACTTCGCACCCTCTCCCGCACTTCGCACCCACTGTGGGCGGCCATAGCGGGTGCGAAGCGCGAGAAGGGGTGCGAAGTGCGAGTAGCCCCAACGCCGCACCCTTTCGGGGCCTTCGCACCCCTTGTGGGCGGCTATAGCGGGTGCGAAGCGCGAGAGAGGGTGCGGCGAGTAGACCCCAACGCCGCACCCTTTCGGGGCCTTCGCACCCCTTGTGGGCGGTTACAGCGGGTGCGAAGCGCGGGAAAGGGTGCGGCGTTCGGGGGTGGTCGCGAGGTGAGAGTGGTGGGGGTGCCTCCGGGAGGCTATTAACCTCGGGGGTATGACGGTTACTTCGGTTCGCGTGCGGCGAGTCACTACTACTAGGGCGGGTGGGTCTTCTAAAGCGCCTTATGACTCGTTCAATCTCGGGGACCATGTCGGCGATGATCCGGAGGCGGTGCGGCGCAATCGGTTACGGCTGGCCGAGGGGATCGGGTTGGCGGCCGGGCGGCTGGTGTGGATGGAGCAGGTGCACGGGCGGTCGGTGGCCATCGTGGACGGGCCGCGTGAGGAGCCGGTGCCGGTGACCGATGCGCTCGTCACCACCGTGCCGAATCTGGCTCTGGTGGTGCTGACCGCGGACTGCGTGCCGATTCTGCTGTCCGACGACGAGGCGGGTGTGATCGCGGCGGTGCACGCCGGGCGGGTGGGCGCGCGCATCGGGATCGTGCCCCGGGTGCTCGAGGCGATGATCTCCGTCGGTGCCCGGCCCGAACGCATCGGCGCCTTCCTGGGTCCGGCCGCGGGCGGGCGGAGCTATGAGGTGCCCGCCGCCATGCGCGACGATGTGGAGGCCCATCTGCCGGGCAGCGCGACCACCACGGCCAAGGGCACGCCCGCCCTGGACCTGCGCGCGGGTATCCGCCGCCAGCTCGAGGCGGCCGGGGTGAGCGGGGTGGCCGTCGACCCGCGCTGCACCATCGAGGACAAGACGTTGTTCAGTCATCGCCGCGGCGCGCCGACCGGTCGACTCGCCAGTGTCATCTGGATGGATTCCGAAGGTTCGGCCGCGTGATCTTCCCGAGATTCGCGTTCGGGCACCGGCAATTCGCCGATTTCGCGCATTCTGGCGTATTCGTGATGAGTTTCGCATTTCAGGGAGTTCTCCTATGACCGCCGAATCCGGCACCGCCGCAGCGGAATCAATCCGCACCGCGGAACTGTCCAGTGCGCTGACCGGTCTGTTGTCCCGGATCGAGGCCGCCTGCCGGGCCGCGGGCCGGGATCCGGCCGCCGTACAGTTGCTTCCGGTCACGAAGTTCTTTCCGGCCTCGGATATCGAGATCCTCTATGGGCTGGGCCGCCGGGAATTCGGCGAATCGCGCGAGCAGGAGGCCGCCGGGAAAGTGGCCACTTTGGGACACCTGTCCCAGATACGCTGGCATATGATCGGGCGGCTGCAGCGAAACAAGGCCAAGTCCGTGGCCCGCTGGGCGAACACCGTTCACTCGGTCGACAGCGAACGTCTAGCAAATGCTTTGGACGCGGGTGTGGCCGCGGCGCGCGAGGCCGGTGAGCGCGACACGCCGGTGCGGGTATTGCTCCAGGTCAGCCTGGATCGCGACCCGGGTCGCGGCGGTGTCGCCCCGGCGGATCTACCACAGCTCGCCGACCGAATCGCCGAATCGGAGAATCTGCGGCTGGCAGGCCTGATGGCAATCCCCCCGCTGGACACCGATCCGGAGCCGGAATTCGCCCGCCTGGCACAGCTGCACGCCCGGCTACTGGCCGATCATCCCGGGGCAGGGGAGCTTTCGGCCGGTATGTCGGGAGATTTGGAGACGGCCATTCGACACGGTTCCACCTGCGTGCGTGTCGGTACTGCCTTGATGGGCGCTCGACCGATAACCTCGGGATAGCAAACAAACCTCATCAGTCACATTCGAAACATATGCTTGTGGCGGACGAGGACTGAGCAGGACTTCAACACCCCAGGCCAGCCGGGTGCCGTAGGAAGGTCGACCAGGATGAGCGAGCGCAGCGAGCGGGGAAAGAGCGCAGCCACGAGCGTGCTCGTGCTGGAGCCGAGCGTCAGCGAGGTGGAGGCGATGAGCGAGCGCAGCGAGCGGGGAGAAAGCGCAGCCACGAGCGTGCTCGTGCTGGAGCCGAGCGTCAGCGAGGTGGAAGCATGAGCACGCTGCACAGGTTCAAGGCGTACTTCGGCATGGTTCCGCTCGAGGAATACGAAGACGATTACGTCGACGACCGCGGACCCCGGGGTGTGGAGGAGCGTTCGCGCCGAACCAGGGACTATGCCGAGCCGCGATACGAGCCCACCGGTCGGTCCCGTTTCACCGACGAGCGCTACGACGACGAGCCCGGCTATCCCGAGCCCACCTACAAGGCTCCCTACCAGCCCGGATACACCGTCGCCCGCCGCGAGGACTACGGCGACGACTCCTATGCCGACGACCGGTACGAGCCGCCGCGCCGCCCCACCCGCATCGACTCGGCCCCCTCGGGCCGCTCCCGCGGACTGGGTACACCCCCGATGGTCCGCGGTACCACGCACGGCGCGCTGGCGGTGGACCCCGAGGTCGAGCGCAGATTGGAAGAGCGGCGGGTGGAAGAGCGGACCCGCTTCGAGCCGGCGCCGCGGCGCGCGCCGGTCTTCGAGGACGGAGGGCCCTTGTCCAAGATCACCACGCTGCGTCCGCGCACCTATGCCGAGGCCGCCATCATCGGCGAGCGCTTCCGCGACGGCACCCCGGTGATCATGGACCTGGTCGAGATGAGCAACGCCGACGCGCGCAGGCTCGTCGACTTCGCCGCGGGCCTGGCGTTCGCGCTGCGCGGCTCGTTCGACAAGGTCGCGACGAAGGTGTTCCTGCTCTCACCGGCCGATGTCGACGTATCGGCGGAGGAACGTCGACGGATCGCCGAAAACGGTTTCTACAACCAGAAATAGGACGTTTCACCGGGGGTGACGGATGTGGTCGGCCGACCGGGTCGACACGCCATGAGCGGGGGGAGTACCGCTGTGCTGGACGGCGCGGGGAGTTTGCAGGACACCGAATCTGAGGCAGAGTAGAGACGTGGCCTTGTTCAAGGTGCTGTACGTACTCCTGTTCCTCTTCTGGCTGTTGCTGATCAGCCGAGTCATCGTCGAGTTCATCCGCAGCTTCGCCCGGGACTGGCATCCCCGGGGTGTCGTCGTGGTGATCCTCGAGGTGATCTTCACGATCACCGATCCTCCGGTGAAACTCCTGAGGCGATTGATACCTCCCGTGAACTTGGGTGGAATTCGCCTCGATCTGTCGATTATGGTGCTTCTTTTCATCGTCTTCATCTTGATGACGATCACGAGCAGGCTCGGGCAGCCGGTAGGCCCGGTGTGACAGAATGGGCGTGAAGAATAGCTTGCTAGATCTGATGCTAGATCTCCGTACGAAGCGTGAAGGGATCCTTCCATGCCGCTGACCCCAGCCGATGTGCACAACGTCGCGTTCAGCAAACCGCCGATCGGGAAGCGCGGCTACAACGAGGATGAAGTCGACGCCTTCCTCGACCTGGTCGAGCAGGAACTCTCACGCCTCATCGAAGAGAATGCCGACCTTCGCCAGCGGGTTGCCGAGCTGGATGCCGAACTGGCAGAGGCGAAGAAGGTCCGCCCGGCGCCGCAGGCCGTGAAACCGGCTCCGCCGCAGCCCGAGCCGCCCAAGCCCATCCCCGTGGCGCCCCCGGCCCCGATGCCCGCCGCCCCGATCCCGCCGAAGGATTCGGCCGGAGCGGACGCGAATCTGCAGGCCGCCAAGGTGCTCAGCCTGGCCCAGGAGATGGCCGACCGGCTCACCAGCGATGCCAAGACCGAGGCCGAGCAACTGCTGGCCAACGCCCGCGCCAACTCCGAGCGTCTGGTCAGCGATGCCCGCACCCGTTCCGAGGGCATGGTCGGCGAGGCCCGGCAGAAGGCCGAGGCCCTGCTGTCGGACGCGCAGAACCGCTCGGACAACCAGCTGCGCCAGGCCAAGGAGAAGGCCGACGCCCTGCAGGCCGACGCCGAGCGCAAGCACACCGAGATCATGGCGACCATCACCCAGCAGCGCAGCGTGCTGGAGAGCCGGATCGAGCAGCTCAAGACCTTCGAACGCGAGTACCGGGTGCGGCTGAAGTCCTACCTGGAATCGCAGCTCGAGGAGCTGGAGAACCGCGGTTCCGCGGTACCGGTCGACGGCGGCGACGCATTCGAGGGCGCCGTGGCCAACCACAACCATGCCCCCGCCTCGTTCGCCAAGGGCGGCAAGTAGTCTCGAAGGCACGTAGTCTCGAGTATCGCCGCGGCCGTCACCTTCGTGCGGCAGCGCAGTTGTGTGGTCGGAAGTCTTGTCGAGCCACCTGGCCCGTCTAGGGGGTGACCATGCTCGTTCTGACGCTTGTCTTGGCCGCGATCGGCTTTGCCCTACTGGTGACCGCATTGACCACCGGATCGGTGGTGTGGGCCTGGGGCTGCATCGTCGTCTGTGTCGCCGGCGCGGTTCTGCTGCTGGTGAGTGCGCTCTCGATGCGCGATGCGACCGACGATACGCAGTCACGCCCCGGTCGGCATGCCAAGCGCGCGACCCCCACTCGCCATCCCGGTGACACCACCAGACATTCGGGCGGTCCCACGCGTCGCCCCGGCGAATCCGGGCGGGCCGTGGGCGATGTCCCGCGGTATTCCGCCGGGTACCCGGGCGAATCCACTCGTTACCCCGGCGAACACCGGGGCCGACAATAGGTTTGCCCGCCGCGGCTACAATCAAACCTGAAGCAACGGCACTGATCCGGCCATCACCGGGGAGCCTTCGGAAGAACGGCGTCGCAGCGGCGCTCAGTAGAACCGAACGGGTGAGCCCGTCACAGCTCGCAACGAAGTGGTCCGAGATTCGGACAAGCGGGGTGGTACCGCGGTTTCGGCGCACCGGCGCCGAGGTCGTCCCCGTGCCCACGGGATGCGCCGAGCGCGGCGCACAGGCACGAGGAGACCACGGCCGACATGGCGGACGAAGCAGCCACCCGCAGCGCCTACCCACGCGTGGATCTGGGTGAAGGCGGCCAGGTGTCGTTCCCCCGGCTCGAGCGGCGCGTCCTGGACTACTGGGCCGCCGACGACACCTTCCGAGCCAGCATCGAGAACCGTTCCGGCGCCGAGGAGTTCGTCTTCTACGACGGACCGCCCTTCGCCAACGGATTGCCGCATTACGGGCATCTGCTCACTGGATACGTCAAGGATTTGATCCCACGATTCCAGACGATGCGGGGCAAGAAGGTCGAACGGCGATTCGGCTGGGACACTCACGGCCTGCCCGCGGAAATCGAAGCCGAGAAGCAGCTCGGTATCACGGACAAATCACAGATCGATGCGATGGGCCTCGCGGAATTCAATGCCGCGTGCAAATCCTCGGTGCTGCGCTACACCAATGAGTGGCGCGCGTATGTCACGCGGCAGGCCCGCTGGGTGGACTTCGACAACGACTACAAGACCCTCGACCCGAACTTCATGGAGTCGGTGATGTGGGCCTTCAAGTCGCTCTACGACAAGGGGCTCATCTACCAGGGCTTCCGGGTGCTGCCCTACAGCTGGTACGAGCAGACGCCGCTGTCCAACCAGGAGGCGCGCCTCGACGACGCCTACCGGATGCGTCAGGATCCGGCGGTCACCGTCGATATGACCCTGGCGGTGCCCGCGGATCATCCGCTGCACGCGCTCGACGGTGCGAACGCGCTGATCTGGACCACCACGCCCTGGACGGTGCCGTCCAACCTCGCGATCGCCGTGCATCCCGACATCACCTACGTGCATCTCGAGGGTAAGGACGGTAAACGCTATCTGCTCGCCGCGGAACGGGTTTCGCACTACGCGCGCGAACTCGGCGACGAGCCCCGGATCCTGTCCGAGCATGCGGGCGCGGCGCTGGTCGGCCTGCACTACCGCCCGCCGTTCGACTTCTTCCTCGGCCACCCGAACTCCCATCGGGTGCTCGAGGCCGACTATGTGACCACCGACTCCGGCACCGGCGTCGTGCACCTCGCACCGGCGTTCGGTGAGGAGGATATGGATGTGGCCACCGCCAACGGCATCGAGGTCGTGCAGCCGCTCGACGCGGGCGGCAAGTTCACCTCGATGGTGCCGCCGTACGAGGGTCTGATGATCTTCGACGCCAATCCGGTCATCAGCAAGGATCTCAAGGCCGCCGGAAAGCTGGTGCGGCACGAGACCATCGAGCACTCCTATCCGCACAGCTGGCGGTCGGGTCAGCCGCTGATCTACATGGCGGTGCCGTCCTGGTTCGTCGCGGTCACCAAGTTCCGCGATCGGGCGGTGGAGCTGAATCGGCAGATCACCTGGGTGCCGGAGCATATCCGCGACGGCCAGTTCGGTAAGTGGCTGGAGAACGCGCGCGACTGGAACATCAGCCGAAACCGCTACTGGGGCGCGCCGATCCCGGTGTGGGTATCCGACGATCCGGCGTATCCGCGCGTGGACGTGTACGGCTCGCTGGATCAGCTCGAGCACGATTTCGGTGTGCGGCCCAGCGATCTGCACCGTCCGGTGATCGATGAGCTGGTGCGGCCCAATCCCGATGATCCGACCGGCAAGTCGATGATGCGCCGCGTGCCCGAGGTGCTGGACTGCTGGTTCGAATCCGGGTCGATGCCCTATGCCCAGGTGCACTACCCGTTCGAGAACAAGGAGTGGTTCGAGGGCACCGGCGATCAGGTGGCGCACAGCCCGGGCGATTTCATCGTCGAGTACAACGGTCAGACCAAGGGCTGGTTCTACAACCTGCACGTGCTCTCGACCGCGCTGTTCGACCGCCCGGCGTTCAAATCGGCTGTCGCGCACGGCATCGTGCTCGGCGACGACGGACTGAAGATGTCCAAGTCCAAGGGCAACTATCCCGATGTCAACGAGGTGTTCGACCGCGATGGTTCCGATGCCATGCGGTGGTTCCTGATGGCGTCGCCGATCCTGCGCGGGGGCAACCTCATCGTCACCGAGCGCGGCATCCGCGAGGGTGTCAGCCATGCGCTGCGGCCGCTGTGGAACGCGTGGACGTTCCTGCAGCTGTACGCGTCGAAACCCGGTGTGTGGCGCACGGATTCGCCGCATGTGCTGGACCGCTACATCCTGGCCAAGCTGCGCGAGACCCGCGATGTGATCACCGAGGCGCTCGAGGTCTACGACATCGCCACGGCCTGTGACCAGCTGCGCACCTTCGCCGACGCGCTCACCAATTGGTATGTGCGCCGGTCGCGTTCGCGCTTCTGGGACGAGGATCGCGACGCCATCGACACCCTGCATACGGTGCTCGAGGTGACGACCCGCCTGTCGGCCCCACTGCTCCCGCTGATCAGCGAGGTGATCTGGCGCGGGCTGACCGGCGGCCGCTCGGTGCATCTGGCCGACTGGCCGGGCGCGGCCGAGCTGCCGCAGGATCCGGAGCTGGTCTCGGCGATGGACGAGGTCCGCACGGTCTGCTCGACGGTCCTGAGCCTGCGCAAGGCCCAGAACCTGCGGGTGCGGCTGCCGCTGTCGGAGGTGACCATCGCCGCCCCCGCCGCGGAACGCCTGTCGCCCTTCGTGGATCTGGTCGCCGACGAGGTCAACGTCAAGCGGGTCGACCTGACCGCCGACGTCGCCGCGCACGGCCGCTTCGAACTGGTCGTCAACGCCCGCGCCGCGGGCCCGCGCCTGGGCAAGGCCGTGCAGACGGTGATCAAGGCGGTCAAGGCCGGCGAGTGGACCGAAACCCCCGAGGGCGTGGTCAGCGCCGCCGGGATCGATCTGCTCCCCGAGGAGTACACCCAGCGTCTGGTCGCCGCGGAACCGGAGTCGACGGCCGCCCTGCCCGGCAACGCCGGCCTGGTGGTCCTCAATTCGGTCGTCACCGAGGAACTCGAGGCCGAGGGCTGGGCCCGAGACCTCATCCGCGACCTCCAGGAAACCCGAAAGTCCCTGGGCCTGGACGTCTCCGACCGCATCACCCTCACCCTGCAGGTCCCCGCCGACAAACTCGCCTGGGCCGAAACCCACCGCGACCTGATCGCGGGCGAGGTCCTCGCCACCACCCTCACCTTCGGCGAAGCGGGCCCGTCGGCCGCCGACGTCGTAGGCGGCGTGCGAGCCTCGGTCACCAAGGCGTGAGCTCACCCCTGTTGCCCGGCCCGGCGGCCGGGCAACAGGGCGGATACGTTCGTCCGGACCGTTGGGAAGGAGGAACTCTGAGATGGCGCACAGTCGTTGGGTCACCGCCCACGATGCTGCCTGACCGGTTGGATTCGCAGGGTCAAACAGTCCGGGGCACAGGGGATTCGGATTGACTGAACACCGCCAGCTGGACCTCCAGGAGGAGGCGGTCGGCGGGGGAGTCGAGGTCCAGGCCCATGAGTTGGGTGGCGCGGCGGATTCGGTAGCGCAGGGTGTTGGGGTGGATGCGTAGGTGGGTGGCGGCGGTGCGGACGTCGCCTCGGTGGATGAGGTAGGACTCGAGGCTCAGGCGTAGTTCGGCGGAGTACTTCTCGTCGTAGTCGATGAGGGTGTTCAGGCGGGGGTCGCGCAGTTCGGGATGGTCGCCGACGAGGGTGAGGATCTCGGCGAGCAGTACCGTCGTGCGCGAACTGGCCAGTGTGGTGACCCGTTCGCCGTCGGCGAGCGTGGCGGTGCGGTCGAGCACTCGGTCGACCTCGGCGCGGGCGCGGGCCACATCGGCCAGTCCGTCCACCGGCGCGGCGATGGCGGCGCGCAGATCCAGGCCGGAGCGGTCGGACAGCTGGCCGATCACCTGCCGGGTCCACGAGGCCACCCGGTCCACCGAATGATGTTCGGGGAACAGCACATACAGGCGATCGCCGATCCGGGTCGTCACGCAGTCCTGGCGAAAGGCGCTGGCGTGCAGGCGAAGTGTGACCGTGCCGCGGTGCAGCGTCTCCTCGTCCGGTGCGCCCGCGGCGTGCGGGGCGAAGCCGACCACCGCCGCGCGGCCGGCGGCGGCCATGGCGAAGGTTTCGGCGAAGATCGGGATGTCGACCTCGCCGCCGTGCGCCCCGAACAGTCGCTGGATCAGCAGTGCGTCCGTGGTGGGGGCATTGCGGGCACGCCAGATCACCCGTGCCGCAATGGAAGCCGCGCCGCGCAGCACCCGGGCGCTGTCACCGTCGAGCGGTTCGGTGCCCTCCTGCACCCAGATGGTCCCCAGCCAGGTGCGCCCGCCTCCGCCGCGTCGGCCCGGCTCCCGGATGCCGATCGCGATGCGCCGCCGCGTCTCCCACTCCGGATTCGCCGGAACCTCCACCACGTCAACGGTATTGCGCAGCCGATCGAATACCCCCTCGCGCTGCAGCCAGTGCAGATATCCGGCCGGGCCCTGCCGCCCGAGCACCGACGCCCGCCGCACCACATCGGCCGAGGCCGTGCTGTCGGCCGAATAGGCCAGCAGCCGGGACTGATCGTCCTCGATGCTCACCAGCCCGCGCGTGGACTCCGCCACCGACTGCGCCAATCCGAACAGATCGGTATCCACCGCGGGCATCGACTCCACCGTGCGCGGCCCGGCGCCGTCGTCGATGATCCGCCCGGTCAGCGAATGCACCATCTCCCACCGCGCATGCGGATGCACCGCGACCACCGCGATCCCGGCGTCGCGCGCCGCGGCACGCAGCCGCGTGGAGGCGCCCTTGGAGAACACCACCCTCGGCCGATGTTCGGGCGGGCAGCGCTCGCCCAGATCGCGCAGCCAGCGCGTCGCATCCTCGTCGTCGACGCCGACCTGCAGATACACCTCCGGCAGCGCCCGCCCCGGCGGCATATCCATGGCCAGATCGTCCACATCCATGAACGCGACGGAATCGACGATCACTTCCTCGCTCGCGGGCGCGTCGAGCAGCGTGACAACGGCGCTGGTCAGCGCCGATAGCAGCTCCGAAAGCGGTATGAAGCGGTTCACACTCTTCATTCAATCGGACGAAATCCACCCACGCAATTCGTCCGCTCGGACAACGGCCCGGAATGTCCGATACGGTTTATTGCTCCTTATGGACGCGATCACCACGGTTCCCGCACCGTCCAACGAACCCGTCAACTCGTATGCGCCCGGCACCCCGGAGCGCGCCCGGCTGCAGGCCGCGCTGCGCGAGCTGGCGGACAATCCCATCGAGCTGTCCCACGTCATCGACGGTGAGCACCGCGCCGGCACCGGCGCCCGCGTCGATGTGGTCCAGCCGCATAAGCACGCGGCCGTGCTCGGCACCTTCAGCGTCGCCGAGGCCGGCGATGTGCAGGACGCGGTCGATACCGCGGTGAAGGCCGGAGCCGCTTGGCGCGCACTGCCTTTCGACGAGCGCGCCGCGGTCTTCCTGCGCGCCGCCGATCTGCTGGCCGGACCCTGGCGCGAAACCATCGCCGCCGCGACGATGCTGGGCCAGTCCAAGTCGGCGCAGCAGGCCGAGATCGACGCGCCCTGCGAACTGGTCGACTTCTGGCGCTTCAACGTGCATTTCGCCCGCGAACTGCTGGCGGGGCAGCCGATCTCCAGCCCCGGGGTGTGGAATCGCACCGACTACCGCCCGCTCGAGGGTTTCGTCTACGCGATCACCCCGTTCAACTTCACCGCGATCGCCGGAAATCTGCCCACCGCACCGGCTTTGATGGGCAATACGGTGGTCTGGAAGCCCTCGCCCACCCAGGCCGTCGCCGCGTATCACACCATGCGCCTGCTCGAGGCCGCCGGACTGCCGCCGGGCGTGATCAACCTCGTGCACGGCCACGGCCCCGAGGTCTCCGATGTCCTGCTGGCCGATCCGCGCCTGGCGGGCATCCACTTCACCGGCTCCACCCGCACCTTCCAGCACCTGTGGCGCGAGGTCGGCAACCGCATCGATCGCTACCGCACCTATCCGCGGCTGGTCGGTGAGACCGGCGGCAAGGACTTCGTGCTGGCCCATCCGTCGGCCGATCCGGAGGTGCTGGTCACCGCGCTGGTCCGCGGCGCCTACGAGTATCAGGGCCAGAAGTGCTCGGCCGCCTCGCGGGCGTTCGTGCCGAAATCGCTGTGGTCGCGCATCGGCGATGAGCTGATCGACCGCATCGGCTCGCTGACCTACGGCGATGTCACCGATTTCGCGAATTTCGGTGGGGCCGTGATCGATCGGCGCGCCTTCGATCGCAATGTCGACGCGATCGAGCGGGCCAAGGCCACCGGCAGCCTGACCGTGGCGACCGGCGGGACCTACGACGACAGCGTCGGCTACTTCGTCGCCCCGACCCTGCTGGTCGGCGACGATCCGACCGATGAGGCGTTCCGCACCGAATACTTCGGCCCACTGCTGTCGCTGCACGTCTACGACGACGCCCGTCCGCACGCCTTCGAGGATGTGCTCAAGCTGGTCGATTCCGGTTCCACCTACGGACTGACCGGCGCGGTACTGGCGAACGATCGCACCGCCGTCGACAAGGCAAGTACCGCACTGCGTTTCGCCGCGGGCAACTTCTACGTCAACGACAAGCCCACCGGCGCGGTGGTCGGGCAGCAGCCGTTCGGCGGCTCGCGCGCCTCGGGCACCAACGACAAGGCGGGCTCGCCGCTGAATCTGCTGCGCTGGACCTCGCCCCGGTCGATCAAGGAAACCTTCGTCGCCCCCACGACCCACGAATATCCGCATCAGGCCCCCGCCGAGAGCGTGCCGGGGCCCGAGGGAGAGGGGCAGTAGCGATGAGCATGATGGTCCTGACCAATCCGCTGCGCCCGGCACTGTTGGCCGCCGCGCGCTCCCCGCGCGCCGAGCGCAGCCTCACCCGCATGCCGGTGACCAAGCGCATCGTCGAACGGTTCGTGGCCGGGGAGAACCGAGCGACCGCTCTGGATGCGATTCGAGAGCTCTTGGCGCACAATAGATTCGTCACCATCGACTATCTGGGCGAGGACACCGTCGATCCGGCGCAGGCCCAGCGGGTGGTGGACGAGTATCTGGAACTGATCGATGCACTGGCCCAGTTGCCGGTCGGCTCCGAGGCGGAGCGAGCGCGATCGGTGGAGGTGTCGGTGAAGCTGTCGGCGTTCGGGCAGGCGCTGCCCGGCGACGGCCACGCGGTGGCGCTGAACAACGCGCGCAAGGTCGTCGAGGCGGCCGAAAACGCCGGTGTCTGGGTCACTTTCGACGCCGAGGATCACACCACCACCGACTCCAGCCTGTCGATCGTGCGCGAACTGCGCCGCGATCACCCCGAGACGGTCGGCACCGTGCTGCAGGCGTATCTGCGTCGCACCGAGGACGACTGCCGGGCCTTCGCGCAGGAGGGCGCGCGGATCCGGTTGTGCAAGGGCGCCTACAACGAACCGGAGACGGTGGCGTTCCGCCGCAAGCGCGAGGTGGACGCCTCCTATCTGCGCTGCCTGCGAATCCTCATGCAGGGCAAGGGATATCCGATGGTGGCCACGCACGATCCGGCCATGATCGAGGCGGCCGCGCTGCTGGCGACGTCGGTGCCGCGCGGGCGCGAGGACTTCGAATTCCAGATGCTCTACGGCATCCGGCCCGCCGAACAGGATCGGCTGGTGGGTATGGGCCAGCATCTGCGGGTCTATGTGCCCTTCGGCGATCAGTGGTACGGCTACTTCGTCAGGCGACTCGCCGAGCGCCCGGCCAACCTCATGTTCTTCCTCCGGTCGGCTGTACCGGGGAAGTGAGCCGCGGCTCGGCGGGCGTGCCCCCCTTGTGACGCCACCTGGGCGTTCTCGCCGAGCGCGGCAAAACATCGGACCGTTGTTCATCGTGCCGTTGTCCAACGGCAGATTAGTGGTACTGTTATCTCCATGACAGTGACAGGGCCCACTGCGCGGGCCGGCTCCCGCGAGGGGGGAGCCGGGTCACTGTCTCGAACTTCCCGCGGTCGCTGACCGCGGGAATGCGAAACCGATGCTCGGCGGGCGCGACGCCCAATAGTGACGCCACCTAGTCGCGCCCGCCGAGCACGGCGAGCCCGTTTCGCCGGGCCGGGGGTCTGCGATTTTCGCCACACTCTGCTCGATGCGGAGTTATGCTCAAAAACTATCACTGTCTAGTTGAGCTTTGTGTTGTACGGATCGACCCAGCTGTGACACCCGCACCACCAGGTAAGTCCGGAGGTGTTTCGCGGTAGCCGGGCCTGCCCATCGCGGTGGTGTTACGCGACCGGAGGGCGAGCGCAAAGTGACAACACTGCACGGCGGAGGTGCCCGGTTCCTGCGGACCGGGGTCATGGGAATTCTGGTCGTCTCGGCGCTCGCCGCTCCCGCGGCGGCCGATGTCGGCTTCATCAGCGGCAGCAGTTCCGGTTCGGGGACCGGATCGGCCTCGCTCAGCGCCGACGGTCTCGCGAGTATGCCGATGGCGAGCCCGCGGGCGATGGCCGCGCTGAGCGTGGCGACCTCGCAGACCGGTAAGCCCTATCAATGGGGCGCGGTCGGACCGCACTCATACGACTGTTCGGGCCTGGTGCAGTGGGCATTTCGTCAGGTCGGCATCCTGCTGCCGCGCACCACCTGGCAGCAGGCGCGCGCCGGTAGCGCGGTCCCGTTCTTCGCCCTCATGCCCGGCGATGTGGTCATCGTGAACCCCGACGGGTCGCATGAGGGCATCTACGCGGGCGGCGGACTGCTACTCAACGCCTACGACTACGGGGTGGGCGTGGTCGCGACTCCGTTGAGCCAGTTCCACATCTACGCGATCCGCCGATTCTTCTGAACCGACTTCTACACTCCCACAGCCTCTTCCATCTCCTCCTCGGCGGCCTCGGACGGCGTCGATTCGCTCTCGGGAGCCGACTCGGCCGCATGCCGCCCGTGCTCCGCGGGAGCATTCGCGACGGCCCGCCGATGTTCGGTCAGTCCCGCGATCGCAACCAGCGCCAGCCCGGCCGCGAACCACAGCGCCAGGCTCGCGATCCGCCCGCCGAATCCGGCCGCGCCGTCGAAGTAGAGCAGGCTGCGGGCGCCCTCGACGAATCCCGCGCCGTTCCAGAAGGAATGCAGCGTACCGAAGAACCCGTTCTGCAATTCGGGCCGGTAGATGCCGCCGGAGGTGGTGAAGTTCAGCATCACGAACAGCACCATCATCGTCAGCGTCGTCCACCGCTTCAGGAAGGTGTGCGCGCCGATGCCGATCAGCAGGATGCCCGCCGAATACAGCCAGCCCATCGCCCAGATCTGCGCGTAGTCGTGGTCGACGACGCCGAAAACCGGTCCGGCCGTGACGATTCCGATGATGCTGACCAGCAGTGAGGTCACCAGTCCGCACAGCACCCGGATCGTCATGCTCGAGCCGGCCCCGGCCGCGCCGATCGCCGCGACGCTGCCGTAGGAGCCGATGCTCAACGCCACCAGCAGGAAGAAGATCCCCTGACCGGTCGGATCCCCGGCGGGCAGGGTGGTGATATCGGTGGTCCGCAGCGGCACATTCTGCTCGGTGGTGATGCGGCCGAACACCGCCTGCACGGCCATCGCCGTGGTATCCGAATTCGCCTTGGCCACCAGCAGTTCCGGCTGCCGCGCGTCGGGCACGTATGCCCCCGCCAGATCGCGGTCGCGCAGCCGTGCCACCGCCGCGTCGCGGTCGGCCAGGGTGATGACCTCGAGCCGATCGCCCGCGGTGTCCTTCATCGTCTGTGCGAGCACCTTCACCTGCGCGGTCTCGCCCACGACCGCCACCTTCAGATGGTTGGGCTCGGGGTGGTGGAACGCGCCCAGATACGCCAATGCCATACCGGCGCACATCAGCAGCGGGGTCAGGAGATGTCCGGCGAGATGCCGAAGCTGATGAGGGGCCATACGATCCACTCCAAGGGTTGGTAAATACAACTATCAATGGTTGTACTCTACAACTTGATCGTTGTACTATGCAACAATGACCCTCACCACGCGGACCGTGGCGATCCAGACCATTCAGCGCGAGCTGACCGCCTTCGCCCGGCGAGCCCGGGGCCGCGCCGCGGAGCTACATCCGGAGCTGTCGCTGGTCGCGGCGAGCATCCTGGATCTGGTCATCGATCGGGACGGCTGCCTGGCCACCGAGCTGGCGTGCCACTTCCTGCTGGACAAGTCCACGGTGAGCAGGCAGGTCGCGGCGCTCGAGCGCGAGGGCTATCTCGCCCGGGAGGTCGATCCCGCCAACCGCCGCAACCACATTCTGCGGGCCACCACCGAGGGCAGGCGCGTGGCCCGGGCGGCCCAGCGCGCCCGCGGACGCGCATTCGCCGAACGCTTCCAGGATTGGGACGATCGCGATATCGACCGGCTCGCCGCCTATCTGGTGCGTTACAACGCGTCCGACGGTTCCTGATTGGCGACCAGCTGGCGCAGCAGCGGACCGTAGGACGAATGCGCCAGCGCCGAGGCGAACTGGGCGGTCAGATAGTCGGCCGGATTGCCCGTGTCGTACCAGCGGCCACGAATCACCTGTCCGTATACGGCATTCGAGTCGGCGAAGGTGTTGATGGCATCGGTCAGATACACCTCGCCGGTGCGATGGGTGTACCAGTCGGCCACCTGCTTGCGCAGCTCCTCGACGATGCCCGGGGTGACCACGTAGCCGCCGATAGCGGCATAGGCGGACGGGGCGTCCTCCTGCTTCGGCTTCTCGCGCAGGCCGCCGATGCGCAGCAGCCCGTCCTCGAGGGTCTCGCGCACGACCGGCACGCCGTAGCGCTGGGAGTCGGCCGGATCCATCGGCATGAGCGCCAGCACCGGGGCCTTGGTCTTGTTGTAGGCGTCGATGAGCTGCTGGGCGCGCGGGATCTCGGCGACGAACACGTCGTCGGGCCAGAGCACCAGCATCGGCTCGTCGCCCAGGTTGCGGGCGGCGTTGAGCACCGGGGTGCCGTTGCCGTAGGGGCCGTGCTGGTCCAGGTAGCTGATATGACCCAGGCGGCCCAGCTCGCCGACCTCCTCGACGGCGTCGGCGTAGGCGGTCTTGCCGTCGGAGCGCAGCTGCGCCACCAGCGCCGGATTGGGCCGGAAGTGGTCCTGGATCAGAGACTTACCGGCGCTGACCACGATCGTGATGTCGGTGATACCCGAGGCGACCAGCTCGCGCACGGTGTGCTCGATCACCGGTTTGTCGCCGACCGGCAGCATCTCCTTCGGGATGGCCTTGGTCAGCGGCAGCAGGCGAGAACCGATGCCCGCGGCTGGGATCACGGCCTTGCGGATAGTCATGGAGCGATCATCACATACTCGTCCGGGCGGATTTGTCAGTAGGCGAGCGTAGATTTCGGTGCATGAACCTCGAACCCGCCTCGGCTACGCCACGGTTTTGGCCAGGTCACGAGGCGTTTAACGGGGTAGGCCAGGGTAGTGCCTCGCGGGCGGTGACGGGTTCGGATACCCAGGAATTCAACAGCAATTACGCAGCAATTAGCACTGATGTGCCGATCGGGGTCTCCGACCTCACGGTCACCGCCCGGCGTTGGGTGTTGCATATCGATATGGACGCGTTCTTCGCCTCGGTCGAACAGCTGACCAGGCCGACGCTGCGCGGTCGCCCGGTGCTGGTCGGCGGCATGGGCGCGCGCGGGGTGGTCGCGGGGGCCAGCTACGAATCGCGGGTGTTCGGCGCGCGGTCGGCCATGCCGATGCATATGGCTCGCCGGTTGGTGGGGGTCACCGCGGTCGTCGTCCCGCCGCGCGGGGTCGTCTACGGCGAGGTCAGCGGGCAGGTGTTCGACACGCTGCGTTCGGCTATCCCGGTGCTCGAGACGCTGTCGTTCGACGAGGCCTTCGGCGAGCCCGCCGAACTGGTCGGGGCGAGCGCCGGGCGGGTGCTCGAATTCTGCGAGCGGCTGCGGATGCTGGTGCGCGAGCGCACCGGATTGGTCGCCTCGGTCGGCGCGGGCACCGGTAAGCAGTTGGCCAAGATCGCCTCGGGCCTGGCCAAACCCGATGGGGTGCGGGTGATCTCACCGGTCGATCAGCAGACGCTGCTGGCCGCGTTGCCGGTGCGCAAGCTGTGGGGGATCGGGCCGGTGGCCGAGGGGCGGCTGCGCTCGGTGGGCATCGAGACGGTCGGCGCCTTCGCCGCGCTGCCCGAACAGGAGGCGATGTCGTTGCTGGGCGGCGCCGTGGGCGCGGCCCTGCACCGGCTGGCCCGCGGCATCGACGACCGCCCGGTCGCCGAGCGCGCCGAGGCCAAGCAGATCAGCGCCGAAACCACCTACGAGAGCGATATTCTCACCCTCGCCCAGCTGCGGGCGGCCATCGAGGAGATGGCGGCGCACGCGCATCGGCGGCTGGTCCGCGACGGGCGGGCCGCGCGCACGGTGGTGCTGAAGTTGCGCAAGGCCGATATGAGCATCGTGACACGGTCGTTCACGCTGCCGTACGCGACCGAGGATCCGGCCACACTCACCGCCGCGGCGCTGCGCTCGGCGATCGATCCGGAGGAGCTGGGCTCGATTCGGTTGGTGGGGGTGGGTTTCGGCGGATTGTCCACGGTGCGCCAGGAGTCGCTGTTCCCGGAACTGGATCAGGATCTCGCGGCCCGGCGCGCGCCCGGCCCCGCCGAACGCGGTCCGGGTCCGCTCGACACGCTCGACGAATTCGTCACGCCCGAGCCCACTCTGGCGATCGCCGAACCCGCCCCCGCGGGTCCGCAGGCGCCGGTTCCGCCCGCGACCCGCTCCTACACCACCGCGTTCTGGTATCCGGGCCGCGATGTGTCCCATCGCGAACACGGCCACGGCTGGGTGCAGGGCAGCGGGCACGGACGCGTCACGATCCGGTTCGAGACACGCTCGACAGGGCCGGGTCCGGCGTATACGTTTGCCGCCGACGATATCGATCTCTCCCCGGCCGACCCGCTCCTTAGTCTTCGTTGAATTTCGGCGGGTAGCGTGAGGCCACTCGTGCGGCGCTGCCGGCCCTGGTGGTCGCTGTCACGTGCACGGAACCAGACCAACTCGAACGCAAAGGACGAGCATTGAAGCTTCAGACGACTGGACGTATCGCGGTCGCCACCCTGGCCGTTGTGGCGGCGCTCGGGATGTCGGCGTGCGGTAGCGGCGACAAGAACGGGAACGGCAGCAAGGCCAGTAAGACGACCAGTGCGGTCGCCACCTCGGTCGCCAATGTGCCGCCGACTCCGACCGTCGCGGAGCTGAACACGGAACTGCAGCAGACGCTGGATCCGAATGTGCCCGACGCGCAGAAGGTCCAGTACCTCGAGGACGGCGAGGCCTCGCTGGCGAAGGATCCGGACATGATCAAGAAGCTGGTCACCGCCTACCAGCAGAACAACGCCAAGATCGATGTCATCAGCGTTTCCGCGCTGCTGGACCAACTGACGGCGAAGGTGAACTTCTCCGTCAACGGCGCCGCCCCCACCGAGGCCGATGTGCCGTTCATCGCGCAGGACGGCAAGTGGAAGCTGCAGAAGAGCTGGGCCTGCGCCGGTCTGCAGAATCTGGGCCAGACCTCGCCCGCCTGCAGCTGAGCGATCTCCTAGACATTCCGGCCGGTATCCGACGAATCGGATGCCGGCTGGAGTCGTTTCCACGCCCGGCGATATTAAGCGGACGCTGAGAATCGTCGGACGACTTCGCCGATCACGAAAGCGTCGCGCTAGCATCTGCCTCCGTGACGGACACGATGGTGAGAGCGGACGAGGCACCCGCGGCAGGCGAACAATCCGGACTTACCGGACGTCGCGGTGGTTGGGCCAAGCCCGTAGCCTTCGTCGCCGGTCTGTTCGCCGTGCTGTTCGCCGTCGCGGTACCGCTGCTGCCGATCCGCGTCGACAAGACGACTCTGTCCTGGCCGCAACAGGATTCGCCGCGCAGTATCACCGCGCCGCTGATCTCCTACGCGCCGTTGACCTTCGATGCCACGATCCCGGGCCGGGCCGCGGCGCAACTGGGTTCGCGCGGCGGGATCGTGACCTCGACGCTGCCCGACGGCGCACCGGATCTGGAGCATTACGGATTCGTCGCACGGGTGCGGCCCGCGCAGGACGATAAGCCCGTGCGGCTCGACCTGGTGCTGCGCAATCAGGCATTGCTGAGCGTGCCGCTGGCCGAACTCGGCGACGGCGCGATCACGGTGCACTCCACCATGACCTCCACCACGGTCACCGGCCCGGGTGTGAAACCGATTGAGCTGCAAGGCGATCAGCGGCCGCAGCTGGTGGGCATCTTCAGCGATCTGCCCGCCGCCGACGGCACCGTGGTCACCGCGCAGGTCGACAGCCGGTTCTCGATCACCCCGACCCTGCTCAAGCGGGCGGTGAGCGTGCTGGCGGTGGTGTTCACGCTGATCGCGCTGTTCGCGCTGAGCCGGTTGGATCTGCTCGACGGCCGCCGGATATGGCGGTGGGCGCCGCAGCGGTGGCGCACCTTCTCCCTCGTCGACGGCGTGGTGTTCGCGACCCTGCTGATCTGGCATTTCATCGGATCCACCACCTCCGACGACGGCTATCAGTTCGGCATGGCCCGCGCCTCGCTGAAAGCGGGGTACACGGCCAACTACTTCGCCTACTGGGGCGTTCCCGAAACACCCGTCGGCACACCATGGTTCGACCTGCTGGCTCGAATGTCGGAGATCAGCACCGCGAGCCCGTGGATGCGGCTGCCGACCCTGCTGGGCGCGGTCGTGTGCTGGCTGCTGGTCAGCCGCGAGGTGATTCCGCGGCTCGGCGTCGCGGCGCGCAACAGCAAGGTCGTAGTGTGGACCGGCGCGCTGGGCTTCCTGGCGGTATGGCTGCCCTACAACAACGGGCTGCGGCCCGAGCCGATCGTCGCGACCTGTGTGTTGCTGACCTGGTGCCTGGTCGAACGTGCCATCGGCGCGCATCGGCTGCTGCCCTACGCGCTGGCCATCGTGGTGGCCTCGTTCGCGTGTACCGCGAACCCGTCGGGATTGATCTGCTTCGCACCGCTGATCGCCGGAATGCGGACGATCTGGCGGCTCGGGGTGACACGCGCGGAATTCCTCGCCGGTGCGAATTCCGGTGCGCGCGTGTCCCGATGGGGCTGGATTCGGGCCTACGGCGCGCTGCTCGCTCCGCTGGCCGCCGCGGGCGCGATGGTGCTGGCCGTGGCCTTCGCGGTCATTCCGCTGGCCGATATGTTCGAGACCAATCGCATCCACCATATCGTCGGACCCGCCGACCCCTGGTACAACGAGTATCTGAGCTACCAGTGGCTGTTCATGCCCACCGCCGACGGCTCGATCGGCCGTCGTTTCGGCATGGTCGCGATGTGGCTGGGCCTGCTGGTGTGCGTATTCGTCCTGCTGCGCAAGGGCGGACGCATACCGTTCACCGCGGCCGGGCCGTCGCGGCGGCTGCTCGGCATCATCTTCGGCTCGATGCTGCTGATGGCGTTGTCGCCGACCAAGTTCACCCATCACAACGGGGTGTACGCGGGTTTGGCCGGATGTCTCGCGGCATTGACCGCGGTCGCGGTCGGTCCCCGGGTGATGCGCTCACCGCGTAATCGGGCGCTGTTCGCTGCGGTGGTCTTCCTGGCGCTCGCGCAGATCTTCACCAGTGTCAACGAATGGTGGTGGATCTCCAGCTTCGGCATCCCGTGGAACGACAAGGCGCCGTCGATCCACGGCTTCGGGCTGTATCACCTGTTCCTGCTGGTGGCCCTGGTGTGCCTGGCGCTGGCGGCCTGGTGGCATGTGCGTGCGCCGGAACCCGGTACGCCGCACCGGATCTCGCCGCGCGCCTGGCGACTGGTCAGGATTCAGCCGCTGACGGTGGCGGCGGCGCTGGTGGTGCTGTTCGAGGTCGCCTCGTTCGCGAAGGGCGCGGTCGCGCAGTATCCGGCGTTCTCGCTGGCGAAGTCGAATATCAGTGCGGTACTGGGTAAACCGTGTGGGCTGGCGAACGAGGTGCTGGTCGAGACGGATCCGAACGCGTCGCTGCTCACACCGCTGACCGGTGATCCGTTCACCGCCTTCGGCGGGCAGGCCGACGGCTTCGTGCCCAATGGCGTCGGCGATCTGACCCCCGACGGCGAACCGAACAACGGCAGCAGTATCGCGGGCGCCTTCAACAACAAGCCCGGCGGTGACAGCGGTACCCAAACCGGCGGCGCGCCACTGCCTTTCGGCCTGGATTCGGCGACCACACCGGAACTGGGCACGGCCGGGCATCCCGGCACGGCCGATCTCACCACCGGCTGGTACCGCCTGCCCGAGGGTGGGGATCGCAGCGGTCTGGTGGCGATCGCCGCGGCCGGGCGCATCCGCTCGCTGGACAAGGACGGCATCGCGACGCCGGGCCAGTCGGTCGAGATCGAGTACGGCGCCACCGATTCCGCGACCACCGCGCAGCCGCTGGGCCGGATCACCCCGATGGATATCGGCCCGATGCCGTCGTGGCGGAATCTGCGGGTGCCGATGGACGAGATTCCCGTGCGGGCCAACGTGATTCGCATCGTGGCCGCCGCCCGCGGCCTGGACCCCGGCCAGTGGCTCGCGCTGACCCCGCCGCGGGTTCCGCGCACGCGGACCCTCAACGATCTGGTCGGCTCGCATAGCCCGGTGCTCCTGGATTGGGCTGTGGGCCTGCAGTTCCCGTGCCAGCGGCCCTACGATCACAAGGACGGCATCGCTCAGACCCCGGCCTGGCGCATCCTGCCCGACCGCGGCGGCGCGCACGACACCAACCTGTGGGAGAGCCACGACGGCGGTGGGCCGCTGGGCTGGAGTCAGCAGTTGCTGCACTCCCAGACCCTGGCCACCTACCTCGATCACAGCTGGCGTGAGGACTGGGGCGAGCTGCAGCGGCTGAGCCCCATCAACGTCGATGCCACTCCGGCGGTCCCCGCGGTCACGCAGGAAACCCATACGGGCATGTGGACTCCGGGGCATATCAACACCACCTGGTGAGGGCGGCGTAACCCGCCGTCCGGCCGCGGGGCCGGGCGGCGGGGACTACTCAGCCGCGCCGGTAGTTGGTGTACTTACGCGCGGGTGCGACCGCGCGGCCGTTGGCGGGGAAATTCGCGTTCGGATAACCGCTTCCGGCCTGCGGCTGGGTCGCCTTGCGGCGGCGTTCGCGGCGGGACAGCGGCTGCTGGTCGTCCGACGGCGTGGGTTCGGGGACATGGTTCGCAGGCATGGAGGCCTCCTGAGGTATGTGGGCCGACGTACCGGGCGGTGGCCGGCCGGATCGGAATGCCGCAGGGCGGCAAAGGTCAACGCCTAGGGCCCGGAAGGGCGCAGGCGTGGGCGCTACGAATGCGCTCTAGGGATACAGTGCGGACCACATGGGATGAGACCCTATCAGCGAACGCGGGGGCGGTGCATCCCATTTGTCCCGTCAGGGCCCGACCACGCCCCGCAGGCGCATGACCTGTCCGGCGGTCAGATCCCGCAGGCCCGCCGGATCGACGGGTTCGGTTGCGGTGCGGGCCACTTGGACCACAGTGCTGCCCACCACCGCGACCGTGGCCACCGAATACAGCGTCATACCCTCGCTGGTGGTGCGCACCTGGAACGAGGCCGAGGCATCCCCCGCCCGCGGCTGATCCAGCACGCCCGCGCGGTAACTCAACGCCGTGCCGTCGGCATCGGTACCGGAGTACTTGCGGCACTGGCGAAGCAGCTGCTGCGCCGCCGAGAAGGCCTGCGCCGCACCGTCGCCGGGATAGCTCGCGATATCGATGTCGATGCTGCTGAAATCCGCCGCCGTATAGTGCACCGCTGCGCGCGCACTGGCTCCCGGCCTCTGATCGGCCACGGGCGCAAGGATCTTCGCGCAGGCCGGGGGATCGGTGCGGGAGCGGTCCACCGGCTGCTGCGGGCCGTTCCCGGGCGAGGCGTCCTCGAGCTGGGTGAAGCCGGGCGGCAGATCGGCCACGGTCAGCAATCGGGCCCGCAGCGCCGCGGCATCGGTCACCGCGGGCGTGGTGGCCGCCGGAGCGGTCGCGACCGGTCCGAAGCCGGGCAGCGAATCATCCTGGGCGGAGCCGCATCCGGCCGCGCCGACCATCGCCGCGCCCGCCAGCAGCCATCCGGCGTGCCTCACTGCCCCCATTGCACCTGGGTGCTGATGTTCTGCCGCAGCGCGACATTGGTGTGCGGATCGCGGTAGGCCTGCCGCCCGCCGATGGTCACCGAACCCGAAACCGGAAGCGGCAGACCGAGATCCACCGTGATGGTGCCGTTGCCCTGCATCAGGTAGTCCATGATGTCCAGCGATCCGGCGTTGTTCGGCAGCTTCCACACCGACGACCTCGGGGTCTGCCTCACATTCAGCTCGATGGTCAGCAGATTGCCCTCCCGGCTGGTCAGCGTCGCCGTGGTGACCTGATCGAGCTGCAGCCCGCCGGACACCTGCTGGCGCACCGTCCAGACCGCGCCCTCGCCCACCGGCTCGTTGGGCAGTGTGATCGACTGATAGACGGCCTGATAGAAGGCCTGCTCCAGGGCGGCACGCGCGGTGTCGGGAGTGGCGGGTTTGGGGGCCAGCCGCAGTGCGGTGACCGAACCGAGCTCGCCGACCTCGAATCCGGCATGGGAGCCGTCGGCCGACAGCAGCTGCTGGGCCAGGGTCGGATCGGGGGAGGTGGCGGTGCCGAGCGTGAGGTCGATGCCGTTCGGATCGGCGCGGGCGGTCAGCGGGATCGTCACCGAGGGCGGCGAGAAGTCGCGCATGGCCTGATCGTTGAGCTGCTGTTCGATGTGATGATCGGTGCGCAGCGTCACCTGCTGCGCGGTGCCGGGGGCGATATCGGGGCGCAGCAGCGAGCGCGGCGCGTCGCCCGGCTCGACCACGGTGGTCAGCGCCGCGGCGATCGGCATGGTGACCTCCTTGCCGATTCCGGCGGGCTCCACCTCGGCGTCGCCGCTGGATTCGGTGCGGTCGGCGCAGCCGACCCCCAATGCCGACAACGCGACCGCGAGCACCATCAGCAGCACACCGGAGCGGGCGGAACGCACGCCCCCGGCGCGCGCGAATGCCCCGAGCGAAGAGCGGGAGCGGGAAGACAACACCGTCACGCCGAACAGGGTACGACCGGTTCCTGATAATCAGCTGGGACGCGGCGATCTCCGGCGAGGCGAGGGGCGGTGCGAGCGCCGAGCGTCGGGACCGCTATCTCTATAGGGGATGATGTCTGCTGTGAGTAACGACCGGCAGCGCGAGCAGCACACCGACGACCAGGAGCCCGGGGCCGGGGAGGGCAGTGCGGTGCGGCCGCGGCGCCTACCCGCCCTGCTGTCGGTCGCCGCTGTGATCTTCGCGCTGGATCTGGCGACCAAGGCCCTGATCGTGGCGAATATGAAGCAGGGCGAGTCGATTTCGATCATCGACGATGTGTTCCGCCTGACCCTGGTGCGCAATGCGGGTGCGGCGTTCTCGATGGCGACCGGGATGACCTGGCTGTTGACGCTGATCGCCGCGGCCGTCGTGGTCGGGGTGATCCGCATCGGGCGCTCGCTGCGGTCGGTGGGCTGGGCGGTCGGATTGGGTCTGGTGCTCGGCGGTGCGGTCGGCAATCTGATCGACCGGCTGTTCCGCGCACCGGGTCCGCTGCAGGGGCATGTGGTCGATTTCATCTCCGTGACCAAATGGTGGCCGGTGTTCAACGTCGCCGACTCCTCGATCGTGTGCGGGGCGATCCTGCTGGTGGTGTTGACGGTGTTCGGTTTCGAACCGGACGGCACCCGATCGGGCCGCGACGAGGACGGGTCGGAGGCGGGCGCATGAGGGAAACTCGTGCCATGCCGGTGCCGGACGGGCTCGACGGGATGCGCGTCGATGCCGGACTCTCGCGTCTGCTGGGGTTGTCGCGCACGGCCGTCGCCACCCTCGCGGAGGAGGGGGCGGTACAGGTCGACGGCGTGCCCGTGGGTAAATCGGAGCGGCTCACCGGCGGTACCTGGCTCGAGGTCGAATTCCCCGAGCCCAAGCGCGAACTGACCGTCGAGGCGACGCCGGTGGACGGGATGAGGATCCTCTACGCCGACGACGACATCGTGGCCGTGGACAAGCCGGTCGGCGTGGCCGCGCATACCGGAGTGGGCTGGACCGGGCCGACGGTCGTGGGCGGGCTCGCGGCCATGGGCTATCGGATCTCGACCTCCGGTGCGCACGAACGCCAGGGCATCGTGCACCGGCTCGACGTCGGCACCTCCGGAGTGATGGTGGTCGCGCAGTCCGAGCATGCGTACACGGTGCTCAAGCGGGCGTTCAAACAGCGCACCGTGGACAAGCGCTATCACTCGCTGGTGCAAGGACATCCGGATCCGTCCAGTGGCACGATCGATGCGCCGATCGGGCGGGCCCGCGGCAACGATTGGAAGTTCGCGGTCACCGCCGACGGCCGGCCGAGTGTGACCCATTACGACACCATCGAGGCGTTCCAGGCGGCGAGCCTGCTCGACATCCATCTGGAAACCGGTCGCACACACCAGATTCGGGTGCACTTCTCCGCAGTCCGCCACCCCTGCTGCGGCGATCTGACCTACGGCGCCGATCCGCGGCTGGCCGAGCGACTGGGGCTGGAACGGCAGTGGCTGCATGCCCGGACGCTCGGCTTCGCCCATCCCGCCGATGGCCGCTGGGTCGAGATCACCAGCGAGTATCCGGCCGATCTGGACCATGCTTTGGGCGTGCTGCGTCATGCGTGAGTGGCTGCGCGCGGCGGCGACCGCCGCCGCGGCAGCCGTTCTCGTGATCGCGATACTGGTGCTCGGCTGGGCCTGGCCGCCGCGCGCCTCGGTGATCTCCACCGACCGGCTCGGCCCCGATGCGGACGAGCCGGTCGCGGATTATCTCGCGCGAGCGAGGCTTTCGCTGGCGGGCGCGGATTCCGGCGAGCATTGGGCCCTGGTGTCGTTCGCCACGGGCATTGCGCCGCAGGACATCCCGGCCCACGCCTGGGGCCTGCGCATCGCCCAGGTTCTGTACCACGTCCCGATCGACCGGGTGTTCACCCCGGTCGTCACCATCCCCGTCCCCGCGGGCGATGAGGCCGCCCTCGCCTCGGCTCGATTCGCCGCCGCCACACTGGATTTCACCCGAGCCGCCGACGACCGCACGGCCCGCATCGCCAAGCTCGCCGCCGCCCGCCTGCGCTCCGGCTGCCCGTGCACGGTCGCCCTGGTGGTCCGTGGCCGCCTCGATCAACTCCGAGACCTGTCCTCCCGCAACGACATCCGAGCTGTCCAGGCCCTGCCCGCCGACGCGGGCACCTTCGCGGTCCTCCCATTGCTCCCCGAGTACACCGACACGGCCGCCCCCGGCCCGGACGACGGGCCGGTCCCGGAGAACTGAGGAGGGCCTACAGACTGCGCTGCATCAGGATCGTGTCGAGCCAGCGGTCGTGTTTGTGGCCGACGTTGCGCAGTCGGCCCGCCTCGGTGAAGCCGCGGGAGCGGTGCAGGGCCGGGGAGGTGGGGTTGCCGCTGTCGGCGATGACCGCGATGACCTCGCGGATGCCGCGGGTTCGGCATTCGATCAGCAATTCGTCGAGGAGGATGCCGCCGAGGCCGCGGCCGGCGGCCCAGGGGGCGAGGTAGATCGAGTTCTCGACGGTGTTGCGGTAGGCGGGGCGCTGCTTCCACGGTCCGCAGTAGGCGTATCCGGCGATGCGGTCGTCGGATTCGGCCACCAGGAACGGCAGTCCGGCGGCGGTGATCGAGGCGAAGCGCTGCCGCCACTCGCCGAGGTCGGGCGCGTCGAATTCGAAGGTGGCCACCGTCTCGGACACGTAGTGCGCGTAGATCTCGGCGACCGCCGGGAGGTCCGCCTCGGTGCCGTGCCGCAGTGTCGGCAGTTTCTCTATAGAGGAAGCTGTCACTACTATAGTGTAGATGGATCTGGTTGCGCTCGGCCAGCGCATTGGGCGGCTGCGCCGCGACCGCGGCCTCACGCTGCAGCAACTGGCCGAGCTGTCCGCGGTGAGCGTCAGCATGCTCTCGGCCGTCGAGCACGGCGACAAGGCGCCCACGGTCGTCGTGCTGGATCGCATCGCGCGGGGTTTGGGGCTGCGATTGGCGGTGCTGGTGGCCGAGCCGCAGGACGAGCGCATGATCGTGCGCCGCGCCGCCGAACAGGATGAGATCCCCGAACAGGGCTGGCAGCGCACGATCCTCACGCCGGTGGTCGCGGGGGTGAACTTCGAATGGATCCGCTCCACCCTCCCGCCGGGCTGCGTCCCCGGCGAATACCCGTCCTACGCACCGGGTTCGCATGAATTCATCTACGTCGAATCCGGCACGGTCACCCTGACCGTCGACCGGACCCGGGTCGTCGAGCTGAGCGCGGGCGATTCGATCTATCTGGCCGCCGACGCCCTGCTGCACTACGCCAACAACTCCGAGCGGCCGTGCACCTACTACGTCGCCGCGCTCATCATGCGCCCGCGCGATGCTCGGCAAATGCACCGCATCCTGCCCGATTAGTCCGAGACGCTCTAGGCTGTCGAGCATGTCGATCACCGAGCAGGCATCGCGTGCGCCGGGTCTGACCGAGGCCGAGGTGCGGCAACGCATCAGCGACGGCCGAACCAACGATGTGCCGGATCGAGCGAGTCGTTCGGTGGCGGATATCGTCAAGGCCAACATCTTCACGCGGATCAACGCCATCCTCGGCGTGCTGTTCGTGCTGGTGCTGGCGACCGGCTCGCTCATCGACGGGATGTTCGGCCTGCTGATCGTCGCCAACAGCGTCGTCGGCATCGTGCAGGAGCTGCGCGCCAAACAGACCCTCGACAAGCTCGCGATCGTCGGCCAGGCCAAGCCGGTGGTGCGCCGCGACGGCACCGCCCGCGAGGTCGCACCGGGCGAGGTGGTGCTCGACGATCTGATCGAACTCGGCCCCGGCGATCAGATCGTGGTCGACGGCGATATCGTGGAATGCGAACTGCTCGAGGTCGACGAGTCGCTGCTCACCGGTGAGGCGGATCCGATCGACAAAACCGTTGGCGCGCAGGTGATGTCGGGCAGCTATGTGGTTTCCGGCTCGGGCGCGTATCGGGCGGGGAAGGTCGGTAAGGACGCCTACGCGGCCAAGCTCGCCTCCGAGGCCAGCAAGTTCACGCTGGTCAATTCCGAACTGCGCAACGGCATCGACACGATCCTGAAGGTCATCACCTATCTGCTGATTCCGGCCGGTCTGGTGACCATCTACAACCAGCTGTTCTCCAGCCACCAATCCTGGCGCTCGGCCCTCAACGGCATGGTGGCGGCGCTGGTGCCGATGGTTCCGGAGGGTCTGGTCCTGATGACCTCGATCGCGTTCGCGGTCGGCGTGGTGCGGTTGGGGCAGCGCAAATGCCTGGTGCAGGAGTTGCCCGCCATCGAGGGCCTGGCCCGGGTGGATGTGGTGTGCGCCGACAAGACGGGCACGCTGACCGAAAACGGCATGCGGCTGGCCGAAATTCGCACGGTCGGCGACGTGGAGGAATCGGCGCTGCGAGAGGTGTTGTCCGCCATGGCCTCCGACGATCCGCGGCCCAATGCCAGTGTGCTGGCGATCAAGGAGGCGACCGGGGACGGGCCCGGTTGGCGGCAGACCGGCCTCGCGCCGTTCTCCTCGGCGAAGAAGTGGAGCGGATACTCCTACGGCGAACATGGCAACTGGCTGCTCGGCGCGCCGGATGTGCTGCTGGACCCGAACTCCGAAATCGCCGCCACCGCACAGGAAATCGGCGCGAAGGGGCTGCGGGTGCTGCTGCTGGCCCGCAGCGATCGAGCCGTCGACGCGCCGGACGCGCCGGGGGCGGTGACGCCCGAGGCGCTGGTGGTGCTCGAGCAGAGGGTGCGGCCCGACGCGCGAGAGACGTTGGAGTACTTCGCCGAACAGAATGTGGCGATCAAGGTGATCTCCGGCGATAACGCCGTCTCGGTCGGCGCGGTGGCCGCCTCGCTCGGGCTCAGCGGCGGCGATCATGCCGTCGACGCCCGCACGCTGCCGTCGGAGCAGGACGAGCTGGCCGATGTGCTCGGCCACGAAACCACCTTCGGCCGTGTGCGCCCCGATCAGAAGCGGGCCATGGTCGCCGCGCTGCAGTCGCGCGGACATACCGTCGCCATGACCGGCGACGGCGTGAACGATGTGCTGGCGCTCAAGGATGCCGATATCGGCGTGGCCATGGGCGCGGGTAGTCCGGCCACCCGTGCGGTGGCGCAGATCGTGTTGCTGGACAACAGGTTCGCGACGCTGCCGTATGTGGTGGGCGAGGGGCGGCGGGTGATCGGCAATATCGAGCGCGTGTCGAATCTGTTCCTCACCAAGACCGTGTATTCGGTGCTGCTGGCCTTCCTGGTCGGCGTGGTGGGGATCGGCTCGCAGTGGTTCCATTACGATCCCGTGCCGTATCCCTTCCTGCCGCGGCATGTCACGATCGCGGCCTGGTTCACCATCGGCATTCCGGCGTTCATCCTGTCGCTGGCGCCCAATAACGAAAGGGCGCGAACGGGTTTCGTGCGCCGGGTGCTTCGGCTGGCGGTGCCGTCGGGTGTGGTGATCGGCGCGATGACCTTCATCGCCTACCTGATCGCCTATCAGGGCGCCGGCCAGACCGAGACCGAGAAGGTGCAGGCGAGCACGACCGCCCTGATCACGCTGCTGATCATCGCGGTGTGGGTGCTGGCCATCGTGGCGCGGCCGTGGAACTGGTGGAAACTGCTGCTGGTCTTCGGTTCGGCGGCGGGCTATCTGATCCTGTTCACGGTGCCGTTCACCAAGCACTTCTTCAAGCTCGATCCCGCCAACCTCGCGTTGACCGGAACGGCCGCGATCTGCGGAGTGATCGGCATCGTGCTGGTCGAGGCGGCCTGGTGGCTCAGCGCACTGGCGACCGGTGAGCGGCGCGGGTTGCTGCCGGACGCGCCCGGCGAAAAGGGCTGAGCGGCGCGGAATACTGCCGGCACCCCGGCGAAAAGGGCTGAGCGTCGCGGACCATTGCCGGGCACCCCCAGCGAAAAGGGCTGACCGCCGCGGACCATTGCCGGACACCCTCAGCGAAAAGGGCTGACCGCCGCGCGGATTCGTGTCCCGGAACTGGACAGATGCTATGGCGCGCCGTGAACTGCGTTGTGCCTCGTGTCGATTGGCGGCGAGGGTACCTTCGGCGGTATGGAGGTCCTGCTGCATCAGATCGATGCCTTCGCGGATGCGCCGTTCACGGGCAATCCGGCGGCGGTGATGCCGCTGCTGGAATGGCTGCCCGACGAGCTGCTGCAGCACCTGGCCGAGGAGAACAACCTCGCCGAAACCGCCTTCTACACTTCGGTTCTGCCGCTCGCGGCCGGGATGGCGCCCGATGACGGGCCCGCCCTGCATCTGCGCTGGTTCACCCCGGAGCAGGAGATCGATATGTGCGGACATGCGACCATGGCGGCCGCGGCGCAGATCCTCGAGGATCTGCATCCGGGCGCGGATCGGGTGCATTTCTTCACGCGCAGCGGATGGTTGAGCGTGGATCGCACCGATGACGATGAATTCGTGCTGGATCTGCCGGCCATGCCGTCGGTCGATGTGGTGCCGGATCCGGAATTGGTGGCGGCCGTGGGTGTGCGGGTGATGCGCGCGCTCACCGGTCAGGACGAGATTCTGGTGCTGGCCACCGAACGCGAGGTGCGCGAGGCGCGCCCGAATATCGCGGCCTTCCCCAAACTTCCGCGCGGCGTCGTCATCACCGCGCCCGGCGATACCGCCGATTTCGTCTCCCGCTACTTCGCCCCCGGCGCGGTCCCCGAGGATCCGGTCACCGGATCCGCCCACGCCCAACTGACCCCGATCTGGTCCCGCGACCTCGGCCGCATCGACCTCACCGCCCGCCAACTCTCCGCCCGCGGCGGGCGCATGCGTTGCACCCTCGCCGCCGACCGAGTCCTGCTCACCGGCCGCTGCCACCGTTATCTCGATGGGGTGGTGAACCTTCCGGGCTGATCCCGCCGCGCATCGCTCCGCGCTGCACGGCGGGAACAAGGGAGGGTGCGTGGGGAACAGGGGAGGCGCGTCAGGAACAAGGGAGGGTGCGTCGGGAACTAGGGAGGGCGCGTCGCCGCACGGCGGGAACGTCGAATCTGAGGCTTCGCAACGCGAACGGCGCTGGGTAAGATGGAGTGCTGTGGCGGTGCTCCTGTAGGCCGACTTGTACCGGTCCAGGGTCGGGATCGTCACGAGTGGAGGAGAAATCCAACTGTCTGTTCAATTCAATCACACCATTGTCGGCTGTCGCGACAATCGGGAAACCGCCGAATTCTGGGCGGAGGTATTGGGTTTGGACGTGGGGAAGGAATGGGGGCCGTTCATTCCGGTCGTCGTGGCCAATGGGGTCACCTTCGACTTCGCCCAGGTTCCACCGGATGTTCCCGAGATTGCGTCGATCCACTACGCCTTCCTCGTTTCCGAGGGTGAATTCGATGCGGCGTTCGCCAAGATTCAGGCCTGGAAACTGCGGTTCTGGGCGGATCCGCATCAGCACGGTGAGGGGGAGATCAACCATCACGATGGGGGTCGGGGTGTGTACTTCCTCGATCCCAATGGCCATTTCCTGGAGTTGATTACCGTTCCTTACGGTGGTTGGCCCTCGGAGTAGGTTGATCCTCGTGTCCCGGCCCTGGGGGCCGGGACACGAGGAACTAATGGGTGTTGGCCCTGGGGGCGGGGGTGAGGGCCTACTGCCGTTTCTCGAGGGCCTTCTGGACGAACTCGTTGGTATAGGTCTGCTCCAGCTTGATTCGGTCCTTGACCGGTTTCACCGAGCGGGAGTAGTTGCCCAGGATGCTCAGGACATTCTGTGCGCCTTCGGGTTTCATCACGCCGTCGCCGTTGAACATGCCGACGGAGTCGCGCAGGGACTGGATGTAGAGGTCCTTGCTGCCCGAGGCGTATTGGGCGGGCATCTTGGCGGCGATCTCCTCGGCGGTATGGGCCTTGATCCACTGCAACGTCTGGACGAAGGCGTCGGCCAGCTTCTGGACGATATCGGGATGGGCGTCGACCAGATCGCAGCGCATGTACAGCGAGGATGCGGGGTACAGGCCGCCCAGCGCCGCGCGAGTCCCGGCCTCGGTGCGCATGTCCAGCAACACCTTTGCCTCCCCGGAGCGCACCATCTGCGCCACCGTGGGATCGGTGGTCATGCCCGCATCGATGCCGCCGTGGTTCATCGCGGAGATGAACGTCTGCCCGGCGCCGGCCTGCACGGTCGAATAGTCGGCCGGTTTCAGGCCCGCCTGCCCGGCCAGCGCCTGGGTGATGAAGTCGGTGGACGAGCCGAATGACGTTACCCCGAGCTTGCGGCCGCGGAAATCGGCAGGGCCGGTGAGGGATTCGGCATCGGACTTCGACACCAGCTCCACCTCGCCGGGCACATCGGCGAATTGCACGACGGTGCGCAGACATTGGTCCTTGGACTGCATATCGATGGTGTGATCGTAGAAGCCGACCACGCCCTGCGCCTCGCCGGTGAGCAGCGCCAACTCGGCGCTGGATCCGGAGGACTGGCCGATCAGCTTGACGTCGATGCCGTTGCGCGCGAACCCGTCCAGCCGCTGGGTGAGCATGGCGGGCAGATAGATCACCTTCTCCAGCCCGCCGACGATGATGGTGATCTGCGGATGCCCGTCCACCATCGGGATGCGCCGCGAATCGCGGCATCCGGTGGCCAGCAGCAGCGCGCAGATCGCCAGCAGGACGACGGCGATACGCCTGCGGTAACGCATCTCTCAGACCTCCCGTGCCGACTGCGCCTGCGACGGACGCCATTTCAGCAGCCGGTTCTCCGCGACGCCGATACCCCATTCGGCCAGCAGCGCCACCACGGTGATGATGATCATGCCCGCGTAGATTCCGGCCGAGTCGAAGGTGTTCTGCGCGTTGGAGATCAGCAGACCCAGCCCCTTGGCGGCACCGGCGTACTCACCGACCACCGCGCCGATCAGTGCGAAGCCGAAGGCCGTGTGCAGGCTCGACAGGATCCAGGTCGTGGCGCTGGGCAGCACGATCTGCGACAGCACCTGCCAGCGCCCCGCGCCGAGGATGCGGGCGTTGTTGATGACATTGCCGTCCACCTCGCGCGCTCCGGTGAAGGCGTTGAAGAACACCGCGAAGAAGGTCAGCACCACCACTGTCGCGACCTTGGATTCGAGCCCGAAGCCGAACCAGATGATGAACAGCGACGCCAGCACGATGCGCGGAACCGCGTTGAGCGCCTTGATGAACGGCGCCAGCACCTCCGCCCAGTACCGGCTGCGCCCGAGCAGCACGCCCAGCACCACACCCGCGACGCTACCGATCACGAAGCCCAGCACCGCCTCCTCGACGGTGGTGAACAGCTGCAGCCAGATCGAGCCGAATTGCGTTCCCTGCGTGAACCATTCGACCAGCCGGTCCCAGATCCGCGACGGCTTGGAGTAGACGAACGGATCGATCCACAGCGTCGCGGTCAGCTCCCACGAGCCCAGCCACAGCACCACCAGCGCGGCCCGTAGCCCCCAGGTGCGCAGCGCCGACCGGCGGGCCTGACCGCGCACGCGGGCGAGGATCTGCGCCTCGGATTCGGCCTCGACCTCCGGTGCGGCCGTATCGATCTGGTCGATGACATCATGCGACACGACGGATTCCCTTCCCACGGGCGGCCTCGACCTGATCACGCAGCGTGCCCCAGATCTCGGTGTACAGCCGCCGGAATTCGTCGGTCATGCGGACCTCCTCCACATCGCGCGGGCGGTCCAGCGTGACCCGGAAATCGCCGCACACCGTGGCCGGGCTCGCGGTCATGACGACCACCCGATCGGCGAGTACGATCGCCTCCTCGAGATCGTGGGTCACGAAGATGACCGCCGCACCGGTTCCCGACCACACCCGCAGCAGCTCGTCCTGCATGAGCTGGCGCGTCTGTACATCCAGCGCGCTGAACGGCTCGTCCATCAGGATGATCTCGGGCTCGTTGACCAGCGTCTGGGCCAGCGCCACACGCTTGCGCATGCCGCCGGACAGCTGATGCGGGTAGTAGCGCTCGAATCCGGCCAGACCGACCTTGCGCACCCATTCGGCGGCCCGCTCGCGCGCCTTCGACTTCGAGATGCCGCCGAAACGCGGTCCGAGGGCGACGTTGTCGAGCACGGTCCGCCACGGCAGCACCGCGTCCTGCTGGAACATATAGCCGATTCCGGCGGGAATGCCCTCGACGTCCTTGCCGCGCACCAGGGTTCGTCCAGCGGAGGACTTCTCCAGGCCGGACACCAGCGACAGCGTGGTGGACTTGCCGCAGCCGGTGGGGCCGACGACGGCGACGAATTCGCCCGGGGCGACGGTGAAGTGGAGATTCTTCACCGCGGTGTGGATGCCGCCGCCGGAGCCGGGAAAGCGCTTCGTCGCGCCCCGCAGCTCGATGAGTGGGTTGGTCATGACTGGCTCCTGAAACTCCGAGGCCGCCAGTGCGGCTTCGTATCTGGAACCATAAGTGGGGTCGGTCACACCCCTACTGTTGTGCGCACAACATCCGCAACTCGCAATTGCGGCATTGTGCTCATTCTGCTCGGGGGTGACGACATGTTGTGATCATTCTGCTCATGGTGATACAAAGTGTCACGATGAACGTGTTCGGCCGCGGTGTGCGGTTGCGGACACAGATCGTGTTGCTGCAGGTCGTGCTCGTCGCGCTGACGCTGGGTATCGCGTTCGGCGTGTTCGCGTATGTCGGTGAACAGCGGCTGTCCGGGGAGTACGGGCAGCGGGCGCTGGCGATTGCGCGCACCGTGGCGGCCGAGCCGACGGTGCGGGCCGAGGTCGCTCGCTATTCGGCGGCAACCGCTGTGGGGCCCGAACTGTCCCAGGAACTGGCCGGCGGGCAGCTCGAGCGCATCGCCGAACAGGCCCGGGTGCGGACCGGCGCGCTGTATGTGGTCGTCACCGACGATGCGGGAATTCGGTTGGCGCATCCGGAGATCGCGCGGCTGGGGGAGCGGGTGAGCACCGATCCGTCCGCGGCCCTGGGTGGTTCGGAGGTGGTGATCCAGGAGCTCGGCACGCTCGGGGAATCCGTGCGCGCGAAGGTGCCTGTGCTGCAACCGGATAACGAGCGCGTGGTCGGCGAGGTGAGCGTCGGCATCTCCACCGCCGCCGTCCATCAGCAGCTGCTGCGCGATCTGCGCCGGGCCGCGCTGTTCGCGGCGACCGCGCTGGCGGCCGGGGTGGTGGGTTCGCTGCTGCTGGCCCGGCGCTGGCACGGGCTGACCCTCGGCCTCGAGCCCGCGGAGCTGGCCGAGCTGGTGCGTGAGCAGGCCGCGGTGTTGCACGGCATCGGCGAGGGCGTGGTGGCCGTCGACAACCGATGGCGCACCACCGTCATCAACGACGAGGCGCGTCGGCTGCTCGGTATCGGGGATATCGGCGGGCGTCCGGTCGACGACATCGGTCTCACACCACGGGTTCTGGCGGTCTTCCGCGCGGCGGACGGGCGGCCGGTCCCCGCGGCGGTCGGCGATCGGCTCGTGGTGCTCACCGCCCGCGCGGTCAGTCGGGACGGGCGGCCGCTGGGCGCGGTGCTGAGCGTGCGCGACCGCACCGATGTGGAATCGCTGACCCGCCAACTGGATGCGGTGCGCTCGCTCAGCACCGTGCTGCGGGCCCAGCGCCACGAATTCGCCAACCGCCTACATCTGCTCAGCGGTCTGCTGCACGGCGGCCGCCCGGAGGAGGCGTCGCAGTACATCGACGAGCTGCTCGGCTCCGGCCCGCTCGGCGCGGCCCTGCCCGGTGTGGACGCCATTCGCGATCCGTATCTGCAGGCCTTCCTCGCCGCCAAGGCCGCCCACGCCCGCGAGAGCAATGTCGGGCTGCGCCTGGGCCCCAACACCTGGGTCGATGCCAATCTCATTGCGCCCGTGGAGGTCACGACCGTGCTGGGCAATCTGCTCGACAACGCCATCGAGGCGGCCCGGGATATGCGGCCCATGGGCCGCGACGAAGGGCTCCCGGCGGAAGCGGCGGGTATTCGAGAAGTGGAGATCGAGTTGGTGCAGGAGGGGGCGATATTGCATATCGCGGTGGCCGACAGCGGGCCCGGGGTGCCGCCGGAGCTGATGGAATCGGTGTTCGCCGAGGGGGTTTCGACCAAGGCGGACGGGGATGTGCCCGGCGGACGCGGGGTCGGGCTGGCGTTGTCGCGGCAGGTGGCGCGGGCGCTGGGCGGGGATGTGGTGCTGTCGCATCCCGGTGGTGTCGAGACTTCCCTGGGCGGCGCGGAATTCATCGCGCGGCTGCCGGGGGTGCTGGTGGAGGGAGAAGTGGTGTGGGCGCAGTCGATCTGAACGTGCTGGTGGTGGACGACGATTTCCGGGTGGCGAATCTGCATGCCGGAATCGTCTCGGCGCTACCGGGTTTCGCGGTCGGTGCGGCGGTGAATACGCTGTCGTCGGCTCGGTCGGCCATCGAGGTGACGCGGTTCGATCTGGCGTTGGTCGATGTCTATCTGCCCGACGGTTCGGGCGTGGATCTGGTGCGCGAGATCGGTTTCGACGCGATGATGCTGACCGCCGCGACCGAGGCCGATACCGTCCGCTCCGCCCTGACCGCGGGCGCCCTGGCCTATCTGGTGAAACCCTTCGACCATTCGGCGCTGGCGATGCGCCTGGCCGGATACGCCCGCTACCGCCGGCTGCTGTCGGCCTCGGTGGTCACCGCCCGCGATATCGATGCCGCGGTCGAGGCGCTGCGCCCCTCCGGTGCGGCGGGTTCGGCCGTGGTTCCCGCATCGCCCACCAAAGACCTTGTGCTGCAGGCGGTCCGAACCTCGCCCACCCCGATGTCTGCGGCCGAGGTCTCGACCCGCACCGGTGTCTCCCGCGCCACCGCGCAGCGCTATCTGGCCACCCTGGTCGCCACGGGCGCGCTGCGCATGCAGCTGCGCTACGGCAGCACCGGCCGCCCGGAACAGGAGTATTCGGCGGTACCCGGCGCGCGACCCTGACTCCCGATGGGCGCTGACTACGGCGAGACCGCGACCCCGAGCGCCTGCGCCGCGAGGAACCTCGGCATGGACTCCGCATAGAACCGATCCCACTCCCGGATCTCGAACCCCGCGCCCTCCAGCAGGCCGCGGATATCGCGATCGAGATGACAGCCGCCGAACAGCGTCTTCTGGATCGGGTTGAGACGATGCTGCCAGACCCGCACCTCGGTATCGGGTGCGAGCCCGTGCTCCACGAAATGCAGTGCGCCGCCGGGCACCAGCACCCGGCGCAGCTCCCGCAACGCGGTCTCGATTCCCGGAACGGTGCACATGGTCCAGGTCGACAGGGCGCTGTCGAAGCTGTTGTCGGCGAAGGGCAACGCCTGTCCGTCCAGGCCCGCCCGCTCCACCGGAACCGGCGCGTGCGCCAGCCGCTTCGCCGCGAGCCGCCAGCCCAGATCGGCGGGTTCCACGGCGCTGACCGAGGCGACGGTCGTCGGATAGAACGGCACATTGAGCCCGGATCCGAAGCCGATCTCCACGACCCGGCCGCTCAGCCCCGCGCACACCCGGCGTCGTTTGTCTTTGTTGAGCTCCAGGCCGCACGACCGATCCACGATCCGCGGCAACACCTGATCGCTGTAGAAACCCACGCCCCCACTGTGTCACGCCACCGTATGCCAGCGCATATCGGCGCTGCGTGGATCGCGCAGGCTGCGCATGCGGTGGCGCAATTCGGCCGCGGCGGCGAGATCGCCGGATTCGGCCCGGCGAATGTAGGAGGTGAGCGTGTGCAGATCGCGAATCTGGCGTAGCACCTCGAAACCCTCCCACTCGCGCACATCCCAGCCGTAGGCCAGGCCGAATTCGTGTAATTCGGTGGCGCAGTGCCCGAATCGGACGCCGCCCTGATAGATGTTGACCAGATCCAGTTCGCGCGGGGCGACGGCGACCTCGTCCCAGTCGCCCAGCAGCGCCCGATCCCCGTCCCACAGCGTGTTGCCCGGATAGGCATCGCCGTGCACCATGCCGACGCCCAGGGCCGAGGGCAGCGCGTCGTACCGCTCGACGAGCCGGGCCCGGCGCTCGTCGAGCCAGCGCCGATCGGATTCGGGCAGGGCGCGCGGCCGCGCGTCGAGCGCCTGCGCCAGCCCGTCCAGCGGGACATAGCGCGGCAGTTCGAAGGGCGGATCCGCCAGCTCGTGCAGATCGCGCAGGATCGTGCCGAGTTCGCGCGCGGGCGGCCGGGATCGGTCGCCCTGCGGGTAGTAGCGCCAGAATGTGACTGTGGCGCCGTGGATTTCGATCGCCTCGTCGTATGCGGGCTCGGTGACCGCGAGGCCCTGTCGGGCGAGCCAGCGGGTGATCACCACCGACGCCCCGGCGCGCAGGCCGCGATTGTCCGTACCGCTGATCCGGACCACCACGCGGTCGCGCTCGAGGACGTAGACGATATTGGAATGCGCATGCACCAGCCGGGCGGCGTGCGCGTCCAGGCCCGCGCGGCGGCAGGCGGCGCGGAGGGTCGGCCAGGCGGGCCGGTCGATCACTGCCGTGCTCATGTTTCGGTGGTTCTGAAAGAGGAGATTTCGTCACGGAGTCGGCGGCCGGTCCCGGACAACCCCTGCAGATGGGTGTCCACCTGCCGCAGACCCTCGAGGACCGGATGGATGCGCTGCCCGGGCGGTAGCGCCAGGACCGGAGTGAGGATCTCGCCCGCACCGTCGATCGAGCCCTGCGCGATCCGGGCGATCGCCACGTCGACGCGGGCCAGCGCCTCGTCGCCGTAGCTGCGTTCGTGGCTGGGGCCCGACTGATAGTCGGCGATCGCCCGGTTCGCCCAACGCTCGGCCTCGTCGTAGTCGCCGATCAGGCGGAAGGCGCTGCCGATGTAGTAGGCCGCCTTGGTCATCGAAAACCGCAGCACCCCACCGAATTCGGTAATGTCGTCGCCCCCGTCCGCCTGTTCGCCGGCCGCCAGCGCCCGGGCCACGGCGGCGCGCGCCTCCTCGGCGCGGCCGAGCCGGGCCGCGCAGCGGGCCTCCAGCGCGGCGAGGCGGACCCGCTGCTCGCCCGGCGGCGCCACCAGCGCGCCGTGGCGGGCGAATTCGATGGCCCGCACCGGATTTCCGCTCCATTCGGCGATCAGCGCCTTGGCCCCGTCCGCCCACGCCAGCAGGGCGGTGTGCTGGGCCCGCTCCGCGAGCCGCTCGGCCGCCAGCGCGTGTTGCATGGCCGCCACCGAATTGCCCAGATTGTCGGTGACCTGTGCCAGCAACACGATCGCCGCGCCGCCGAGGAACATCAGCTCCCGGGCGCGCGCGGGGGCCGGGCCGCGCCGCAGCAGCTGCCACACCTGATCGCGCAGCAACTGCAGATCGGCGAACAGCGGCTGCGGTGGTGCGTGGACGTAACTGGTGGCGATCCGCGCGATCTCGTAATGCAGGCAATCGACCGAAAGCTGGTCGGCCGCTTCGGTGGTCGCCCACTCGGCGAAGGCCAGTGAGCGCACCGCGGCCGCGCTGATACCGTCGGGGGCCAAGACTCCGCACTCGCCCGCCAGCGCCATCAGCGAGCCCCCGGCGTCCAGTTCGGCATCGAGATCCTGGGCGATCTTGGCCGAGGGTCTGCGCTGGCCGTTCTCGATCCGCGACAGCGCCCCCGCGTCGTAGCAAATGCTTTTGGCCAGGCCGCGCAGCGACCTGTCCTGTTGCAGGCGCAATCGCCGCAACTCGCCCCCGAATGCCTGCCAGTCGTTCATACCGCTAACAATCCGTTTCAGTACAACAACTTTCACCATTCGTTGCGCAGCCATGGCAACTACTGGCAACACTGCAACGGTACCGCATAGCGCTCATCTGCAAGCACAATTGCACGTGCATTCGGAATGGAGAATCGGTCTCGATGCGTTGCGACCGAGCGGTCGGTGACCGGGATGTGCCGAATGCCCAAGATTAGCGGAGCGGTGAGGCGGTTCATGATGGGACCATCGGAAGTCACTGGGGTGCAGGGCGTCTCGCTCGTCGACGCGCCCGGATTCGGCTGCTCTCGCGGGGAGCCGCGGTTACGTCGGTTCACGAAGATCTCCGCATTCTGCGCGGGCGCCAACCAGGGCCGGCGCGCGGCGCGGCGGGCGCGCGGATGAACCGGCATATGCGGCAGGTCCAGCCGCTCACGGTGAACGGCGCCCATCTGATCTGGCAGGCGCACAGGCGGTGCGGTCTGGACAACTGCCCGCAGAAGGCCGCAGCGCTGGTGGTGCTGGTCGAGGCGGGGAAGGTGCGATTGGACAGCTCCCGGCTGTCGTGCCTCGAACAGCTCCACGATGCCTTCGAACGTCGCCGAACTTAGCCCGGTGTCATGCTGGGACGGTGACCTTGTTCGAGGTGTGGGCGCCGCGGGCGCGGCGGGTGCGGGTCGAGGTGGACGGTCGCGAGCACGCCATGACGGCGGATACGCGAGGTTGGTGGCGGGCCGAGCTCGCGGCGGAGGACGGCCTCCGCTACGGGTTCCTGCTCGACGACGATCCGGCCGT
Organism: Nocardia sp. NPDC051570; assembly: GCF_044454005.1. NCBI lineage: Bacteria > Bacillati > Actinomycetota > Actinomycetes > Mycobacteriales > Nocardiaceae > Nocardia > Nocardia sp. NPDC051570. The sequence goes on along the minus strand of NZ_JBITDI010000014.1, from coordinate 83,631 downwards.
CCTGCCCGATCCGCGCTCGCCGCGTCAGCCGGACGGTGTGCACGGCCGGTCGGCGGTGCATGCGCTCGACAGCGGCCGATGGACCGATGCCGGGTGGACCGGCAGGCCGTTGGCCGGATCGGTGTTCTATGAGCTGCATATCGGGACGTTCACGCCCGCGGGCACCTTCGACGCGGCGATCGGGCGGCTGGATCATCTGGTGAAGCTGGGCGTCACGACCGTGGAGGTGATGCCGGTCAACGCGTTCAACGGCGTGCACAACTGGGGATATGACGGCGTGCTGTGGTACGCGGTGCACGAGCCCTACGGCGGTCCGGACGGGTTGCAGCGCTTCGTCGACGCCTGTCACGCGCGGGGGCTGGCGGTGGCATTGGACGTGGTCTACAACCATCTCGGACCGTCCGGGAACTATCTGCCCCGATTCGGCCCGTATCTGAGCGCGGGGCGAAACACGTGGGGGCAGAGCGTGAATCTGGACGGGCCGGGGTCGGACGAGGTGCGCCGGTTCATCGTCGGCAATGCGTTGCGCTGGTTCGACGAGTTCCATATCGATGCGCTGCGCCTGGACGCCGTGCACGCGCTGGTCGACCACCGCGCGATTCATCTCCTCGAGGAGCTGACGGTGGAGACCGAGCGGCTCGCGGCGCGGGTGGGCAGGCCGTTGACGTTGATCGCCGAGAGCGATCTGAACGATCCCCGGTTGATCACCCCGCGCGCGGCGGGCGGGTATGGGCTGCAGGGCCAGTGGAACGACGATCTGCATCATGCCGTGCACACCGCCGTCTCCGGTGAAAGGCAGGGCTACTACGCGGATTTCGGCTCGCTGCGCTGTCTGGCCGAGACGTTGCGGCACGGGTTCTTCCATGCCGCGACCTATTCCAGCTTCCGGGGCCGTATTCACGGGCGGCCCTTGGATACTCGGGTGATCGCGGCCAGTGCGCTGCTGGCCTACACCTGTAACCACGATCAGGTGGGCAATCGCGCGCTCGGGGATCGGCCCAGTGCGTATCTCGACGCGGGGCAGTTGGCGATCAAGGCGGCGCTGGTGCTGTTGTCGCCGTATACGCCGATGCTGTTCATGGGGGAGGAGTGGGGCGCGCGTACTCCGTTCCGGTTCTTCACCTCTCATCCGGAACCGGAACTGGCCGCGGCCGTCGCGCAGGGCCGCAAGGACGAATTCGCCGAACACGGCTGGCCTGCCACCGAGATTCCCGATCCGCAGGATCCGGCGACCTTCGAACGCTCGAAGCTGGATTGGGCCGAACTCGACGAACCGGAGCAGGCGCGGCTGTTGGAGTGTTATCGCGCGCTGCTGGCGCTGCGTCGCGACCATCCCGATCTCGCCGATCCCTGGTTGGAGCGACTCGCCGTCGACTTCGATGCGGAGCGGGGTTGGATCGCCGTGTGCCGTAACCGGATTCGTCTGGTGTGCAATCTGTCCGAGGTGCCCGTCGTCGTGCCGTTCGACGGGACCGTGCTGGCGGCCTGGGGTGAGGTCGAGCGGAACGCCACGGGCACAGGCCTTCCCGCGCATTCGTTCGTCGTGCTGGAATCGGTCAGCGCGCGGGCGGAAACCGCTTGGTGAGCCAGGCGGTGATGTAGTAGAGAACCTCTGGGGCGATGGTGGTTTCGATGGTTCCGTATTCGGTGGGCAGGCCGGTATTCGCCGGTTGCATGAGGTGGTTGAGGCCGTCGAAGACGTGGACGTCGGCGTCGGGATCGGCGGCCAGGTCCTGGCGGGCCAGCGGCTCGCTCTGGGCGGGCGGGACCTGAAGGTCCTTGGTGCCGTAGAAGGCGAGCACCGGTACGCGCAGGGCCTTCAGGGCCGGGGTGGGGTCGTAGTCGATGAACGAGGCGAAGTACGGCGAGGTGTAGAAGTCGGCGCCCGCGTCCGGGATCTGCTGATCGACCGGTAGCGGGGTGTTGTGGTCGTGGATGTACCGGCGCACCTGATCCATATCGCCGGTGCGGATCAGAGTCGTGAGGGTGCTGACGAATTCGATCTGCTTCTGTATTTCCTCCGGGCTCGCGCCCTGGGCCCGGAGCAGGACCTGATTCTGTTCCAGCAGGACGTCCGAGCCCGATGCGGCGGGGCCCGCCATCATGATCACGAAGGCCACGCCGCTGTCCGGGCGCGAGGCGACCAGGGGAGCGAGGTAGCCGCCCTCGCTGTGGCCGAGCAGGCCGATCCGGGTGCGGTCGATATCGGTGCGGCCGCGCAGGAAGGTCAATCCGGCGACCACGTCGTTGGACAGATCGGTGTAATCGGCGGTGGAGAGTTTGCCGCCGGTGCCGCCGATGCCTCGGTCATCGGTGCGTAATACGGCGTATCCGGCCTTGGTGAGTGTATCGGCGATGAGCAGGAACGGCTTATGCCCGAACACTTCCTCGTTACGGTCCTGGGCGCCGCTGCCGGTGATCAGCACTACCGCCGGATACGGGCCGGGGGCGCCCGGCAGGGTGAGGGTGCCCGCGATGGTGATATCGCCGCTGCGGTAGGTCACATCTTCGGACTTGTACGGCCACGGGGGTTTCGGCTCCTGCGGGCGCGGCGGGGTGGGCACCGCGCCGCGTCTCATGGTCAGCGGCCATTGGTTGCCGGACTGGCTGAAGGTGCCGGTGATGGTGTCGGAGTCGTAGCGGCCCTTGAAGTTCGGCACGCCCGGAATGCCGGGGACGGTGAAGGTGATGTTGTTCGGATCGGTCGAGACTCCGGTCGCGGGTTGGTCGTATATCCCCTGGTCGGGGACGGTGACGGCGGCGACGTCCTTGGCGAAGGTGACCCCGACGGGCAGTTGCTTGTCCGGGAGGGCGAGCACGCCGTTCCAGTCGCCCGCCAAGCCCTGGCCCGGGGCCATCGTCGGCTTGGGCGTTTCCGACGACGAGCAGCCCGCCACCACGGCCACGAGCAGAACTACGACGGCCACCGAGCGCAACGATCGCATAACCCAGCGTAAACACCGCGGTGCGATCGATGCCGCGGTATTCGCACCGTTCGCCCAGATCGCGGCGTGTCTCACCGCGGCGGGCCCGACGGCGCGGGAAATCACCGGTCGGTCAACATCATTGCCGACCGCTCTTGTTCGCAAGTACCGTGGGTATGTGAGCAACGACGCTTTTTTATCCCCCCGTGCGGACCTTCCCGCCGAGGTCGGCGGGTATGCCGCCGCCGAATTCGAGCCGCTGGTGCGTGCGTTCGCCCGGCTGGTGGGTAAGCGGCGCGGGGCGGGTGGGGCCCTGTCGGTGCATCGGCACGGCGAGGCGTTGGTCGAGGTCTGGACCGGGGAGGCGGCACCGGGTGCGGCATGGACCGGCGATACCGGCAGCATCGTGTTCTCGGCGACGAAAGGCATTGCGGCGACGGTTGTTCACCGCCTGGCCGATCGCGGGCTGATCGAATACGACGCTCCGGTGGCGCGGTACTGGCCGGAATTCGGCGCGGCGGGCAAGGATCGAATCACGGTGCGGCAGTTGCTCACTCACCGCGCCGGACTGTCCGGGCTGGCGCCCCTCGCCGCCGGATTGGACGAGGTGCTCGACCATCGGCTGATGGAGCGGCGGCTGGCGGCGGCGAAACCCGATCGGCTGCTGGGTGTTCCGGCCTATCACGCGCTGACCTTCGGCTGGTTGCTGGCCGGGCTGGCGCGGTCGGTGACCGGCCGGGGCATGGGGGAGTTGTTTCGCACCGAGGTCGCCGAGCCGCTCGGCATCGAGGGGATGTATCTGGGGCGCCCGCCCGCGGACGCGGCGACGACGGTCGCCGCGCTGTCGGGATCGCGGCTGGCTGCGGCCGGTTCGATGGTCGGCGCGCTGTTCCTCGGGCATGCGTCCGGCATTCCGGGCGCGCCCGGAGCCGCCACCCGCGCGCTGTTCCTGCCCGGTCTCGAGGCACTGCTCGAGGGCGACGAACCGCCCATCATGAACACCGAATTGGCCGCCGGCAACGGCGTGTGCACGGCGACCGCGCTGGCCACCATGTACGGCGCCCTGGCCTGCGGGGGCATGGCCGACGGCGGGCAGTACCTCTCGGCCCGAACGATCCGCGCCCTCACCAAGATCGAGAGCTACCACCTCGACCACGCCCTGTTCTACGTCCCGATGCTGTGGCACCTCGGCTACCACTCCCTCCCGATTCCCGGCGCCCACAACGGTTTCGGCCATATCGGCCTGGGCGGCTCCTTCGGCTGGGCCGACCCCCGCTCGGGATTGTCGGTGGGTTTCGTCCACAACCGCTTGACCCTCAACAAGTTCGCATGGGACCAACTCGCCGCCAGCTGGGTCCTACCGTTGGCAGTCCGCAACGCCCGCCCCACCCGCCCCACCCAGGTCAGCCAACCTCAGGCCGCCTGACCCCACCCTCGCTTCGCTCGGGCGGGGACAGGGGTGTTCGCGGCGGGGACAAGGAGGGTTCGCGGCGGGGACGGGGAGAGTGCGCGGGGGGACAGGGAGAGTTTGCGACGGGAACGGGGAGAGTGCGCGGCGGGGACAGGGAGGGTTCGCGGGGCGGGGGCGGGGAGGGTTCGCGGGGCGGGGCTCCGTTGTGGCTGTGGTTGTGGTGACAACGACCACATTCGCTTCCCTCCAGGTGTGGGGGCACGCAAACTGAAACGGTAGCTAGTCAGTTGCTGTAGATCTCGGATTCTCTGTTGGAAATCTGTCGAGTGGTGGCGTACTGCGCGTCGAGGGGTATGCGCAGTACGCCGGTGCGGTCACGCGGGTGAGGTGGTGCGCCAGGTTCGGGGTGGGAGGCCGTAGGTGTGGCGGAATTGGCGGGTGAAGTAGCCGGGATCGGGAAGGCCTACGCGGCGGGCTATCTCGGCGATGGGCAGGGTGGTATCGGCGAGTAGGCGGCGGGCTTCGGTCATGCGGCGCTGGAGGATCCATTCCTGGACTGTGCGGGCGACGGCATTGCGGATCTGTTGCGGGAGGCCGGATTCGACTGCACCCTGGCCGCTTCGGAGCGACGCCGGCATATGGGCGGAGTCGTCTACTACCGGGCCGTCACATGAGATTCACAGCGGCTGGGCGCCGGGTTCGAGCAGGCGTTTGGGGTGCATGCCGTCGACTTGGCCGATGAACGGTGGATGGATGCTGTAGCCGAGCATGCGGCGGATGTCCTCGGAGACGGCGCGCACGGTGTCCCGGGTCGTGGACAGGGTGAACGCCTCCTGCGGGCGCAGCCACGGTTCGCAGTACTGGGCGGTGGCGGCCAGGCGGGCGGTGCTCGAGCGATTGGCGCCGCCGCCATGCCAGAGGGTGCCGAGGAAGAACACACAGGATCCGGCCCGCATCACCACGGGTGCGCGCTCGCCCTCCTCGGGCAGGCGATCGCCCCACAGATGGCTGCCCGCAACGATATCGGTGGCTCCGTTGGCGGCGGTGAAATCGTCGATCGCCCAGATCGTCGCGGCGCCCAGGGCCTGCCTCGGCCTGGGCAGCGGATAGAAGCTGTCGTCGGTGTGCAGCATCTGCGCCTGTTCGCCGGGCAGGATGTTGATCATCTGCAGCATCGACAGCAGATAGTTCGGCAGGAGCAACCGGTCCAGCAGCGCCAGCACCCGGGGATGATCGGCGATCCGATCGCAGGCGCGGGTCTTGTTCAACACGCTGTACACCCGCTGCGTGGTATGCCCCTCGAACCGGTTGCGGCCGTGCCGATCCAGCAGTGGCGCAACGGCTTCGCGGATCTCGCCGAGCTCGTCGGGCCTGAGCAGATCGGGCAGGATCACATACCCGTCCCGCCGGACCGCGGCCAGATCCGCCTCGACGACCGTCGCGTCGATGCCCGCGCCGGCGCTCGCGGTCCGGCGATACGTGCCCGCCAGATCGCCACCCAGATCCGTCAACGACGACACTTCGGTGCTCATGAGCGGCTCCTCGAGTCCGTAACATAACTGAGTTCTGTTATGGTTCGACTATGGCACGGCCTCCGATCGGGCGTCAACAACTACTCGACGCGGCCCGCGACGAACTGGTCCGCGGCAACGGCGTGATGGAACTGAGCGCGCTCACCCGCCGCACCGGACTGAGCACCGGCGCGCTCTACCACCACTTCGGCTCCAAAAGCGGTCTGCTGGCGGCGATCTACGACGGCTTCTACGCAGCACTGCGCCACGCCCTCGCCGACGCGCATCTGCCGCCCGACGCCGACTGGGGCATCCGCGAACACGAACGCACCCGCCGATTCGTCGCGTACCACTTCGGCGAGCCGCTCGCCCCGATCCTGCTCGATCGCACCGCGCTGGACCCGCAGCTGATCGAATTCGAGGCGGTCTACATCCAGGGCCTCATCGACGATGCCGCCGACAACATCCGCCGCGGCCAGGCCCTCGGCCAGCTCCCCGCCGACCTCGACCCCGACTGCGCGGGCGCCTACGTCATCGGCGGCCTGCGCCATGGCATCGCCCGGCAACTGCGCGCCACCCCACCGCCGACACCCGACCGAGCCACCGAACAGCTGTGGCGTCTGACCGCCGCCGCGCTCGGAACGGCCTGAGTTCAGGTGAGATAGCGGTACACGGGGGAATCGGGATCCAGGCGTTCGCACTGGATGGGCGAGTGCTGGATGCGCTTCAACAACGGATCCAGACCGTCGGGCGAGCCGAGTTCGATACCGACCAGCGCCGCACCGGTCTCGCGGTTGTTGCGCTTGACGTATTCGAACAGGGTGACATCGTCGTCGGGGCCCAGGACCTCGTCGAGGAAGCGGCGCAGGGCACCGGGTTCCTGCGGGAAGTCGACCAGGAAGTAATGCTTGAGTCCCCGATGGACGAGCGAGCGTTCGATGATCTCGCCGTAGCGGGAGACGTCGTTGTTACCGCCCGAGACCAGGCAGATCACCGTGGAGCCCGGCTCGACCGCGACCGCGGGCAGTGCGGCGACGGCCAGGGCCCCCGCGGGTTCGGCGATGATGCCCTCGTTCTGATACAGCTCGAGCATCGTGGTGCAGATCGCGCCCTCGTCGACCAGCGTGATCCGGAAAGAGCCTGCGCCCGTGGGTGTTTCGGTCGCGGTCAGCAGCGGCAGCGAGGCGTGCGAGATCACCCGGCCGCCGAACTTGGCGACCATCGCATAGGGCAGATCGCCGATCCGGCGGACCGCGGCCCCGTCGACGAACGGATCGATCTCCGGCAGTGTCACCGGCCCGCCCGCCACGAGGGCGGCCGTCATCGATGCCGCGCCCGACGGCTCCACACCCAGAATCGCTGTCGCGGGCGAGCGTTCGCGCAGATACGTCGCGATCCCCGCCAGGCAGCCGCCACCACCGACCGGCACGATCACCAGATCCGGTGTGTGCCCGAGCTGTTCGAGGAATTCCGCGGCGATCGTGCCCTGGCCGGCGGCGGTGCGCGGATCGTCGAAGGGCGGCACCATGGTCGCGCCCGTGCGGGCGACATCGTCGGCGGCCGCGGCGGCCGCGGCGTCGTAGGTGTCGCCGGTCGCGATCAGCTCCACGAATTCGCCGCCGTGCGCGCGGATCCGGTCGCGCTTCTGCTTCGGCGTGGTGGTCGGGACGTAGATGCGCCCGGAGATGCCCATCGCCCGGCACGCGAATGCCACACCCTGCGCGTGGTTTCCGGCGCTCGCGGTCACCACGCCCGCGGCGCGTTCGGCGGCGGTGAGCTGGACGATCAGGTTGTAGGCGCCGCGCAGCTTATAGGAGCGGACCGAGGTGAGATCCTCGCGCTTGACGTAGACGTTCGCACCGGTCAGCGCCGACAGCCGGTCCACACGCTGGAGCGGCGTCGGCTCGATGATGTCCGAAATTCGCTTGGCGGCAGCATCGATCTCGTCCGCGCTCAGCTCGGGCGGCGGACCGGGCACTTGCTCTGCGAGATCAAGCGGATTCGGCACTCGACCATGCTATCCGGGGGCGTTGCGGGCGCCCCCGGCCGCATGCGCAATCTACTGCGGGGTGAGGACGAACAGCGGGATCTCGCGATCGGTCCGCTTCGTGTACTCGGCGTAATCGGGCCAGGCCTCCACGGCCCGCGCCCACCACTGCGCCTTCTCGTCGCCGAACACCTCGCGGGCGGTGTAGTCCTTGACCACCTCGCGATCACGGAGTTCGACATGTGGATGCGCCTTGACGTTGTAGTACCAGACCGGGTTCTTCGGCGCGCCGCCGCGCGAGGCGACGATCGCGTATTCGCCGTTGTTCTCGACCCGCATGAGCGGGGTCTTGCGCAGCTTGCCGGTCTTCGCGCCCTTGGTGGTGAGCAGGATGATCGGCTTGCCCTGCATGGTGTTGCCCTCGGCGCCGTTGCTGGCCTCGTACTGCGCGGCGTGGTCGCGGGCCATATCGGACGGGCTGGGTTCGTACTCTCCGGTGAGTGGCATATCACTGGTAATTCCCCGGCTATCGCTCGTTATTCCCTCGCATTCCTCCGCAAAAGTTCGCCTACCCGAACTTGACAGTCCGAGTACCCTGACTACATGGCAGCGGTCAACCCCATCCCGCGGTCGGCGAGTATCGATATCGCCGGTACGGCGTGGCCCGTGTACAAACTCGAGGCCTTGGTCCTCGCGCTGCTGACTTGTGTCGTACTCGCCGTGGTCACCGGCTCCCCGCAGGTGGCCGTGCTCGCGGCCGCCGCGGTCGCGGCCCTGCGTTGGGTGATTGCCGTCGCACGCGGAAAGTGGCAGCTGTCACATTGATAAACCCCTAGTTCAGCGCGAATCGTAGTGTCGGCCGATTGTTTGCTCCGAACTGCGAGGCGATGTGATGACCGATAGCGCCCATGCTCTTTCGTTCCATGAGGGCACCGATGTCGGACGTCTCGACGAACAGGTGTGGCTGCTGGACGTGCAGGATCGGGTGCCCGGCATCCAGTACCTGCGGGAATGGTCGCGCGCGGCATTGAATCTACGGCCCGGTGAGCGCGTCCTCGACGTCGGCAGCGGCACCGGCACCGAGGTCCTCGCCGCCGCGGAGCGGGTCGGAGTGACCGGTGAATCGGTGGGCATCGACCCCAATCCCGGGATGATCGAGCTGGCTCGCAAGCGAGCGGCAAACCCGGCTGACGCCGGGTACAGCGAGGAAGTGGCCGGGTACAGCGAGGAAGAGGCCAGGTACCGCGAGGGGGTGCCGGGGTACAGGAAAGCGGGGGCCGGGTACGTCGACAGGGGCCTGGTCTCCTTCGTCACCGGCTCGGCCTACCGGCTGCCGTTTCCCGATGGTTCGTTCGATGCCGTGCGCTGTGAGCGGGTGTATCAGCATCTCGAGGAGCCGGGGGTGGCGACGGATGAGATCCTGCGCGTGTTGCGGCCCGGCGGGCGGGTGGTGTTGATCGATACCGATTGGTATACCGCGATCGTGCATCCGGCCGATCCGGTGATTCTGCTGGCGCTGCACGATTTCATGCTGGCCGGGATTCCCAATCCGGCGGCGGGGCGGCGGCTGCGCGGTCTGCTCGCCTCGGCCGGCGGTGTCATCGATTCGACCCAGGCCGTGGCGGGAGTGTGGGAGCCCGCCCAGTTCCGGCCGCCGTATGCCGAACTCAGCCGGCGCGCCGAGGCCGCCGGTGCGATCAGCGCCGCCCAGCGCGCGCGATTCCTCGCCGATCTGGACGCCGGTGTGGCCGCAGACGACTATCACGTCTCCGTCACCCTGGCCGCGGTGCTCGCGCATAAGCCGTAACCCGTTGCGCCCGAGCCGGAACGCTAACCTGGGACCGGGACCACGGAAGGCGGGATGTGGCGGACAGACAACGACCAGCGGTGATGACCGACGTCGCCAAGCTGGCGGGCGTGTCGCATCAGACGGTCTCGCGTGTGCTCAACGGTAGCCCGCAGGTGCGGCCGGAGACGCGTGAGCGGGTGCTGGCCGCGGTCGCCGAACTGGGTTATCGGCCCAACGCCATGGCCCGCGGACTGGTGAGCCGCCGCTCGAAGGTGCTCGGCGTGGTCACCTTCGACACCATTCTCTACGGCCCGGCGTGCATGCTGCTGGGCATCGAAAGGGCCGCGCGCGCAGCGGGTTACGGCGTCGGCATCGTCACCCTCGAGAAGGTCGATCGCGACAGCGTGCTGGCGGCGGTGAACACCCTGGGTGGTCAGGGCGTCGACGGGGTGATCGTCATCGCGCCACAGGAGGCCGCGGCCGCGGCCCTGCACAGCCTGCCCACGCCGCTGGCGGCGGTGGTGGTGGAGGCGGGGCGCGAGGTGGGCTTGCCGTCGGTATCGGTGGATCAATTCGAGGGCGCCCGATCGGCGGTCCGGCATCTGCTCGAGCTCGGGCACCAGACGGTGTGGCATCTGGCCGGACCGGATGGTTTCTGGGAGGCGCGCGACCGCCGCGAGAGCTGGCAGGACACGCTGGCCGCCGCGGGTGCGCCCGTGCCGCCGCCCGCCGTGGGCGATTGGAGCGCGCGTTCCGGCTATGTGGCCGGGCGCGCGCTGGCCGAAAACCCCGATATCACGGCCGTATTCGTGGCCAACGATCAGATGGCGCTCGGCCTGCTGCGCGCCTTCGCCGAGCGCGGCGTGCGGGTGCCCGAGCAGGTATCGGTGGTCGGATTCGACGATATCCCCGAGGCGGCATATCTATCGCCGTCGCTGACCACGGTCCGTCAGGACTTCGACGAGGTCGGCCGGCGCAGCATGCGACTGCTGCAACAGCTGCTCGAGGCCGCCGAGCCGGTGTCGGAACCGCCGGTGGCGCCGACGCTGGTGGTGCGGGAAAGCTCGGCCGCACCGCGCTAGACCGCGTGTCCGCTCTGGGCAGATAGCCGTCTGCTACTACAGTTTCGATCATGACGTCCGCCCTGTGGAAGGTCTGCGCGATCGCCGTCGGTGCCGTCATGTGCTGCGCGCCGACCGCGCGGGCGGATGTCGAGGAGATGACGCCGCACGAGAAGTCCTTCGCCTCGGTATTCGGCAGTTTCACGGTCGGCAGCCGCTTCGAGACCGTCAATCGGATTGCGCCGCTGAACCTCATGGGCACCACGCGCGAGGCATTGCTCAGCGGCATCTCCTACGGCCGCATCAACGGCCCCGCGGTCGGGGTGTTGAAAACGGGCTACCACATCGGCTGCGCGGTCAATATCGGCGGCGGCAGCGTGGGCACCTCGCCGCAGGTGACCGTCACCAGCCCCGGCGCCCAGAGCGGACTCCCTCAGGTACAGGCCGAATTCCAGCCCATCGTGAGCATGAGCCTGGCACCCGGCGAGGTGAAGGAGATCCCCGTCGGCGAAAAGGAAATGGCCCCCGGTCGCGTCGTCCAGATCGTCATCCGCGACTTCCACCTCACCGTCAACCAATGCAGCGGCCCCGTCACCATCCGCCAATACGCCTACGTCTACGCCAGATCCGCCGACGTGGACGACAGCGGCGCGGTCTTCGGCGACCCCACCTGGCTCTAGCTATCCCGCCAGGCAGCCCGGGCCCAGCAGCGCCTTCAGATCACCCATCAGTGCCGAGGACGGGGAGACCCGCAGGTTGTCGGCGACCTGCAGCAGGGTGGTGCTCTCGCGGGCGCCGACGTGGCGGATCAGGACGTTCGCCGTGCCGGGGTGGCTGTTCAGGACTCGCTTGAGGGCGCCGATCTTATCGGGGGTGCACAGGCGGGTCGGGATGATCACCGAGAGCGGCTTCTCCACGCCGATGGACGAAAGGTCCGGCACCACAAGGTCGTTGGCGATCAGCGAGACGCGATCGTCGCGGGCGGAGACGCGGGCCTTGACCAGGACGATGGCGTCCTCGGTGACGTCCATGCCGTACACCGAATAGGACTGCGGGAAGAACAGCACCTCGATGCCACCGCTGAGGTCCTCCAATTGCGCCGACGCCCAGGGCATGCCGTTCTTGTTCACGCGGCGGGTGACATTGGCGAAGATGCCGCCGATGGTGACCTGCGCGCCGTCCTTGACATCGCCCTCGAGAATGGCGGGGATCGGGGTGTCGGACTGGGCCGCGAGCACATGTTCGACGCCGTTGAGTGGATGGCCGGAGACGTAGAGCCCCAACATCTCCCGCTCCAGGGCGAGCTTGTGTTTGGTCTCCCATTCCTCGTCGGGGACCTTCACATCGAAGACGCTGGCCACCGAGTCGTCGCCCGCGTCCAGCCCGCCGAACAGGTCGAACTGGCCCATGGCCTCGGCCTTCTTGGTGGACATCACCGCGTCGATGGCATCGGAGTGCACCAGCAGCAGGCCCTTGCGTGGATGTCCGAGCGAATCGAAAGCGCCTGCCTTGATCAGGGATTCGGTGACCTTCTTGGTGCAGGCGAGGGCGTCGATCTTGTTCAGATAGTCGGAGAAGTCGGTGAACTTCGACTTCTCCTTGCGTGCGGCGATGATCGAGGCGACCACGTTCGCGCCGACATTGCGTACCGCGCCCATGCCGAAGCGAATGTCGTTGCCCACGGACGCGAATTCGAGTTCGGACTCGTTGACGTCCGGCGGCAGCACCTGGATGTTGAGGCGGCGGCAGTCGGCCAGATAGACGGCGGCCTTGTCCTTGTCGTCGCCGACGGAGGTGAGCAGACCGGCCATGTATTCGGCCTTGTAGTTGGCCTTGAGATAGGCGGTCCAGAACGACACCAGGCCGTAGCCCGCGGCATGCGATTTGTTGAACGCGTAGCCGGCGAACGGGAGAATCGTGTCCCACAGCGCCTTGATGGCGGGCTTGGAGAATCCGTTCTCCATCATGCCCTTCTCGAAGCCCTCGAATTCGGCCTCGAGCACCTCGGCCTTCTTCTTACCCATCGCGCGGCGCAGGATATCGGCTCGGCCGAGTGAGTAGCCGGCCACCTTCTGCGCGATCTGCATGATCTGCTCCTGATACACGATCAGGCCGTAGGTATCGCGCAGGATCTCCTTCAGGGGCTCCTCGAGCTCCGGATGGATGGGCTTGACCTCTTGGCGCCCGTTCTTACGGTCGGCGTAGTCGTTGTGGGCGTTCATGCCCATCGGGCCGGGGCGGTACAGCGCGAGCACCGCGACGATATCCTCGAAGCCGGTGGGCTGCATGCGCCGCAGCAGATCGCGCATGGCGCCGCCGTCGAGCTGGAACACGCCGAGAGTGTCACCGCGCGCGAGCAATTCGTAGGTGGCCGTATCCTCCAGCGGCAGCGTGTCGAGATCGAGTTCGATACCGCGGTTGGCCTTGATGTTGACCAGGGCGTCACCGATGACGGTGAGGTTGCGCAGGCCCAGGAAGTCCATCTTCAGCAGGCCGATGGCCTCACACGACGGGTAGTCCCAGCCGGTGATGATCGCGCCGTCCTGTGCGCGCTTCCACACCGGGATGGCGTCGGTGAGCGGTTCGCTCGACATGATGACCGCGCAGGCGTGCACGCCCGCGTTGCGGATCAGGCCCTCGAGACCGCGCGCGGTCTCGTAGATCTTGTTGACGTCCGGATTGGTGTTGATGAGCTCGCGGACCTCGGCGGCCTCTTTGTACCGCTCATGTTCGGGATCCATGATGCCCGACAGCGGAATGTCCTTGGCCATGATCGGCGGCGGCAGCGCCTTGGAGATCTGGTCGGCGATCGCGAAGCCCGGCTGGCCGAACTGTACGCGCGCCGAATCCTTCAGCGCCGCTTTGGTTTTAATGGTGCCGAAGGTGATCACCTGGGCGACCTTGTCGCTGCCCCACTTATCGGTGGCGTAGCGGACCATCTCACCGCGGCGGCGATCGTCGAAGTCGATATCGATATCGGGCATGGAGACGCGCTCGGGATTGAGGAAGCGCTCGAACAGCAGACCGTGCGGAATCGGGTCGATATTCGTGATGCCCATCGAGTAGGCGACCAGCGATCCGGCCGCCGAACCACGGCCCGGGCCGACATTGATGCCGACCGAGCGGGCGTAGGTGATGAGGTCGGCGACGATGAGGAAGTAGGCGGGGAAGCCCATTTCGTTGATGACGCCGATCTCGTAATCGGCGCGCGTGATGTATTCCGGCGGAACGCCATGGGGGAAGCGGCGATCCAGGCCCATCATGACTTCGCGGCGCAGCCAGCTGCCCTGGGTCTCACCCTCGGGGACCGGGAAGATCGGCATCCGGTCGTGGTGGGCCCACACCTCGTCGTAGGACTGCACGCGCTCACCGATGAGGACCGTATTGTCGCAGGCGCCCGGGACTTCCGCGTCCCAGATGGCGCGCATATCCGCGGCGGATTTGAGGAAGTATCCGGAGCCGTCGAACTTGAAGCGGGTCGGATCGGACAGGGTCTTACCGGTCTGGATGCACAGCAGCGCCTCGTGGTTGGCCGAGTCGGTCTCGTGCACGTAGTGGCAGTCGTTGGTCGCCAGCGGCGGGATGCCGAGCTTGCGGCCGACCTCGATCAGGCCCTCGCGCACCCGGCGCTCGATGGACAGGCCATGGTCCATGATCTCGAGGAAGAAGTTCTCCTTGCCGAAGATCTCCTGCCATTTGGCCGCCGCCTCGAGCGCCTCGCGCTCATGACCCAGGCGCAGGCGGGTCTGCACCTCGCCCGAGGGGCAGCCGGTGGTCGCGATGATGCCCTCGGCGTACTGGGCGATGATCTCCTCGTCCATCCGCGCCCACTTGCCCAGCTGTCCCTCGATGGAGGCCAGCGACGAGAGCTTGAACAGGTTGCGCAGGCCCGTCGCGGTCTCCGCGACCATCGTCATATGCGTGTAGGCGCCCGAACCCGAGACGTCGTCGCTCTTCTGGCTGGGATCGCCCCACTGCACGCGCTTGGTGTTGAACCGGGACTCCGGCGCGATGTAGGCCTCGATGCCGATGATCGGCTTGATGCCCTGCTTCTTGGCGGAGTTGTAGAACTCCGAGGCGCCGTACATGTTGCCGTGGTCGGTCATGCCGACCGCGCTCATCCCCAGCCGCTCCGCCTCCTTGAACAGAGGCGTGATCTTCGCCGCGCCATCGAGCATCGAGTACTCGGTGTGGTTGTGCAGATGGACGAATGATCCCGACGAGGCAGACACGCCATCGGATTCTAGAGGCACCCACCGACGAAATCCGCCCGACACGGTCCGACACGCAGAACCGGCTCATGGTATAGGTCACGTGCCTGGTCGGGGCCGTATCAAGATCGGCGTGTCGTGGTTCTGCGTGTCCCCGAACCGACCGCGCCCGGGGAGTAGAGCATCGAATGTCGATATCGATCTCGAGGTGGTGCCGGTGCGCGCGGCCTCGGGCCCGGGCACCGAGACGATCATCGAACTGTCCTTCAAGACCGATACCCAGGACGATGCGCGCACGCTGCGCGACAAGGCCATCGGCACGCTCCGTTCGAAGGGCTGGCTGGCGCCGGCCGATGTGCTCGAGACCGATCTCATTCTGACCCGGTACTGATATCCGGTTGCGGGGCAGCCGATTCCGGCAGGGTCAGCACGGCCACGGTCCCGCCGTCCGCGGCGGATTCGATGGTGGCGCTGCCGTGATGGAGCTGGGCGACCCAGCGCACGATCGACAGGCCGATGCCGTGGCCGGTGGCCGATCCGGTGGTGCCGTGGGTGAACGGATCGCCGAGCCGGGCGTCCACGCCCTGACCGTGGTCGCGGACGCAAACTCGGCCCGCGGCGACGGTGACCTCGACCCGGCCGCCGCCGTGGACGAGGGCATTGTCGACGAGATTGCGCACGGCGAGGGTCAGCAGATCCGGATCCGCCTGCACCACAGTGGGTTCGGTGCTCAGGCCGATATCCGGGCCGCATTCGGCGACCACGCCCTCGACCAGTTGATCCAGCCGCAGCCGCATCGTCTCCGGTCGCACCACCCCGGTCTGGGTGCGGGCGCGGGCGAGGAGCCCGGTGACCAGGCGGCCCATCCGGTCGGCCAGTCGGCGCACATCGGTGAGAGCGGCTGCGGCGCGGGCGGGTTCGCGCAGACCCGCGTCGGTGTGCAGGCGCAGCGTGGCCAGCGGGGTGCGCAGTTCATGGGCGGCGTCGGCGAGGAAGCGTTCCTGATCGTCGAGCAGGCGCACCGCCGAACGCATGCTCAGCCCCGACAGCAGATGTCCGGCGGCGGCCGCCAGCGCGATCAGGGCCGCGCCGCCCAGCTCCAGCGCCAGCACCAGACCGTCGTGATCGCGTTCGGAGGGCGCCGGATCGACGGCCGCGAAAACCACCGCGCCGACGGATGATTCGGAATTCCACACCGGCACCGCGGCCACCCGCACGGGATGTCCGCCGCCGCCCGGTACGGTCCGCACGAGCTGATCCTGTTCGCGGGCGGCATCCGCGGCCAATGTCGTCAGTCCCGCGTCGGTCGGCAGCCCCGGGCGGCGATGTCCGAACGCCTCGTGCCACTGCCCGGAACCGTCGCGGGTCAGCACCGCTACCGAGACGACGCCCTGAGCCAGATCGTCGTCGCGCAGCACCTCGAGCAGGAGTCCGCCGTTGTCGTCCCAGAACACATCTCGGGCCAATCCGGTCGCGACCCGATCGACGCGATCGTCGATGGCCCGATGCCGCGAGCGCCCGTCGATGGTCGCGGCGAAGACGCCGAACACGATCAGGCAGATCGCGGTGATGGCGGTGAACAGTGCGGTCAGCATCCAGCGGGTGCGTCGCAGCCGCGCGAGGGCCGGGCGCGGATCGCGGCCGTTCACGGTCGCACGGTGAAGCCGACGCCGCGGACGGTCTCGATGAGCGGCGGCGCGCCGAGTTTGCGGCGCAGCTGGGCGATCACCACGTCGACCACATTGGAGGCGGGTTCGGCCATCTCGTCCCAACAGCATTCGATGAGTTCGGTGCGGGTGACCACCGTTCCCGCGCGGGCGGCCAGCAGTTCGAGCACGCCGAATTCCTTGGGCGTCAGGGTCAGCAGCACCCCGGCCCGCTGCACCCGCCGCCGCGGCCGATCGACCACCAGATCGCGGATCTGGGTACGGGTCGGCGCCGGGCGCTCCTGGCGGCGGCACAGCGCGCGCACCCGGGCGGCCAGTTCGTCGAGGTCGAACGGTTTGACCACGTAGTCGTCGGCGCCGTGGGCGAAGCCGTCGAGGCGGTCGGCCAGTCCGTCGCGGGCGGTGAGGATCAGCACCGGGGTGCGCTCGCCCGATTCGCGATGCGCGCGCACCAGATCCAGGCCGTCGCCGTCGGGCAGGCCGCGATCGATGATCAGGCAGTCGTAGCCGTTGACCGCGATCTTGAGATCGGCATCGGCCATGTCGCGCGCGAGATCGACCGCGAAACCCGCGGCCCGCAGACCGTCGGCGACCTCGTCGCCCAGTTCCCGATCGTCCTCACATACCAGTACGCGCATCCTGCTCATTCCAGCACAGCGCGATGCGGTGCCGGTGACGGCGCGGTCGGAGGACACATCGGTCACACTGGCAGCTGTCTCATGAGAAATCTGTGAGGAACATTAACGCGCGCGTACCGCGGGAGCGATGATTCGGGTAGTCGCCTACTCAAGTACGGGGACGAACGGGGCGGGAGGATTTCACCCATGAAACGACTGGTGATCTGCTGTGACGGCACGTGGGGCGCCGAATGCAACCCCTCGGTGTCCAATATCGTCAAGATCGCCGAATCGGTCCGGCTGCACACCACCGCGGCGCGGGGCGCCGGGGTGGGTCAGCGCGTCTTCTACATCGACGGGCCCGGTTCGCGCGGCTATCTCGCCGACAAGCTGCTCGGCGGCGCGTTCGGGCTCGGTCTGGACGCCAATCTGTCGACCATGTACTGGCAGCTGGCGTTGAACTGGGAACCCGGCGACGAGATCTACATCTTCGGCTTCAGCCGCGGCGCCTACACCGCGCGCAGCCTGGCGGGCATGATCCATCGCCTCGGCCTGCTGACCGCCGACGCGATGATCGATCAGAAGTATCCGCAGGCGCTGCGCATCTACCGCCAGCGCAAGCACGGTCCCGACGATCCCGATCCGCAGGAGTGGGTGCGCTTCCGCGAGGAGAACTGCCACTATCCGGTGCCGATCAAGTTCATCGGGGTCTTCGACACCGTCGGCGCGATGGGCGTGCCGATGGTGACCTCGTGGCGCTACCGCTTCCACGATCTGCGCCTGTCGCCGACGGTCGAATACGCTCGCCAGGCCCTGGCCATCAACGAGCGCCGCCGCGCCTTCGCGCCGTGCCTGTGGGAGGTGCCGGATTCCGGGCGACCCGATCCCGAACGCGTCAAACAGGTCTGGTTCAAGGGCGTGCACACCGATATCGGCGGCGGCTATCCTGACTGCCGGCTGTCCGATATCACGCTGCGCTGGATGGTGGACGAGGCCGAGCGGCGGGGACTGGCGTTCGATCGAGATCGGTTGGAGCAGCTCATCGCTCGCCGTCCCGGCTTCGACAACTCGGTGACGCCGCACAATTCGCTCACCGTCGGCTATCGCGTGCTGAATCTGGCGTCGCTGCTGGTGCATCCGGGCAGTCAGCGGTTCTATCCGGACTCCTGGCGGCGCCTGGGCGATCCCGACGATCACCGCGTCTATCTGTCGACCACGGCCCAGCCGGATTCGGACTACCATCCGCCGAACGTGCTGCGCTGGGAGAACGAATTGGCCGGCTCGCTTCCCTACGAGCCGGCCGAGACGACCTCGGAGCTGCCGCAGTCGATCACGGCCTGAGTCGTCAGTTCGTGCGCACCGACAGGCCCGGATTGGCCTGCAGCACAGGGTTGATCGGCTGACCGATCAGCAGCGGGATCACGCCGCAGCCGTCGTCGGGGGAGGTGGGGTCCATGGCGACGGCGCTGGTGATGCCGACGGCCTTGGTGCCGGCGAAGATCGGGCCGCCGCTGTCGCCGTGCTGGCCGCAGACGTTCGCGGCGAACATATGCTCGAGGCGGGTGGACTCCTTGTCGTTCGGCTGCATCTTCACATTCAGTTCCAGATCGGTGTCGAGCACCTGTCCGCAGGTGTAGCCGGTGCGCAGGCCCGCCTTGCAGATGATGCCGCCGGCCACCGGATCCATCGTGCCGTCGATGCGGATATCGGGCGCGTTCGGCGGAGCGCCCGCGGAACCCTCGCTGCTGCTGGTCGGCAGGTGCAGTCCGGCGGCCGAACCGGCCGACAGCGGGCCCGGCACCGTGATGCGGCGGGTGGTGATCATGTTGTTGCGGAAGCGCCCGGCCGCGGCGTCGCCGATGCGGATGACCGAGAAGTCGTGTGGGCCGAGGTTGGACGTCTCGAAGTAGCCGAGGTCGGCGCCGCGGCGCTTGTCGTGGGCGTCGACGGCGGTCTCGAAGACGTGCCGCGGCTGCGGCGACTTATCGGCCTCGGGGACCAGGTTGTCCGGATTGCAGTGTCCCGCGGTGATATTCACGGCATGACCGGCGGCGTCGGTGCCGTTGAAGCCGAATGAGCACTTACCGGTCCTGCCGTAGTAGTCGAAGGCGAAGGGCTGGCCGCCGATGACGGCCTCGGCGCCGGTGCCCTCGAGCGGAGCCGGTCCGGCGGCATCTGTGGTGGAGGGCCGGGCCACCGGCACGACCGCGGTGATCGAGCGGATCCGGCCCGCCTCGCTGGGCAGCTGCGTGCCCTGGGCGACCCGCACGGTGAGGCTGTTGTGGACCACGTCGATGCCGTAGCCCACCACGGACTGGGCGATCGCACTGGACTGGTGGGCGAGCCACTGCTCGAAGGCGGTGCGCCGCCCGCGCAGGGTGGCCTCGCTGTCGGCGACGGTCTCCACGGCGAAGCCCGCCTGCTGCGCGGCCTTTCGGGCCGCGGCGGCGCTGACGCCCTCGCTCAGCGCGACGATGCCGCGATCGCCGTCCATGCGGACCCCGGCGAAGGCGTTCGGATGCGCCACGCGCGCGGTCGCGGCGAAGGCGGTGAGCTGTTCGGCGGTCCGGATGCGCGTGAGGTACTGCTGCGCGTCGATCTTCAGATCGCGCTGCAGCGCGTCGACCAGATCCGCGGGAATCTCCGGCGACTGCGGCGCTGCCGAGGCCGGGGCGGCGAGCGATCCGATCATGGTCACTGCGACACAACAGCCGAGCGCTACCCGACGCACGCGAAAACCGAACTCCATCTTCAGCTGCCTCCCTGACGAAACGCGATGGATCGTGCGGATGCAGCCGATGATGCTACGTCTCACCAGTCACAAAAGGGACCGAGTGGTCGGGCAGCGTGTCGCGCGCTCGGGCGTGTCACCGCACGAGCAGCGCGACCGGGAGCCGGGCGAACAGCTTCTCCATGCGGGCCGGGCCGGTGAACATATGCCCGGTGAGCCGGTCGGTCCAGCTGCCCGGAGGCAGCTCGAGGGCGGTGTCGCCCCAGCCGGAATCGGTCAGTGCGACGCTGTGGCGGGTCGCGGCGACGATCACCTGTGGTTGCTCGCCGGATCGACCGCGGGCGTAGGCGAGCAGATGTGCCGACCGCTCGCCGCTGGCGAACAGCGGGGTGTAGGCGCCGCCGACGAAGCAGTCCGGACGTTCGCGGCGCAGCCACAGCGCATAGGCGACCACCCACATCTTCGCCGCCCCGGAGGCGTCCAATTCCGGTGTTCCGGTGAGGGATTGGAGCATGGCCAGGCGCTGTGAGAAGTCCACCGGGCGGCGGTTGTCCGGATCGACGAGCGAATCCTCCCACAGCTCGCAGCCCTGATAGAGATCGGGGATGCCGGGGCCGCACAGCTGTAACAGCTTCTGTGCCACCGAATCCGACCAGGCGTGCGGGGCCAGCCTCGTCACCAGTTCGCCCAGTTCGGCGCCCACCGGACCGTCGATCACCGCGTCGACCCAGCGGTGCAGTTCGGCCTCGAAATCGGAATCGGGCTCCTCCCAGGAGGATCGGGTGCCCGCCTCGCGAACGGCCTTCTCCGCGAACAGATGCAGCCGCTCGCGCAGCCCGGGCACCGTGGCGGCCGCGTGATCGTCGGCGGGCCAGATCCCGAACATGTTCTGCAACAGGAACAACGACGTCGCCTCGTCCGGCGGCGGGGTGATGTCGTTCCAGGCCGCCACCGCCTGCGCCCAGGTCTCGGCGGTCTGCGACAGCACCGCGATGCGGGCGCGCACATCCTCGCCGCGCTTGGTGTCGTGGGTGGACAGCGTGGTCATGGCGGCCGGCCAGCGGCGGGCGCGATCGGCATTGGTGAGGTGGAACTCCAACGGCGAGCGCGCGAATCGCGCCGGATCGCCGCCGACCTCCTGCAGCGACACCAGCCGCGCGGCCTGATAGAACATGGTGTCCTCGACGGCCTTGGCCGTGATCGCCCCGCATACCTGCTGGAAGCGCACGGCCGCCTCGCCGCCCGCGCTCAGCGCGCCGACCAGCACCGCCAGCGGTGCGGCCAATTCGCCGTTGCGCCTTTCGATCTCGGCCACGACCGTGGCGAGCACACCCGCCAACGGCGCGTAGTCGGTGCGGTAGACCGGCATATGCGACAGCGCCTCGATGGTGGCGTTGGTCAGCGCCATGGTGTCGAAGTCCTCGGCGCCGCCGTCGCGCTTGACCGCCGCCACGAGCCGCCGGACCTCGGGCACCAGCAGCTTCTCCGCCACCGCGCGCTTGATCCGATGTTCGGTGTCGGCGAACCATTCCCCGTCGCTGCCATGTCCGCACAGCTCGCGCGACAGTTCGGTCAGGGCCTGCTCCCCGGCGGGATCGACGAACACTCCGCCCAGCACGGCCAGCGCGTCGTAGCCGGTGGTGCCGTCGATGGGCAGGGTGGCGTCCAGAGGTTCGGTGCGCGCGAGGATCTTCTCCACCAGCAGCAGCCGGTTCGGGCCGAGCAGGCGGCGCAGCCGCGCGAGATAGCCCGCGGGATCGGCCAATCCGTCGGGGTGGTCGATCCGCACGCCGTCGATGAGATCGTGTTCGCACCAGGCGGCGAGTTCGCGATGGCTGAGCTCGAAGACGGCCGGATCCTCCTGCCGGATCGCGGCCAGGCTCGACACCGCGAAGAAGCGGCGATACGTGCACACCCCGGCCTTCCAGCTGACCAGGCGGTAATGCTGTTTGTCGTGGATGCGCAGCGCGTTCTCGCCGTCGGTGCCCGGCGCGATCGGCAGGCGCAGATCGTGCAGGGCCAGCATCGGCTCGGGGCCGCTGCGGTCCACGGTCAGCGAGGCCGGATCGTTCTCGGTCTGCAGCACCGGCAGCGCCAGCCGCCCGCCCGCCCCGTTGCCCGGACTCCAGTCGATATCGAAGAAGTGCGCGAACTGCGAGCCCTTCCCGTTGCGCAGCACATCCCACCACCACGGATTCTGGCGCGGATCGGCCACGCCGACATGGTTGGGCACCAGATCGACGATCAACCCCATGCCGCGGGCGCGCACCTCGTCGGCGAGCGCCTTGAGCCCGGCCGGGCCGCCCAGGGCCGCCGAGACCGTGGTCGGATCGGTCACGTCGTAGCCGTGCGTGGATCCGTGCGCCGCGGTCAGGATCGGCGACAGGTACAGGTGCGAGATGCCCAGCTGCTGCAGGTACTCCGCGATCGCGCGGGCATCGGTGAAGGTGAGTGCGTCGGGGCGCAGCTGTAACCGGTAGGTGCTGCGGACCGACGTCCGGCGGGCGATCGGCCCGGTGGCCTCGTCAACCAATTCGGTATCTGTCATCTCTTCTGGATCAGGTGGTACGGCGGAGAACGAGCAGGCAACGCGCGGTGACCGCGACCGTCGCCGCGGCCGGATACTCCGCCCGCGATTCTCCGGTCGGGGTCGAACAGTCCAACGCCACCGACCACCGCTCGCCGAATTCGGCGCCCGGCAGAGTGAAGTCGATCGAGGCGTCGTGGGCATTGAAACACAGCAGGAAGGAATCGTCTGTGATGCGTTCGCCACGCGTGCCCGGCTCCTTGATGGCCGCGCCGTTGAGGAACACCGCCAGCGAGCGCCCGAATCCGGAGCCCCAGTCGGCGCTGGTCATCTCCTCCCCGGCCGGGGTCAACCAGGCGATATCGCCCGGCTGGTCGTGGTCGGGGGCGGGCAGGCCGTCGAAGAAGCGCCGGCGGCGGAACACCGGATGTTCGGCGCGCAGCGCGATCGCCGCGCGGGTGAATTCGACCAGATCCGAATTCTTCTGTGCCAGCGTCCAATCCATCCACGACAGCGGCGAATCCTGGCAGTAGGCGTTGTTGTTGCCGTTCTGGGTGCGGCCCATCTCGTCGCCGTGCAGCAGCATCGGGGTGCCCTGCGACAGCGTGAGCGTCGCGATCATGTTGCGGCTCTGCCGCTCTCGCAGCGCCAGCACCGCCGGATCGTCGGTCGGACCCTCCACCCCGCAGTTCCAGGAGCGGTTGTGGCTCTCGCCGTCGCGATTGCCCTCGCCGTTGGCCTCATTGTGTTTCTCGTTGTAGGACACCAGATCCCGCAGCGTGAATCCGTCGTGGGCGGTGACGAAGTTGATGCTGGCGCTGGGGCGGCGGCCGGTGGCCTCGTACAGATCCGAGGAGCCGGTGAGCCGGGAGGCGAACTCGCCCAGCGTCGCCGGTTCGCCGCGCCAGTAATCGCGCACGGTGTCACGGTATTTGCCGTTCCACTCCGTCCACAGGCCCGGGAAGTTGCCGACCTGATAGCCGCCCTCGCCGACGTCCCACGGCTCGGCGATCAGCTTGACCTGGCTCACCACCGGATCCTGCTGCACCAGATCGAAGAACGTGGAAAGCCGGTCCACATCGTGCAATTCGCGCGCCAGGGTGGCGGCCAGATCGAAGCGGAAGCCGTCGACGTGCATATCCAGGATCCAGTACCGCAGCGAATCCATGATCAGCTGCAGGGTGTGCGGATGGCGCACGTTGAGGCTGTTGCCGGTGCCGGTGTAGTCCATGTAGTGCGAGGGATCGTCCTCGAGCAGCCGGTAGTAGGCGGCGTTATCGATGCCGCGCAGTCCGATGGTCGGGCCGCGATGATTGCCCTCGCCGGTGTGGTTGTAGACCACGTCGAGGATGATCTCGATGCCCGCGGCGTGCAATTCCCGCACCATGGCCTTGAATTCGGTGACCGCGGCGCCGGGGCGGCGATCGGCGGCGTAGTCGTGGTGCGGGGCCAGATAGCCGACGCTGTTGTAGCCCCAGTAGTTGCGCAGGCCCTGATCGAGCAGCATCCGATCCTGAATGAACTGATGGACCGGCATGAGCTCGATCGCGGTGATACCCAACGACTTCAGATGGTCGATGACGGCCGGATGCGCGATGCCGGCGTAGGTGCCGCGCAGCTGCTCGGGCACCAGCGGATGTGTCATCGTCATGCCCTTGACGTGGGCCTCGTAGATGACCGTCTCGTGATAGGGACGGGTGGGCGCGCGATCGTCGGCCCAGTCGAAGAACGGGTTGATCACCACGCCGGTCATGGTGTGGCCCAGCGAATCCCGGCCGTAGGTATGCAGCGACGCATCGCTGCCGAACTCGCCCGCGAATGCCTTACCGTACGGGTCGAGCAGCAGTTTGCTTGCGTCGCAGCGTAATCCGCGGTCGGGATCGAAGGGGCCGTGCACCCGGAAACCGTAGTGCTGGCCGGGCGCGACGGTCGGCACGTAGGCATGCCAGACGTAGGTGTCGACCTCCTCCAGCGCAATTCGCGTCTCGGCGCCCCCATCGTCGATCAGGCAGGCCTCCACCCGCTCGGCGACCTCGGAGAACACCGAGAAGTTGGTGCCCGCTCCGTCGTAGGTCGCGCCCAGCGGATACGCGGTCCCCGGCCAGACGCCCAGCGGGGCCACATCACCGGTCGGATCGGGCAGCATGCCACCGACAGTAGCCGTCGGTGCCGACGGGTCGGTGCGCGTGGTGTTCGAGTGCCGGTGTTTCGCGCATTCGCTACGGGTTCGGTGCGGGGGCGCAATTCTGGACGAATCGGTCACGTTCGGGATCTGGGCTTTTGACCATTTCGTGGCGGCCGAGTGATCCGCGCGCGATCTGCCACAGTGACCCGTTTCCGGCGGTCGAATGGTAACTTGAACGACGTTCAATCTTTGCTTCGCAGAGGAGTTCCGTGACACCCGATGAGATCACCGCACTCGATGCCGCGCACGTCTGGCATCCCTACGGCGGCTTCCCGGCGACCACCGAACCGCTGATCGTGGCCTCGGCCGCGGGCACCCGCCTCACGCTGGCCGACGGGCGCGAGCTCGTCGACGGGATGAGTTCGTGGTGGGCGGCGGTGCACGGTTATCGGCATTCGGTGCTGGACGCCGCGCTGACGGCACAGGCGGGGCGGATGAGCCATGTGATGTTCGGCGGGCTCACCCATGAGCCCGCGGTGCGGCTGGCGCAGCTGCTGGTCGAGCTGACTCCCGCCGGGCTGGACAAGGTATTCCTCTGCGACTCCGGCTCGGTGTCGGTGGAGGTGGCGGCCAAGATGTGCCTGCAGTACTGGCGTGCGTGCGGGCGGCCGGAGAAGCGACGGCTGTTCACCTGGCGCGGTGGATATCACGGCGACACCTTCACGCCGATGGCCGTCTGCGATCCCGAGGGCGGTATGCATTCGCTGTGGACGGATGTGCTGACCGAACAGGTCTTCGCGCCCATGCCGCCGAAGGACTATGAGCCGGAGTATGTTTCGCAGCTGGATCGGCTGCTGGCCGCCCACGCCGACGAGCTCGCGGCGGTGATCGTGGAGCCGATCGTGCAGGGCGCGGGCGGTATGCGATTCCACGATCCGCGCTATCTGAACGAGCTGCGCCGACTGTGCGACGAGCACGGCGTACTGCTGGTATTCGATGAGATCGCCACCGGATTCGGCCGCAGCGGAACGTTTTTCGCCGCCGACCGGGCTTCGGTCGCCCCCGATGTGATGTGTGTCGGCAAGGCGCTCACCGGCGGCTATCTGACCCTGGCCGCCGCCCTGTGCACCACCCGGATCGCCGAAACCCTCAGCGCCGCACACGGCGGCCTCATGCACGGCCCGACCTTCATGGGTAATCCGCTGGCCTGCGCGGTCGCGGTCGCCTCGATCGAACTGCTGCTCGCGCGCGACTGGCGGGCCGAGGTGGCCGCGATCGAAGCGGGCCTGACCACCGGATTGGCCGCCGCCCAAGCGATTCCGGGCGTGGCCGACGTGCGCGTGCTCGGCGCGATCGGCGTCGTGGAACTGGATCACCCCGTCGATATGCGCAAGGCCACCCACGCCGCCGTCGAATCCGGTGTCTGGCTACGGCCTTTCCGCAATCTGATCTACACCATGCCCCCGTACATCAGCACCGCCGAGGACATCGCACGCATCACCACCGGGGTGGTGGCCGCGGCGTCGGCCTGATTCGGGATCGCACCGATCGCCCGCTTCGCCTGGAACCTATACGACCGATTGGTTGTATTCTTGCCGGATGGCACACTACTACCACGTCTGTTTCGTCGTCCCCGACCTCGAGGTGACGATGCGCGATCTGACGGCCGCGGCCGGGCTTTCCTGGGGGCGGGTGGTCGAGGCCGAGGTGGAAGGGGCGGTCGTACGGGTCGTCTACTCCGACGGGCCCGCGCATGCCGAGCTGGTTCAGGCACCGTCCGGTGGGTCGTGGGGTGACACCAGCCGGGCCCGGTTCCATCACATCGGATTCTGGACCTCGGATTTGGCCGCCGGTGCGGACCGGCTCACCGCCTGCGGCTTCCCCGAGGTGGCGCCCTTCGGGCGTGCGGCCGAGGGGCCTTGGGCGTACTTCGCCGTCGACTCGATCGGTGGCCATGTCGAATTGGTCGATGCGGCCATGCGAGGAACGGACGCGGTGAGTTGGATACCCGACGTGCCCGCGGCGGAGGTGATCGACGAGCACGTCCACTCTTGCTCCTGAACGGCGTTCAAGTATGCTGCCTACCTGTGAGTGATCCGTTGAGCTGGTTGGATGCGCGGGCCGCCGAGCGGGTGCGGGCGGGGCTGCGGCGGGAGCTGCGGGCGCGGGCGCCGGAGACCGGGCTGATCGATCTGGCTTCCAATGACTACCTGGGGCTTTCGCGGCATCCCGAGGTGGCCGAGGGGGCCATCGAGGCGGTGCGTAAGTGGGGGACCGGGTCGACCGGGTCGCGGCTGGTGACCGGAACGACCACCGAACACGAGGAGCTCGAGGCCGAACTCGCCGACTTCGCGGGCGCGCGGTCGGGGCTGGTGTTCGCCTCCGGATATGCCGCGAATCTCGGTGTGGTGACGGCGTTGTCGGGGCGGGGCGCGCTGGTGGTGTCGGATGCGGGCAGTCACGCCTCGCTGGTCGATGCCTGCCGGTTGTCGCGGGCCCGGGTCGAGGTCGCCCCGCGCGGCGATGTCGAGGCCGTGGATCGGCTGCTGGCCGCGCGGTCCGAGGAGCGGGCGCTGGTGGTGACCGACTCGGTATTCAGCGCCGACGGCGATCTCGCGCCGCTGGTGGAACTGCATCGCGTGGTGCGGGCCAACGGCGCGGTGCTGATCGTCGACGAGGCACACGGCATCGGCGTGCGCGGTGCGGGCGGGCGCGGCCTCGTGCACGAACTGGGCCTGGCCGGACAGCCCGATCTGGTGATCACCGCGACGCTGTCGAAGGCCCTTGCCGCACAGGGTGGTGTGGTGCTTGCCGACGAGCGGGTGCGGGCGCATCTGATCGACGCGGCGCGCACCTTCATCTTCGATACCGGCCTGGCCCCGGCCGCGGTGGGCGCGGCCCGCGCGGCGCTGCGGCTGCTGCGCCGCGAACCCGCGATGGCCACCCGCGTGCGCACCCGCGCCGCCGAGATCGCCCGGATCGCCGGTGTGCCGCAACCGGATTCGGCGGTCGTCTCGGTTGTGCTCGGCGAGGCGCGGCGCGCCTACGACGCCGCCCAGGCCTGCCGGGCCCGCGGCCTCAGCGTCGGGTGCTTCCGCCCGCCCTCGGTGCCCGAGGGCACCTCCAGGCTGCGGCTGACCGCCCGGGCCGACCTTACCGATATCGAAATGCACATCATCACAACGGTTCTCACCGACGTGCTGGCGCAGGCACGCGAGCCGGAGGGCGCGCTGTGACCGTCCTGATCGTGACCGGCACCTCCACCGAGGTCGGCAAGACCGTGACGACCGCGGCGCTGGCGGCGGCCGCCCGCGCCGCCGGGCGGTCGGTGGCAGTGTGTAAACCGGCCCAAACCGGTATCGCCCCAGGCGAACCCGGCGATCTGGCCGAGGTGCACCGCCTCGCCGGAGTCACCCGCACCGTCGAATTGGCCCGCTATCCGGACCCTTTGGCCCCCGATACGGCCGCACGCCGCTGCGGACAGCCGCTGCTCACGCTCGGCGAGGTCGCCGCCGCCGTAGACGCGCTGTCCGATGCCGATCTCACCCTGGTCGAGGGCGCGGGCGGATTACTGGTCCGGCTGGGCGAATTCACCGTGCTCGACCTGGCCCAGAAGCTCAACGCCCCGGTCCTGGTCGTCACCGCCGCGGGCCTGGGCACCCTCAACCACAGCGAACTCACCACCCGAGCCCTGACCTCCGCCGGACTGCACTGCGCGGGCCTGGTCATCGGATCCTGGCCTGCCACACCGGATCTCGCCGCCGAATGCAACCGCACCGACCTGCCCGCGGTCACCGGCGTCGACGTGGTCGGCGCGATCCCCGAGGGCGCGGGCCGGTGGGACACACACCGTTTCACCACCGAGGCCCCCGCCTGGTTCCACCCCGACTGGTCCGCCCGCTATCTCGCCTGATCCTGGCCGCGCATCGCGCCTCCCTCGCCTATCGGCCGTGCTCAGAGATCCAGGACGAGATCGGTCTCGGGCCGCGAGCAGCAGATCAGGGCCTCACCCGGCGGCGGAGACTCCAGCGGGTCGGGCTCGTATCGCACACTGCCGGACAGGATCTCGGTCCGGCAGGTATGACAGACGCCGGTCCGGCAGGACCAACGGACCGGCACATCGCAGGCCTCGGCGAGCCCGAGCACGGTGGTGTAACCCTCGCTCCACGGCGCGGTGACGCCGCTGCGGGCGAAGGTGATTCGAGGCCCGGTTCCGGCGGGGCCGGATGGCGGATGCGGCGGAGTATGGACGGCGTCGGTGAGTCCGGGGTTGATCGCCGGGAGCGTGCCGAACAGTTCGGAATGGATGCGGCCGTCGGCCAGGCCGATACCGGCAAGCGCCTCGCGCATGGCGGTCATGAAAGCGCCTGGGCCGCACAGATATGCGGTCGCATCGGTGGGCGGCCGAAGCGCCGCGAGTGCCGCGCCGGTGAGACGGCTCGGCGATGCCGGTGGGCTCGGGGCGGTGTAGAAGATGTGCTCGTGACTGTGCCCGAGGCCCGCGAGCAGGCGATGTGCCTCGGCCGCGAAGGCCTGTTCGGCGGGGGAGTGAACGGTGTGCAACCACCAGATCTCGCGCGCACTCCCGGCATCGGCGAGCGCCCGCAGCATCGCCAGCACCGGTGTCACCCCGACACCAGCCGAGATCAGAAGCACCGGAGTGAGCTCCTCGAGCAGGACGAAATCACCACGCGGAGAGGCGATATCGAGCATATCGCCGATTCGCAGGCGGGTGTGTAGATAGGTGCTGACCAGCCCGCGCGCCTCACGCTTCACGCTGATGCGGTACCCGCCGTCCGGCGAGTACCCCGACAGCGAGTAGTTGCGCACCGGCGCCGGATCCCCGGCGCCGGCGGCCCGCACGGTGAGGTACTGGCCGGGGGCGGGGCGGGGAAGTGGGACACCATCGGGCGCGACCAAGTGGATCGACGTCACGGTCGCGCTCTCCGGCTCGATCCCCGCGACACGCAGCGGCCGGAATCCGGTCCAGCCGCCGACAGCCGTTGTGCCGGTGGGCATGTGGTGTTCGGCGGCGTCGAGCAGATCACGGAAGGACCCCTGCCACCCCGGACTGAGCGCGGGCAGATCGACGGCCTCGCGCAACAGCCCGATATCGCGATCCGGCAGGTAGAGCAGCGCGTCGATCGCGGCAATGGTCAGCCGATGCCTGCCGACGCGGGTCCGGACGATCTCATCACCCGCCTGGACCAGACCTTCGGTGATGACCCGCAGATAGAACCCGGGCCGATGATGCGCGACCAGCAGCGCGGGCATCCGCGGTTCGTTCAGCCGCATGCCGACCCGGAAACACGTGACACGCGGCTGGGTCACCTCGAACTCGGCGTGACCGATCCGATACCGGTCACCGATATGCACCTCGTCGTCGGACAGACCGTCGACGGTGAAGTTCTCACCGAACTGGCCGAATTCGAGATCGTCCCGGCCGAGTTCGTGGCGCCAGAACTCATAGGACTGGCGCTGATAGACGAGCACCGCGCGGATCTCCCCGCCGTGCCCGCCGAGATCGCCCTGTCCATCGCCGTCGATATTGAGCCGACGGACCATCCGGGGACCGTCGACGGGTCGTTTGACGATCCCGGTGTGCACGGTGCGCCCGTGCCAGGCCACATCGGCGGGCAGGCCGACGTTGAGCGACAACAGCCGTGCCATGGCCCTCGTCTCCTTCAGTTCTCGGGGGTCGCGCGGAGGCGCTGATAGTGGCGGCGGGCCTTCATTCTGTTGCCGCACACCGCCATCGAGCACCAGCGGGCGCTGTTGGATTTGGTGTGGTCGATCAGGTACAGGCGGCATTCGGAGTTGGCGCAGGGGCGCAGTCGCCCCGGATGTGATGTGCGCAGCGCGTCCCAGGTGAGTACGGCTCGCGCCGCGGCGGATCGGCCCTCGGGCAATTCGAGAATCCAGGAGACGCCCCCGCTCTCGAACCCGGCCCGATAGCGCACGCCCTCGGTGAACCGCGCGAGCGCGGCCGGACCCGCGCCCGTGCCGACGACATCCTGCAGTGCCGAGCGCGCGGCGAGTACGGCATGCCATTCGTCGTCGGAGACGGGCTGGCCGTGTTCGGCGAGCCACCGCCGACCGGCCGCGGCGTCGGCGAGCTGGTCCAGGGGGGTTCCGTCGACGACCGGGGTCGTATTCAGCAGGTCCAGCAGCAACGTCTCATCGGTCTCGATCACCATCTCACCTAACCTCCGATCTCTACTTGACCGGTTATAGCACGCATGCTTCACTATAACCATCTAAATGGTAATAGGAGGTTAGAAAGATGGTTGCCGTTCATCACCGCTACGCCACCGTGCAGGGCCGTCGGATCTTCTACCGCGAGGCGGGCCCGGCCGATGCCCCCACAATTGTTCTGCTGCACGGCTTTCCGACCAGTTCGTTCATGTTCCGCAACCTGATTCCCGCGCTCGGCGACCGCTATCACGTGATCGCCCCGGACCATCTGGGCTTCGGCTACTCCGACGCGCCCGCGGCCGACGAATTCGACTACACCTTCGGCGCTCTCACCGCCCTGACCGCAGGGCTGCTCGAGCAACTGGGCGTGCCGCGGTACGCGCTCTACGTCCAGGATTACGGCGCCCCGATCGGCTGGCGGCTCGCGCTGGCGGATCCGGCGGCGGTCACCGCGATCATCACCCAGAACGGCAACGGCTACGACGCCGGATTCATCCCCGGCTTCTGGCAGACGGTCTGGGACTACCAGCAAGCGCAGACCCCCGAGACCGAGGCCGCGATCCGTACCGCGCTGACGGCCGACGCCACGAAATGGCAGTACCTGACCGGAGTTTCGGACGAGAGCCTGGTGAGCCCCGACATCTGGCGCCACGATGTCGCGCTGCTGTCGCGGCCGGGTAACGACACCATCCAGCTCGCGCTGTTCCGCGACTACGCCACCAACCCGAAACTGTATCCGGCACTGCACGATTACCTGCGCGATCGACAGCCGCCGGTGCTGGCGGTATGGGGTCAGGCCGATCCCATCTTCGGTCCCGACGGCGCCCGCGCCTTCGCCGACGATGTGCCGGATGCCGAGATCCACCTGCTCGACGGCGGCCACTTCCTGCTGGAAAGCGCCGGTGACCAAGTCGCCGAACTGATCCGCGACTTCCTCGGCCGCGTGCTCGTCAGGCACTGAGGGCGGGCGGGGAGTTTCCGCGTCTGCCTGGGCAAACTCGTCGCGCTCGCGGAGCGATCGAGCAGCGCGGGGTGAGCCTCGGCCCCCGGATGCTCTTACAGTGGATGGGGATGCTTTACGAGGACCGACACCCGTCCACCGTCACGGACTACGACGATGCGCGGCGGCGGACCCGTCTGGCCGAGACCCGGTTCGGCCACGGCTGGCAGACGCTGCGGCGCACTCGTCTGACGCTGCTGCGGCTGGCCATCGTCCCGCTCATCGTGGCGACCCTGTTCGCCCAGTACTGGGCCGGGGATATCGCCCCCGAACAGGCCCGGCTGGCTCGCACCGAACCGGCCGCGCTCCCGGTCGCACCCGCCGCCACCCCGCAATCGCGTAATACCGCGGTCTTCGACATGGTCGGCCTGGGCGGGCTCGACGCCACCGATACCGCCCGCGCCCTGCCGTCGCTGGCCCAGCTCGGCTCCGTATGGGCGATCCGCTACGACAACACCGGTATCGACACCAAGGTGATCAGCGACCTCATCGTCCGGGTCACCGATGCCGCCCACATCGATAACATCGTCCTGGTCGGCCACAGCATGGGCGGGGTGATCGCGCTCGAGATCGGCAAGCATATCCACATCGGCAGCCCGAAGACGCTGCAGGCGGTGATCCTGGACTGCACCCCGGTCAGCCTCGACGCCGTCCGTTCCGAAAGCCGCGATCAGGGTGAGGAACTGCTGCGCTGGATCGGCTGGATGCCCGGCGCCCGGGAGAGCCGCATGCTGCGCCTGATCGCCGAGACCTACACCCGCCGTGACCAATTCGTGGACTTCGGCAGCGTGCCGCCCGGTATTCGCGCGGGCCGGTTGCGGCAGACGCTGACGGATGTGCTGGGGCAGAAGATCTTCAATACCGATGTCGCCAGCAACGGCCTGATCGAGGCGCAGTTCAAGGCGATCGTGGCGGGCGGCGCGGTCGACGATCTGCGAGCGCTGGCCAGGCCCGCCGACGGTAAGCCGCGGCCCGCGATCGCGTTCATCCGCCCGCACAACCCCGATCGCGATCCGATCGTCGACGATGTCTACACCCATCAGGTGCTGATCGATCGGGTCGGCGGCATCGACGGCACGCTGCTGGTGGTGCTGACCCGCACCACCGGACATGCCAATCCGATGCAGCAGCCCCGCGAGTACAACACCGTCATCGCCCAGCAGATCGTGCCGTTCATCCGCCAGCTCACCGCTGCGCAACTGGCCGCGGCGCGTTAGCGCGCCGTATCGTCGCTCTGCGGTCGAATCGCCGAGGGTGGCAGCAGATTCCAGTGTTCGAGCTGCGCGCGGATCTGCTCGGCGGCATCGATGTTGAGCGGCCCGCTGCACCACAGCGCGTACGGCAGGTTCAGGAAGCGCCCCTCGGTGACCGCGCGCAACCGGTTGATGCCCGGTTTGGCGCGCAGTAGCTCCACCTTCTGCTCGAAGGTCTGCTTGGGGTAGTCGACGAAGACGATGGCGTCCGGATCCGCGGCGGCCACGCGCTCCCAGGACACCGCGGTCCAGGTGTCGGCGACGTCGTCGAGGACGTTGCGCGCGCCCGCGGCCTCCAGAATCGCCTGCGGCGCACCGAATTTGCCGCTGGAGAAGACGGTATCGCTCGCGCTGTCGAAGACGAAGACGTTCGGGGTACGCGCGGCACGCGGGGCGTGGCGCACTGCGTCGAGGCGGCGATCCAGATCCGCGGTGAGTGTGGTGGCGCGATCGGTATGACCGGTGATCGCACCCAGATTGGTCAGATCCTCGCGCAGCGCGTCCCACGGCGCCTCGATGCCCCGGGCGTGCTCACCCGCATGCCGGCGGCAGCTCTCGGTCAGGGTGTAGGCGGCGATCCCGTTCTTGCGCAACGAATCCGGCGTGAGATCCGCCGCCTCGTCCCAGCCGTAGCTCCACCCGGCGACCATCACATCCGGCCGCTGCGCCAGCACCGTCTCCCGCGCGGGGTATTCCGGCGCGACCTGTTTCAGCTTGTCGACCGAATCTCCGTAGTGCCGCCGGAGCGTCTCGGCGTCGCGCTGCAGACTCGACACCGCCACGACCGAATCCTGTGCTCCCAATGCCAGCGCCATCGAGATCATGTTCCCGTCATTGACGAACATCCGCCGAGCGGGCGAAGGGAACTTCACCTCCTGCCCACAGTTGCGCACCGTCAGATTCCCCTCGGTCACAGTCGAACTCCCGCACCCCACCGCAACCAACCCCACGGTCAACACCCCGAAAACCGAACAAAGTCGCCGCATCATCGCCCTCATCTCCAATCCCGTTCCACCTGATCCATATCCGCCACTCGGACTCACCCGGCCTCCACTGCCCGCGCCGAACCGAGGAGTAGATGCCGCTCGCCCGTCTCCGGGTGCTGGACGCGGGCGGCGCGGACGCCGAAGGCCTCGGCCAGGATGTCGGGGTGCAGGGCAGTCTCGGGTGGGGCGAGAGCGTCGGCGGTTCCGTTGTGCACCAGCAGGATCCGGTCGCAGTAGCGGTCGGCCAGGGCCAGGTCGTGCAGGGCCATGACGACCGTGCGGTCGAGGGATCGGGCCAGTTCCAGCAGTGCGAGGCGGTGGGTGACGTCGAGATGGTTGGTGGGCTCGTCCAGGAGCAGTAGCGGAGTGTTCTGGATCAGGGCACGGGCCAGCAGT
Source organism: Nocardia sp. NPDC051570 (assembly GCF_044454005.1). NCBI lineage: Bacteria > Bacillati > Actinomycetota > Actinomycetes > Mycobacteriales > Nocardiaceae > Nocardia > Nocardia sp. NPDC051570. Next base: position 49,240 of record NZ_JBITDI010000014.1, on the reverse strand, counting down.
ACCCGCTGCCTTTCGCCGCCGGACATCCGATGGACGGGACGGTCGGCGAAGCCGTCGAGATCGACCGCGCGCAGGGCCTTATCGATCGACTGTCGCTCGCGTGGGCTGCCCGGGCCCCACGGCGGCAGATAGGGCGTCAGTCCCAGCGCGACCACCTCACCGGCCCGCAGATCCGCGGGCGGCGCTTCGTCCTGTGCCACCAGCGCCACCAGCCGGGCCCGCGCACGCGCGGAAAGGCCGTGCAGTTCAACGCCGTTCACCAGCACCTGCCCGGCCAGCGGCCGGGACAATCCGGCCAGGGTGCGTAGCAGTGTCGTCTTACCGCTGCCGTTGGGGCCCACGATGCCGATCGTCTCCCCGGCCCGGATCGAGGCGTGCACCTCGCGCAGCACCATCCGCCGCCCGCGGCCGCAGGACAGGCCCGCCACCTCGACAGAGGCTGGGAGGGTGTGCGTCTCGTCGGTCATGCTGTGTCCGTTCGCGCATGCCCGAGGGGCCCTACGTGGTTACGCGGGCTGCCTCCTCCGGACCCTGACTCGGTCATGCGGCCCCGAACCGATAGCTGCGCCGCCCCAGCAGCAGCAGGAATACCGGCGCGCCGATCAGACCCGTGAGCACGCCGACCGGAATTTCGGTGGGCCGCACCAGAATGCGCGCCGCCGCATCGGCCACCACCAGGAACAGCGCCCCGCTCAGCGCGCACACCGGCAGCAGTGTTCGATGCGGCGAACCGACCAGCAGCCGCGCGGCATGCGGCACCACCAGGCCGACGAAACCGATTCCGCCCGACACCGCGACCAGCACTCCGACCAATATCGCCAGCCCCATGAACAATCCGATCCGCACCGCCCGCACCGGAACCCCGACCGAGGCGGCGGTATCGGCCCCGACATGCAGCGCGTCCAGCCATCCGCTCACCGAGAACAGTGCCACCGCGGCGATGCCGACCACCGTCGCGGGCAGCGCGATCCGCGTCCAATCCGCACCCGCCAGGCTCCCCAGTAACCAGAACAGAACCCGTTGCGCCGCAGCCGGATCCGCGCTGCGGAAGATCAGATAGCTGCTCAGCGCCGCGAACGCCGAACCGAGTACCGTGCCGGTCAACACCAGCCGCAACGGGGTGAGCCCGCCTTGGGCCAGCGCGATCACGAATACCGCCGCCGTCGCCGCGAACGCTCCGGCCAGCGCGCCGCCCGACAGTGCCCACACCCCGGCGCCGGCGAGGAATCCGGAGGTGATCACCGCGGCCGCGCCCACCCCCGCACCCGAGGACACGCCCAGCAGATACGGATCGGCCAGCGGATTGCGCACCAGTGTCTGCATGGCCGCTCCGGCCAGCGCCAGACCCGCCCCGACCACCGCGGCCAGGACCGTGCGCGGCACCCGCAGCTGCCATACGATCGTGTCGATACCCGGATCGGCGGCGGCCGCGCCGGTCAGATGGCCGCGCAGCACCTCGAAAACCGTTGCCGTCGGCAGATTTTCGGCGCCGAAGCCGGTGGCCGCCACCATGGCGCCCGCCAGCAGCACCCCGAGCAGGGGCGCCACGATCGATATCCGGGCACGGATCATCGCCGGTACTCCACAGGCATTCGCGACCTTCTCCAGAGTTGCGCCCGGCGAGGGAGGTCTGACTTCCGCGGCCGGGGCCGCGGTCACAGTGGCGCGACCGCTCCGGAATCGCACCGGATTCCCGCACCCGCCGGGCAGGACGCCCGAACTCTACCGCCCGGTTTGTCCGGTCAGCGCACCCGGTCGCCCAGCAGGTGCCGCACGCCGCCCAGGAACAGCTGCAGGCCGAAGTCGAAACGCTCCGTGGCGCTGATGTTCTCGTACAGCGGCGAGGATTCGTCCGGCAGCGCGCCCGCGGAGTCCATCTGCATGCGCGACTGCTCGTCCACGGTCTCGCCCAGCACGTAGTAGAGCAGGGTGTAGGCGCCGAGGTCGGCCTCCTCGCGGGTCATGCCGCCGCGAATCAGCGCGCTGGCCACCCGTTCCCGGCCCTTACTGGTGGTCAGGCGCGAGGCGTAGGTCGCCGAGACCAGCTCGGCTCCATCGCGATAGGCCAGCAGGCAGGAGCGCAGCCGATGCATCAGCTCGTCGATCTGCTCGGCCCAATCCTGCGCCCGGACCGGTTCGTCCATCGGCGCGAGTATGCGGTCGCCGACCGCGCCCAGCAGTGCCTGCTTATTGGGGAAATGCCAGTACAGCGCGCCCGGCTGCACCTTCAGCGAGGTCGCGAGCCGGCGCATGGTCAGATCGGCCAGCCCGTACTGGTCGAGGATGGCGATGGCCCCGTCGACCACGTCCGCGCGATGCAGCTGCACGTAAACCTCGTTCCTCGGTTCCCGCCATGGGGATATCTGGTTCCCGTCACGGGGACATCTGGTTTCGCCATGGGGACATCTTTGACTCACTTCCACCCGCTACCCTAGCCTGAACACCGTTCAAGTTGCACGGCCACCCGGCCGAACGAAGGGATTTGCGCGCATGACTCAGGCACCGGTTCGGACCGAAGTCGACAGCGACATTCTCGCCATCGCCCGCGAGCAGGTGCTCGACCGCGGCGTCGGGCTCACTCAGGAGCAGACCCTCGCGGTGCTGCGCCTCGAGGATGAGCGGCTCGAGGAGCTCTTGGCGCTGGCGCACGACGTCCGCATGAAGTGGTGCGGTCCGGAGGTCGAGGTCGAGGGCATCATCTCGCTGAAGACCGGTGGCTGCCCGGAGGATTGCCACTTCTGCTCGCAGTCGGGCCTGTTCCAGTCGCCGGTGCGCGCGGCCTGGCTCGATATCCCGAGCCTGGTCGAGGCGGCCAAGCAGACCGCCAAGACCGGGGCCACCGAATTCTGCATCGTCGCGGCCGTGCGCGGTCCGGACGCGCGGTTGATGGCTCAGGTCGCCGCAGGCGTGGAGGCCATCCGCAACGAGGTCGACATCCAGGTCGCCTGTTCGCTGGGCATGTTGAACCAGGAGCAGGTCGACCAGCTGGCCGCCATGGGCGTGCACCGCTACAACCACAATCTCGAGACCTCCAAATCGCACTTCCCGAACGTGGTCACCACCCACACCTGGGAGGAGCGCTGGGACACCCTGCGCATGGTTCGCGAGGCCGGGATGGAGGTGTGCTGCGGCGGCATCCTCGGCATGGGCGAATCGCTCGAACAGCGCGCCGAATTCGCCGCGCAGCTGGCCGAATTGGAGCCCGACGAGGTTCCGCTGAACTTCCTCAACCCGCGCCCGGGCACGCCGTTCGGCGATCTGGAGGTGCTGCCCGCGGCCGATGCGCTGCGCGCCGTCGCCGCCTTCCGCCTCGCGCTGCCGCGCACCATCCTGCGTTTCGCGGGCGGGCGCGAGATCACCCTCGGCGATCTCGGCGCCAAACAGGGCATCCTCGGCGGCATCAATGCCGTCATCGTGGGTAATTACCTGACCACGCTGGGCCGCCCGGCCGAACAGGATCTGGATTTGCTGACCGATCTGAAGATGCCGATCAAGGCGTTGAACGAAACCCTGTGAACCGCGGGTGCCCGAGGGGCGAGGCCGGTTCGGGTAGGGTCGGACTTCGGCCGAGGGCATGGTCACGCCGGGGACGAGTACTGCATCGAGGTGGTCGTGGACATTCAACAGCGCTACAACCCGTTCACCGGTAAGCCGGTCGTCGCCGGGCTCGCCGACGCCGTTCCGGCGGCGGCCGCGCTGGGGCTCGAACCCCCGCGGTTCTGTGAACACTGCGGTCGGCGGATGATCGTGCAGGTGAATCCCGACGGATGGTGGGCGAAATGCTCCCGGCACGGGATGATTGATTCCACGAGCCTGGAACATCGCTGATGGCACACACTTTCACCGCCGTACGATCCGGCGTGGGGCGCACCGAGGTGCTCGCCGCGGGCTGGTTCGCGGGCGCCGTGCTGCTGGTGAGCGCGTTCGGCGGTGTGGTGTGGGCGCTACTCGCCCCCACCGAGAAGGTGGCGGTGCTCGAACCCGGGCGCGGTGCGGCGCTGACGGGGGAGAGCGCGCACCGATTCGATTCCCTCGCCATATTCATGTGTACCGGGGCGGTCGTCGGCCTGATCTCGGCGCTGTCGATGTGGCGACTGCGGCGGTTCCGCGGCCCGATCATGCAGGGCGCGTTGCTGTTCGCCTCGCTGGCCGGGGCGTGGCTGATGTCCTGGTGCGGCGAATTCCTGGCGCGGCGAATGCATCCGCGGCCGGCCAAACCGGCCGTGCACACCATCGTCGAATTCGCCCCGAACATCACCGGCTGGACCGCACTGCTGATCCAACCGCTGGTGGCCTCCCTGGTCGTCCTGGTCCTGGCCGCCCTGTCCACCGCCGAGGACCTGGGCACCGCCCCCGCCCCCGGAAACCCCGGTGCCACCAGGCCTTACGCCTCGGACGTCAGCTACGGCCCGTACGGCACCCCGATCGCCGACGCCACCCCGGCCACCCCCGGCCGTACCGTCCCCTTCCAGGACGCCGACTCCCACTGACGGGTCACCCGGTCCCGTTTCCGCGACACCGACTCCCATTGATGGGTCACCCCGCGTCCTGTTCCGGGACACCGGCTCCCGTTGGCAGGGCACCCCGTGGAGTTCCGAACCGGAATAGCGTCACCGTCAAAGAGCAAGTAGCGCTTGAGGGCTGGTGAGAAGCCCTGTCAGTTGCCTGAGCCCCGTCCGGCTGCCGGACGGGGCTCAGTCGTTGTGTGGGTTGGTCGGTGTGCCTGGTGGCGGGCGGTTTTGGCCGTGCTTGACCTCGAGTGTGCTTGAAGTTGAACACTGAGCTCATGACAGAACAGAACCAAGTCCTCATCCTTGGCCGCATGCCTGCGGTGCTGCACAACGTCTTGTCGCGGTTGCGTGAGCGAGGTGTCCGGGCAGTCGGCTCTAGCGAGCCGGACGGCGCGGCGAGCGCCTTCGACGCCCGCGACTATCAGCTGATCGTCTTCGGCTCTGGCGTGGTCGGCCCGGTCAGTCAACGGCTGCGGCGGGAGTTCGGGCTGCGCAATCCCTCGGTGCGGTTCTTGGACGCTTTCGGGCCGATCGCCGCCGGCCAGGTTGCGGCGGCGCTGTCCGACCGTGGCGCTCTTATCGACGATGTGCGGGTGGTGGATGAGGAATCCGGCTGGCGCGTCCGGGCGACGGCGCTCGCCTCGTGCACCGTACGGATCGACTTGTACCACCTCACCGAGTCGGAAGAACTGATCGTGGAGGCGCTTGCTGAGTTGCCGGTCACGACTGGGCCCGTCGAATGGCGGGGTGAGTCCGAGCACGGCGCCAAGGGCCGCATGCTCGTGGTGAGCGCCGGACGGGAGGGCGAGGACCCTGAGTTCCATACCCACCGACTCACTCAGGCAGCCGCCTCCTGACGGTCGCACTGCGGAATACGCAGGAGGTCTCGGGGGCATCCCAAATCAATTGATAACGCCGCCCCCGATCCAAGTGCCCTGAAATCGGCATTGCCGGACGTCCTGCGCCGCAGTCGATCTCGCTGCGCAGACTGCCGCACGGTGCCAGATCGCGCTGGCACCAGGGATCCTATCCAGAAGTGCGATTATGGCGTCCACGTGACCTGCGATCGCGTCTGTCACCAGGCGAACGCATGTTCCGCGGCCGCTCCGGACGTTCTGCGCCGCATTCGGTCTCGCTGAATGAACGCCCGACCAGCGGCAGCTCCTGACGTTCCACCGACTTCAACGGGCCAGCTCGGCGAGTAGGTCGACGGTACGGTTTTGTTCGTCGGTGGTTCCGTAGGGCGCGGCCATGAATTCGGTGACACCGGCATCGCGGAATCGAGTGAGCGCCTGTGCCACGCCGGTTTCGGTGCCGACGATCGCGACGTCCTGCGGTCCGGCCGCTCCTTCCCGGTCGAGGGTCGCGCGGTATTCAGGAACCTGTGCGGCCAGCGCGAACTGTTCGGCGATCCGGGCGCGGACGTCGTCGGCTGTATCGGTGACGCAGACGGGCAGGCCGGCGACGACCCGCGGGGCCTGTCTTCCGGCGTCGGCTGCTGCCTCGGTGATAGCCGGAACGATGTGCTCGCCAAGGGCTTTCGGTCCCGTCATCCAGGTCACGGTCCCATCGGCGAGTTCTCCCGCCAACCGCACCATCCGGGGACCCATCGCGGCGACGAGCACCGACGGCGCCGACACGCCGCCGGGGATCGTCACCGCGCCCACAGCGGTGAGTGTCTCCCCGTGGTGATGGACGCTTTCCCCGCGCAACAGTGGGCCCAGCACCGTCAGATACTCGCGCATGCGCCGCACGGGCCGATCGGTGGGCAATCCGAACATCCCCGACACCATCACGCCAACACCCGCACCCACGCCCAGCGTGAGCCGTCCTGCCACCGCGGCCTGCACGGTTAGCGCCTGTGTGGCCAGCACCATCGGGTGTCGCTGGGGAACGGGAACCACGGCCGTGCCCACAGCGATATCGGGGACGGCGGCACCGGCCCCCGCGATGGTGGTCAATGCATCCCAACCCAGAGCCTGACTCGACCATGCCGTGGCGAATCCGGCATCGGCGGCCGCCCGCACCTGGTCGACGACCGCTTCCAGCGTTGCGGGACCGCGCACGTCACCGACCGCCAAACCGATCTGCATTCTTCGTCTCCCCGTTTCCAGCGCCATCACAGTAAGTGGGGTGTCCACCCCACTTGTAGTTCGATACGATACGGGGGACCTACCCCACTTAGCAAGAAGGTGTCGGACTGATGGGAGAAAAGTCCAGCTCGCCAGGTCAGCGGCGAGCCGATGCGCGACGCAACCGCGACCGGTTGGTAGCCGCGGCGGGTGACGTGATCGCCGAGGCTGGCGCCGAGGCGTCCCTGGAAGAGATCGCCCGCCGCGCCGGGGTCGGATCGGCCACCCTGCATCGACATTTCGCCAGCCGCGCGGAATTGCTGGAAGCCGTGCTCCACGATCGCGTGCAGGCATTGTGCGCGCGGGCAGAAGACCTGCTTACGGTGTCGAGCGCGGGGGCAGCCATGGTGACCTGGCTACGCGATGTGGTAAGGCACGCAGCCACCGCGCGGGGGCTCGGGCCAGCCCTGACAGGGTACAAATCTGATCCAGAGTTCGCGCCCCACAACATGATCCGGGAAGCAGCGCAGCAGCTCCTTGCTCGCGCCCATCGAGAAGGCTCGGTCGCCCCGAGCGTCACCGTCGACGATGTCCTGCAACTCGCCAACGGCATATCTCTGACCACCGAATCCCTCCCCGACCCGGCGCAACGCGCCGACGTACTGCTAGCTCTCGTCGCCCACGGACTCCTGCGCTGCGCCAACAACAACTAACGGGCGTTGCCTGCGCTGGGATCACCGCACACGGAAATCGGCTGGTTACCGTGCACTTGAGTTTGGTAGAGCTAGCCAAGTGGTGTGGCCAAAGGGTCGGCCTCAAGTGGGTGTCGGCGCAGCTCGAATCGGTGCTCCGCACGCAGAGGTTATTCGGCTTCGGAATGTGAGTCGAATGTGAGCAGGGCGTTTGACGTGCAGATATTGCATGTCAAGGTAGTGGCGTTCCGATTCAATGTGTAGTCGGACCTGTTCTTCGGCGGGATTCAGGGTGAGTTGAAGCGGAGCCGTTCGACTGGCTGTCCGGTGATTTCGGCGATGAGCTCAAAGTCCTTATCGGCGTGGAGGACTACGAGTTTTGCCTGCTCTGCGGTCGCTGCGATCAACAGGTCGGGAATCGACGGTGCGCGGTGGTGGCCGTGGTCTGCGAGAGCACGCAGTACCTCGACCGCTCGATCCTCGGCGGCCGGTGTCATGTATTCCACCGGCATCCGGGCCAGTGGTGGGAGATCGAGGAGTTCGGCGAGGTCTGTCGTGGATCTTGCGGAGTAGCCGGCCTCCAGCAAGGTGACCGTGGCTATGCGCACGAGGCCGCGCTCGATTCGCTCGGCCCATTCATGCGCGTCGGAGGATAGGCCGAGCCGAACCAAGGCCGATTTATCGATCAACCAAGGGCGACTGCTCACGACCATGCTTGACCCATGACGTCGGGGTTGTTCAGATCTTGTGCGAGCTCGCCGAGGCGACTGAGATCGCGAGTCGTGACAGCGACCGCCGGCCGGAAGTCGCTACTGAGCCAGCGCCGAAGAAACTCGCTCCGAGACACGCCCAAGTCTCGGGCACGCCGATCGATCTCCTCGATCGCCGCCTCGGGAACATCCCGGATCAGGATATCTGTCATCTCTTCCACCTCCTGATATCAACGATATCATTGGTCTGTGTGGAGGAATAGTGGTTCCTAGTAGCTGACGTATCAGGCCTCGGCCGGGCGTCGGGCCAGGGCATGGACGGTGCCGTCGGTGGTGAGGGCGAACAGCCAGTCGCCGGTCACCGACATCGCCGAGGCCACCGCGCCGCCGAGATCGTACTGGTGCAACAGTTTTCCGGTGCCGCGGTCCAGCGCCACGACCCGGCCGTCCCAGGTGCCCGCGTAGATCATGGTTTCGGTGGTCAGCGCGTGCATCGCGGGTGCGTTCGGTGCGGCCGTGCAGCCCGCCGCCACGCGCGCGGGGTCGTCGAGCGGGCCCGTGCCGGGCAGATAGCCGACGGCGGTCTCCCACAGCGGTTTTGCCGGATCGCTCGCCAGGGTGTCGAAGGCGCGGACCATGCCGTCGATCGAGGCGACGTAGATCAGCTGCCCCCGGACCGCGGGGCTGGTGATCGGGGGCGGCCCGGGTTCGCAGGCGCTGCCGGGGATGTCGGCGTGCCAGAGGGCGTGGCCGTCGCGCGGGTCGTGGCCGGTGACGCCGCCGGCGGTCATGGTGATCAGTTGCCGGGCTCCCTCGGTGAGCGCGGGGGAGGAGTGGCTGTACAGGCCGCCCTTGGTGTCGACGGAGAATCGCTGGGTGCAGGTGGTCAGGTCCATGGCGAGGAGGGTCTGGCTCGATCCGGAATGGAGGTAGGCCGTGGTCGAATTCGCCTCGCGCACCGCGGTTCCATGGAATTCGCCCCAGCCCGCGGGTGCGGTGAAGCCGCCGGGTCGCTGGCTACCGGTCGCGGCGTCGCGGCATACGATTCGGTCGTACTGCTGATAGACCGCGACCGCATGGTCGGACCCCGGGAGATCGAAGACGCTGACCGGTCCGCCCGCCCGGCCGTAGCGGCGCACGGTGGCGCCGGTGCGGTGCTCGTCGTCGATCGTCTCCCACACCACCGCACCGGTATCCGCGGCGAGCGCGTAGACCCGGCCGACACCGGTGGTGAGATACACCCGGCCGTCGTGCACGGTGGGGAAGGATTCGGCGTCGCCGTCCACATAGGTCCGCCACAGCTCCCGGCCGGTATCGCGCTGATAGGCCAGCACCTGGTTGTACGGGGAGGCGTAGGCCTGCGAGGTCACGATCACGGTATCCCCGGCCACGGCCGCGCCGTCGAGGCCGAAATGCTCACCGGTATTGGCCGACCATCGCTGATCCAGCACCGCGCCCGGATCCGACGCCGCGGTGGATCCGCCGGATTCGTCGCCGCCCTGGCGTGGCCACTCCCCGCCGCGCGCCGGGGGTGGCATCCGATCCTGTTGTGCCACACGGAAAGTGCCCTGCGTGACGGGCCAGGTCTCACCGGCCGCGCCGGTCGTCGACGCCTCGATGCGATATGTCCCGGGTCGCAGCCCCGGGATACTGCCGTGTGCGGTGGCCCAGTTGGCCTGCGGCGCGGGGCAGGGTTCGGCGCGTCCGCCGGGTGGGGTGTAGCAGTTCACCCGGTCGGGCCGGGCGGTGGTGACACCGAAGCGCAGCTGTGCGCCCCACACCTCGAGGCCTCGCTCGTCGCGGATCCGGACCCGGGCATCGGCCGGGGTGCGTCCGGCGTCCTCGGCGTAGAGGTCCACCGGAATCGGGATGTCGCCGCGATGGACGCTGTCCGGGGCGGGGCTGACCAGGGCCGCGCGGTCGCGCACGAAGAATTGCCGGTGTGTGCCGGAGACATAACCGGTGTCCTCGTTCGCCGGTGTCATCGGGTTGTCGGTGATCGCGGCGAAGTCCATGAGCTTGTAACCCGGTCGCGCGCCGTCGATTCCGTAGGTCGCGCCCATGTTGTTCACCTCCACCGAGCGCGGGAACGCGCCGCGGCGGAATTCGGTCTGCTGATCGTGGCCCGCGGCGAACATCCGCGTATCGTATTTGGCCAGCTCGTCGACGATCGGTTGAATGGCCTGTCCCGCACCGTATTTGGTGAACAGTGAGCGGTGGGCGAAGACGAATACCTGTCTGCCCTTGGCGTGGCGGCTCAGATCCGTTCGGAGCCAGTCCAATTGGGGAGCCAGCCCGGAGGTGTCGTAGTTGTCCTCGAGCACCACGATATGGCGGCCGTTGCGGTCGAAGCTGTACCACTCCGGGCCCATATTGCGCCGATAGATCTCCATATTCGCGGAATAGCCTCGCGCACTGCCGGTTCCGCCCGCATCGTGATTACCCATGACCGGATAGAACGGACGGCCGAGGCGGCCCTTGGCCAGCCCGGTGCGCAGGATGTCGTAGCTGCCCTGGCGGCGCTCGGGCGCGGTGTAGTCGGTGACGGTGAGGTCGCCGGTCGCGATGGCGACGGTGGCCTGCCGGTCGCGCGCCATCGCCTCGACCTGCCCGGTCCACTGGGCCTGCGTGGCCGCCGCGGAGGTATCGCTGCGGTTGTCGGTTTCGCTGTCGGACAGCATGAGCCACGTCTCGCGCGGATCGGCCGCATGGGAGTCGGGAACCAGGGCGAAGTCGATCCCGTCCTGCCGGGCCATGCCGTCGGCCAGCTTGCGGAAGTACCGCGGCACGAAGTCCTCGCGCAACACCGGGGTGTACCCGTCCGGCGACACGATCTGGATCAGATCGGTCTCACGGCGACTCGGATCGATGCGCAGCCGATACCCGCCGTCCTTTCCCGTTGTCGCCCAGACGGATCCGTCCGTGACGGACACGCCGGCCAACCCCTGCTCGCCGACATCGCGCACGCCGTTGCCGTTGCGATCGGCGAACACCGTGCCCCGCGCCTCGACCGACGCCTCCGCGGCCTGCGCGGGCGCGGCACCCCCGGCCATCAGCAATCCGATAAACAGGCAAATCAGACATCTCCACACGAGACGAAAACTATGGGACTTCCGCCCATCTCGACCCCGCCCACCGCCACAGTTCGCCTGCCGTACCACCGATGTTCGCCGAACCCCCTGCCCCGGCGCCCTCCCGTTTCCGGAGTGGTTGCCATTCCCCATGTTCGACGCCGGGATCTTGTCCGAATGGGTGCCGAAATGTGTTCGCGCGGGTCGTAACCTGAGGTCAGGCGAGGTTCGGGGGTGCGCATGGGCTTCATCGGGGACGGTCCGGTGGTCGAGGAGATCGACGCCGTGTGGTGGCTCGTATGCGAGCCGATCGTCTATCTGGGCAAGCGGCAGTGGTTCGTGATCCCGGCCGGGTTCCGCACGGACTTCGCTTCCGTCCCCAGGGTTCTGGTGTGGTTGATTCCCCGCTACGGCGCCTATACCCGCGCGGCGATCCTGCACGACTATCTGTGCCGCACCGCGGTGGTGAGCCCCAAGGATGCCGACGGGCTGTTCCGGCGCGTGCTGCGCGAATGCGGCGTCTCCCTGCCACAGCGCTGGATGATGTGGACCGGCGTGCGGGCCGCGTCCCGGCTGGCGGGCGCGACGCCGCTGGATGTGGGGCGCTTCCTGCTCGTGGCGGCGCTGTCGGTGCTGTTTCTGGCGGTGCCGGTCGTGGTGGTCCAGCTGTGGCTGCTGCTGTTCTGGCTGGTGGAGTCGGCGTTCTGGCTCGGCGGCCGGATCGCCGGGGGAGTGCGTATCCCGCTGCCCAGGCCGAAGGCCACCATGACCGAGTGAATCGGTTGCGGCGCAGCGCTATTCGGGTTTGTGCGCGGCCTCGTACCGCTGCTCCAGCGTCTGCTCGCGGTGGCGCTCGCGCAGCTTCCACACGATCAGGGCCGCGATCACGAGCACGACCACGACGATCGCCGCCGTACGGCCCACGGTCTTGGCCACCGCCTCATAGGACTGGCCCGCCACGAAGCCGAGCACGACGAAGGTGATGCCCCAGACGATGCCGCCGGTGGCGTTGTAGGCCAGGAACTTCGGATACGGCATCCGCGCGGTGCCCGCCAGCGCGGGCATCACGGCGCGGAAGAAGGCGGTCCAGCGACCCAGGAACACCGCCCAGCCGCCGCGGCGGGCCAGGAAGTCCTGCGCTTTGTCCAGACGGCCGCGATGGCGATCCAGAATCGACGCGCCCAGCAGCCGCGTGCCGAGATGCTTGCCGACCTCGTACCCCACGCTGTCGCCGACGATGGCCGCGGCGACCACCAACAGGATCATCGCCCACAGCACCACATGATGCTGACTCGCCGCCACGCCGCCGAGCACCGCGGCCGTCTCGCCGGGAATGATGAAGCCGATGAAGATCGCGTCCTCGGCGAACACCAGCAGGGTGACGATCACGTACACCCACACCGGGGAGATATCGAGGATTCGATGCATCAGCGAGTCCATGTCGGCCACCGTACCCGGTCCGGCGGAGGTGAAACTCACTGGCAGCGCCGCTCGTCGGCGATTACCGTGGACGATTGACCAGGAGAGGAGGTTCGGCGATGACCGGAACGACGCAGCGGCCCGCCCCCGAGACGACGCAGCCTACCGAACGCGCCGGCCTCACGGCATGGCGCCGCCGCCACGAGCTACGCAGATCCGCTGCGGCCCAACCGGTTGCGAGTAACCGGGCCTACCGCCGGACGGTCAAACATCGCAAACGCGACGGATGCTGAGCGGTTACTCGGCGACCCTGGTCCGATCGCACCACTCGAATACCGGCAGCCGCCCCTGCTCGGTCTCGGCATGCCGCGGCGTGGCCTTGAAATGCTCGTAGCCGCCGCGAAAGGGGACCTTCAGCTCGATACCCGGCGGCGTGATCGCGACGATACGCTCGGGCAGTGCGTCCGGGCCGCCCTCGAGATAAGCCTTCACACCTGTCATGCCCCGAAGTATGCGCGCGGCCCTGACGGCTTCGACGCGGAATCGATTCGGGCGCTGGAGTTCTCGCGGCGTTGTCCGGCTCGGGCGTGTCGTTGATCGGCGGCCCGCTGAGCGAGGGTATACAACGGAGCGATGACACCCGAACTGATCGAGCGGGCCCGTGCCCTGCTCAGCGCTGCCCCGGTTGTGGACGGCCACAACGACCTGCCGTGGTCGATGCGTAAGCTCGCCCGCTACGACCTGGACGCCGTCGATCTGGCCGCCGATCAGACCGGCCGGTTGCACACCGATCTGGATCGGCTGCGGGCCGGTGGGGTCGGCGCGCAGTTCTGGTCGGTGTACGTGCCCAGCAGCCTGGCCGGGGATCGCGCGGTCAGCGCGACGCTCGAGCAGATCGACTTCGTGCGAATGCTGGTCGAGCGCTTCCCCGATCAGCTGCGGGCGGCCTACACGGCCGACGATATGGAGACGGCCCGCGCGGCCGGCCGGATCGCCTCGCTACTGGGCGCCGAGGGCGGGCACAGCATCGACTGTTCGCTCGCGACGCTGCGCGCGCTGTATCGGCTCGGCGTGCGCTATATGACGCTCACCCACAACGACAATGTGCCATGGGCGGATTCGGCGACCGATGAACCGAAGGCCGGTGGGCTCACCGCATTCGGCGACGAGGTGGTGCGGGAGATGAACCGGCTCGGCATGATGGTCGACCTGTCCCACGTCTCGCCCGACACGATGCGTGCGGCGATCGCGATATCCGAAGCGCCCGTGATCTTTTCGCATTCCTCGGCGCGTGCCCTGTGCGACCATCCGCGCAACATCCCCGACGACGTACTGGCCCAGCTGCCCGTCAACGGCGGCGTCGCCATGGTGACCTTCGTCCCGAAATTCGTTCTCCCCGAGGCGATTTCCTGGACCGCCGCGGCGGATGAGAATATGGTCACGCACGGCTTCCATCCGCTGGACACCAGTCCTGCGGGCCTGGCCTGCCAGCGCGCCTTCGAGGCCGCCGATCCGCGTCCCGAACCCACGGTCGCGACCATCGCCGACCATCTCGACCATATGCGCGAGATCGCGGGCATCGACCATATCGGCATCGGCGGCGATTTCGACGGCACCGCCTTCGTCACCTCGGGCCTGGACGACGTCTCGGGTTATCCGAACCTCGTCGCCGAACTGCTGGGCCGCGGCTGGTCGGATTCCGATATCGCACAACTCACCTGGCATAACGCGGTCCGCGTGCTGCGGGCCGTCGAGGACGTCGCCCGCGATCTCCAGGCCACCCGCAGTCCCTCGATCGCCACCATCGATCAGCTCGACGGCAACGGCTGATCAGAGCAGCCGCAGATACGGTCTGTCCGGATCGCGTCGCCCGTCGTCGGCCGGGATCGACCGCGGCCGCTGCCCGCCGTTGGTGGTCGTCCGGGATTCACGCTCGATCTCTTCGTCGTCCTCATGAATCTCGGCGGCCACCGCGCGGACCTCGGTCATCTGCCGGGCCGTGTAGTTCCCCGCCGCCTGCACGGCGTGTTCGTCCATGCCGAAGGTCAGCGCCTCGGCGGCGGCGACCAGCATGTACGTGATGATCTCCTCGCGCTCGGCAGAATTCGCGCCCACGCCCGGTAGCTGCCCATACCAATGACGGACACGGCCGAGCGCCTCCAGCCCCGACTCCTCGTCGAACCGTTCCCCCGTCACCGGCATACCTTCCAGTCGGGCCACTCAGTCGCACAACGGCTTCCAGCGCTTGTTCCTCAATACCAGAGCGCACCGATCCACCGATGCCGTTGTCGCAAAGTGCCCGACCGTATGTCGTAAACGCGGCCCTTACCGCCGAGTCAGACGCCATGCGAGGGAGCCGCGCACTGGTCACCGCGGCGCTCGCGTGAACCGACCAGATCAGCCAGATCGGCAGGACGAACGCGGCGGCACACAGCAGCAACAGGAACGTGCCGAGACTCGGCAGGCAATCTTGATGTGCGCGGACGCATTCGCTGAGGCCTGCTTCGGCAAGGAAGAGGCGCATGACTACTCAGTCGGTTCGCCAGCCGTGGCGGTTCATGCGTTCGAAGTAGGCGTCATCGGCAGCCTGGATTTCTTCCTCGGTCCTGGAGCGATGATGTTCGGGCTCCGGCCCGGTGGATGCCTCTCGTGCCTGTCGAAGTTGTTCGCGGATGCGTGGGTCCGCTGTGTCGATCAGCCGTTCGGCTTTGGCCTTCGCGTCGGCGCGGGCCTTTTGGTGGCAGTCGATGAGGGCCTGGCTGAGTTGGCCGCTGGACCATCGCATCGCGGCGGGTGCGATCTGCAAATCGGTGATATCGCCGCTGGCGTCGATCTCGACGATCACGCCGCGCACCTCGCCGCGGCCGCGGAGGGTGGCTGAGGCCTTGATGAGTCGCTGGTTGTCGCGGCGGATCTCGGTGAGGTCGTGCTGAAGCTGCTGCTCCCATGCCTGCATGTCTGTCATCACTCCGCGACCCCCACGTCCAGCAACATCCGCCAGGTGCTCGATGCAGTCATGACTTCGCGAGAAGCCGCTGGAAGTCGAATACCAGCAGCAAGTCGTATCCGCCGATTGCCTGAAGACGCTCGAAGATGCCCTGAGCGGTTTCCTTCTCGCGCTCCTTGTCTGCATCAAGGTCCCTGACCGTGACAAGCGCCGAGTACTGCTCGAAAGGCATTTCCGGCACGCCTTCGAACTCGTGGGCCATCTCGAGCTCGATCACCGAGTGTCCCAGATCCCCTCGATAAGACGGAGCATCGTTTATCGACGAAATGTGCCTAAGCGTAGCACCGGCGGCAGCGCTGATATCATGAACAAGGGCCTGCTCAGACTTGTCGGTGTTTACAAATATTTCGTGATAAGCGGTCATGACTCACTCCCTAAGGCCACCGGATCTCCCATCCGTCACCGACGATTCGAATGCTTGTCATTCTTCCAGCAGGGTTGGCGCCGAGGAAGCGATTCACGCCTCGTTGCGCCTCGTCCTGGGTCAGGCCACTACCGCGTCCATCGATAATAGCTGTGTCGGCCTGCCCTTTCGCGCTGTTCAAAGCATTTCTAACGTTGGTATTGGTAGCGCCCGGGCTCATTGTCTTGAATTCGGTGGGGTGTCCATCGACTTCAGCATCGGGTGTGCGCTGAGCGTTGGACTCCTTGACGGCTTTGACTTCCTTACCCTCCTCTGCGAGGAGATCAGCGATCTTTCGCTCCTCAGGGCTGAACTGCTTTGCTGATTCGTCTATATTTCCGCGCTTGACCGGCGGCTTCCCCGATGGCCCCTTCTCGCCCTTGTCCGCCCGAGAAAGCTTGGTCCTGGCCTCGGCTACCCATTTCCGGATGCGTTCCCACAGCGGCTTTATCCGCTCGACCAGTGGTTTGATGGCGTCGGTGACGATCTTCGCTGCTTTGGCCGCGAGTTCGGCAATGATGGTCGCGATCCGGCGGGCTTTGGTCGCGATCCGGGCGGCCAAGGCACTGTTGCCGATCCATTCCGACAGGCTCCCGGTGAACGGGATCAGGATCGCGAAAGCGGCTTCCCCGGCGGCGGTTTCGATGGCGAGCTCGCGGAGTTCGTGGAGGATCTGGCTGTGTGCCTCGTCGAGGTGGTGGGCGTAGTTGCCGCATGCGTCGCCGAGAGTTTGGCAGACATCGGCCAGCGCGGTCAGATCGGCTTGCCGGTCGGTGCAGGTTTGGACCGCGACGTCGATCTCGGGGGACTGCTGATTGCGGAGCAGCTCGACCGCTTGCGGGGTTTGCCCGGCGATGGTGCGGTAGTCCCCGGCGGTGGTGTACCAGGCTGCGGCAGCGGCATTGAGCTGGTCCTGGTGCCCGTCCGGCCAGGCCATCCCGACGGCGTCTTTGATGATCGACCACCCGAATGGTTCGGGGATCCCGTTCCCGGCCGCTGACGGTACGGTCTCGGGTGGGCAGGGGTCGGGCAGCAGCTGCGGTGGGGGCGGTGGTGGTGAATCCTTCAGGTGGGCGGTGGTTTCGGCGACCTGATGGTTGTAGGCGCTGACCAGGATGATGTCGCGGACCTGCCCGCACGAGGTGGTCAGTTTCGACGAGGTCGAGACGGCCAGTTGGGCGGCTTCGTTGTACGAGCTCGCCCACTGCGCACCGACGCTGTCGTCACCAGCCATACCCGCATAATTGGTCAGCACGGTTACCAACCCGGAATGCGTCGTCAGCGTATCGGTGGCCATCTGACCGAAAACCTCGCCCGCGGAATGATATTCGTCGCCGCGACAAACGATCAGCGGCACCGTCGGCGCGGTCATCGCGGCCACATGGCGTGGTTCGTGGGCCCGACCGCGTGATACGCCGCACGGGCGCGGTCGAGGGCTTGGCGGAGCTCGCCGAGCGCGGTGTTCATCTCCGCCGCACCAGTAGCCCACTCTGCGGAGGCGCTGGCGTGCGCGTGGGCCGCGTCACCAACCCAAGTGATGTGCAAATCGGCGATCCGCTTGCGGATCTCGCCGAGCCGGTCCTCGATGCGCTTCTCCAGACCGGCGGCCTTGTCGATCAGAGCTTGCATGCCATCCAGGTCGACGCGGTAGTTGCTGGTGTCCACCTACCCGACCCCCAGCCCGGCGCCGCCGATCCCGTCCGCGTTGCCTCGGTCGGTGCTCACAGCCGCGTTCGCAATGTGATGCAGAGCGGCAGCGTCGTGTTCCAGCCCGGCGATGACCTGGCGGGCCCCCTGTTCCCATTCGGTCCACGCCTCGTGGTGAGTACCGGCTGCGCCACCCTGCCAGTCGCCGCCGATGAACGCGTGGACCTCGCGCATCAGCTTGTCCAGCTCGTCGGTGAATTCCCGTGCCGAGGTCTCCAGCCACCCCGCAGTGTCGTGGACCTCGGCCGGATCCATTTCCGCCCGGTCCGCCATCTCGCCCCCTCGACTCTCATGCCCGAGCGATCGCCCCTCGCACTATATGACGCACCCGATGCCGAGGTGGTTCCATCGTGAAGCAGGAGGACACACACCAGTCACTCGAGCCGCCACCTACGGGTGTGATTCAGTGCTGTCGTGAGCCTGACCGTGCACGTCTTTACTCGTCGGGACGGCGAGGCGTCGTTCCTCGATGCGCCTGAGGGGTGGATGGACCTTGCCGGGTTCGAGCGCTGGCGCACCGAAGTATGGGGTAATGCGGCCGTCCGCGAGCTGGGCGCGCGGTTCTTCCCGGTCCTGGCCGAGGATAATCTGTGGGTCGAGCCGGACGAGATACTGGAGTTCGCGGGTGAATGCGCCAGGCTCAGCCACAATCTCAGCGCGATCGCGCCGTTCCCGCACCCGCCGTGGCCCGATGCGACACATCTGACGGTGATCGATGCGGTCGCAGCCAGCCTGGCCACTATTCAGATCGCGGCAGGGCGCGCTCTTGGCGTCGGCGGTGGCGTCGTCATCTGGTGATCAGCACCAACGGCACCCCGCGAGCGTCACAGCAGCGGCGGAAATCATCACGGCGGCAAGTGGTCTCATCTACAGATCTGCCGGGCGGAGGAACCCGTAGGCGCGCTCGACCTTGGCCACGTGGACCGCGAAGGAGGCATACCAGTGCTCGCGCCCATGCGCACGGGTCAGCGCGTGCTCCGCGTGACCCCGCCAGGCCGCGATCGACTCCTCGTCGCTCCAGTACGACACCGTGATCCCCAGACCGTCCGTGCCGCGAGCCGAATCGACGCCGAGGAAACCCGGCTGGTCGGCAGCCAGTTTCAGCATCCGCTCGGCCCTGTCCCCATACCCCTCGTCACCAGCGGTCCGCACGGAAGTGAACACCACCGCGTAATAGGGCGGGGCGGGCAGCGATGCGGGCACAAGATCAGCCACGAGGTCCTCCAACAGGCAACGACGGGAGCGTCGCCTCAAACGATCTCGCACACCCACCTGAACCCACAACCCTATTTCCCGTTACTGACTGACGCGGATCCGCGCGAATTCTGCTCGTCGTCGACGCCTGTGCCGCGTGGGGTGATCGTCTCTCGATAGCCTGCGAACCGTGCCGTTTCCGGATGAATACTCGGACGGGGTGGTGGTGCGGCCATACCAGCCGCAGTGGCCGGTCGAATTCGCGCGGCTGGCTGAGCTTCTCGGAGAGCTACTCGGGTCTACCGCGAGAAGGATTGATCACATCGGGTCGACTGCTGTGCCCGGTTTGGCGGCCAAGAACTGCAACGATGTCCAAGTGCGAGTGGACGACCTCGTCGAGGACCGCCTGATCCCGCGCTTCGAAGCGGCCGGTTTCCGGCACCGCTCCGAATCATGGAATCGCGTCGAAGTGTCCAGTGGCAAACCGATCCCGCCACCGCGGAATTGCTCGCCGCGTTCGCGCGTGATCGCCGCGGCATTCTGCATCGAATCCTGGAACAGGCGCAGGCCCGCGGCGAGTTGGCCGTCGAGACCGACCGGGAACTGGTGATCGACCAGGTCTACGGCGTTCTCTGGTACCGCTTGACCGTCGCCCGCACCCCGTTGGACGCTGAAACCGCTGCGCGCCTGGCGAACTCGTTGCTGAAACACTGACTCCAGCGATGACGCCGGAGGCGATCGGTCAGCCACGAGCCAAAGCGGTGTCGTAACGCAGGAATTCGGCGTGACGGCGTAGATAGCGGACGGCGATGTCGGCGCCGCCCCGGCGTTCGGGGTCCAGGCAGTCGGCTCTGGTGGCGATGTTGTCGGCGGTGGCCTCGGCGTGTCCGGTGAGGATCTACAGGACATGGGCGGCGACCCAGTCCTCGGCGGGAGCGGTCAGTTGCTGCTGGATTTGCTGAATTCTTGGATCAGCACGGGATATTGCTCCGCACCGTGTCCGGCGGCGATCGAGCGGTCGGCCATTGCCTTGATCAACTTCGGGAGTTCGGCGTTGACGCCCAACGCCTCGCTCTGCTCGATCAGGTGTGCCATTGCCCGTGCGTCGGTTTCCAGGGCCGATACCTCGGCTGGGAAGGAGCCGCTGTCGATTTGCTCGGCGTACCCGGGCAGCCATTCGGCTACGCCGGTAGCGATCTGCTGCGCGAACGGCGCGAATGTTGTGGCGTCGACACCGGCCGTTCTGAGCATGGCAGTGCCTTGGAGCCAGGCGTTGAGGATGCTCCACATCATGGCTAGGCCGGCCATGTCGTACAGGGACGCCAGCCCGTGGTCTGCACCGAGGTAGGTGATGGTGCCGAGTGCTTCGAGCGTTGAACTGTGTGCCTCGAAGTCTGATTGCGGCCCGCTGTGCAGAATCACTGCCTCGGCGGTACCGATCGCTGACGGGATGGCCATGATTGCGCCGTCCAGGTAGTGGGCGCCGCGCTGCTCGGCCCATTGGGCGGCTTCGCGGGCCTGGGCCGAGTCGCCCGAGGTCAGGTTGATCAACGTCGTGCTGTTGAGCTCGATATCGCTGGTGCCGAGCAGATCTCGCACGGCCTGGTAGTCGGTGAGGCAGATGATCGTCAGGGAACTTGCCGCGAGCGCGTCGGCAACCGTTGGCGCTAGTTGTGCACCCTCGGCCACCAACTTCTCGGCCTTGGAGGTCGTGCGGTTCCACACGGTTGTGGGGTGCCCGGCTTTCAGGAACGCGCCGGCAAGTGCCTGGCCCATCAGTCCGAGTCCGATGACTGTCACAGGTGTTTCGTGGTTTTCCATGGAAGCATCATCAACGTTGATACCGGTATGAAGGTCAAGGGAGATTTCGATGCTGATCGGGGAATTGAGTCGGCGGGCGGGCGTCAACGCTCATCAGTTGCGCTACTACGAAGCTCAGGGGCTGCTGGAGGCAGACCGCGGTGCGAACGGTTATCGCGAGTACGACGAGAACGCGGTGCTGCGAGTGATGCAGATCCGGCACCTGCTTGGTGCCGGTCTGTCTTCCGAGGACATCGCGTACCTGCTGCCCTGCGCGGTCGGCGAGGACCCGAAGCTGCCCGGATGCCCAGAGTTACTGGCCGCCATGCGATCTCGGCTGCAGCGATTGGACGACCAGATCGACAGGCTCGCTCAATCCCGCGACGCTCTTGCCGTCTATATCGATGCGGCCGAGCGAACGGGCAGCGAGACCTATCCACTCTTTGACAATGCTGACCTGAAGCCGGTCCCCGCCTGAGCAACTGGGTGCTGGCTGGGAACCGAGAAAAGGTCGATGGCTGTAGCGCGTTTGGAGTGAAATGTTGGCACAAGGGAACAGTGCGCCGGATATCAGCCCGGCGGGCGCAGGGCGGCGAATTCGTCGGTGACTCGGATGCCGTCGTCGGTGTAGCGGTAGACGGCGGCGGGACGGCCGCCGGTTTTGCCGGGGGCGGCGGTGGCGCCGGTGGGGGTGATCACCTTGCGGCGGGACAGGACTCGTTGGAGGTTGGTGGCGTCTACGTCGTATCCTAGTGCGGCGCAGTAGATTTCGCGCAGAGTGGAGATGGTGAAGCGGGCGGGGGCCAGGGCGAAGGCGATATTGGTGTAGGAGAGTTTGGCGGCCAGGCGGGCTCGGGCGTGATGGACTACCGTGCCGTGGTCGAAGGACATATGCGGCAGCGTGGAGACCGGATGCCAGCGGGTGTCCGGGGGGAGTTGCGGGTCGGCGGTCAGGGGGACCAGGCCCAGATAGGCCGAGGCGATGCGGCGCGGGGCGGGTACGCGGTGCGGATCGCTGAACACCGACAGCTGTTCGAGGTGCCACAGCTCGCGCACGTCCACCTTCTCGGCGAGCTGACGCCGGGCCGAGGCATCGAGATCCTCATCGTCGCGTAGGCGGCCGCCGGGCAGTGACCAGGTCCCGGTTTGCGGTTCCATTGCCCGCTCCCATGCCAGCACCGCCAGTTCGGTGTGCCAGCCGGGTGCCGGGCGTCCCGAGTTCGGGTCCACCGGCCCGCTGACGCTCTGACCTGCGGTGATGATGTCCGGAAAGCGACGAACCTGGAACACGGCGGTGAGCGATTCGTGAATGGTGCTACTATGGGGCACGTTTTCGATTGTAAGTCGAAAACCGTGTGGATGCGAATCGGCGCGGATGCCGAGCGCATGAGGAAGGAGCCTGCCATGGCGACGATGATGCTTGCCGGGCACGTAGTGGACGGTCCCTCGGGGTTCACGGGTGTCGAGGCGACCCCGGAGTGGGCGCGCGAGATCAAGCGGCTGGCGCGTGAGCGCAATGCGACGATTCTGGCGCACAACTACCAGCTGCCCGAGATCCAGGATGTCGCCGATCACGTCGGCGACTCGCTGGCGCTGTCGCGGATCGCCGCGCAGGCACCCGAGGACACGATCGTGTTCTGCGGTGTGCATTTCATGGCCGAGACGGCGAAGATCCTCAGCCCGGCCAAGACGGTGCTGATTCCGGATCAGCGCGCGGGCTGCTCGCTGGCCGATTCGATCAGCGCCGAGGAATTGCGGGCGTGGAAGGATGAGCATCCCGACGCCCTGGTGGTGTCGTATGTGAACACCACCGCCGCGGTGAAGGCGCTCACCGACATCTGCTGCACCTCGTCGAACGCGGTGGACGTGGTCGCCTCGATCGATCCCGATCGGGAGGTGCTGTTCCTGCCGGATCAGTTCCTGGGCGCGCACGTCAAGCGGGTCACCGGCCGGGAGAACATCCACATCTGGGCCGGTGAATGCCATGTGCACGCGGGCATCAACGGCGAGGAGCTGACCGAGCAGGCGCGCAGCCACCCCGATGCCGAGCTGTTCGTGCATCCCGAATGTGGTTGCGCCACATCGGCTCTGTACCTGGCGGGGGAGGGCGCGTTCCCGGCCGACCGGGTGCATATCCTGTCGACCGGCGGCATGATCGACGCCGCCAAGGCCGCGAAGTCGAATCAGGTGCTGGTCGCGACCGAGATCGGCATGCTGCATCAGCTGCGAAAGGCCGCGCCGGGCATCGACTTCCAGGCCGTCAACGACCGCGCCTCGTGCAAGTACATGAAGATGATCACCCCGGCCGCGCTGCTGCGCTGCCTGGTCGAGGGGCGCGACGAGGTGCACGTGGACCCGGAAACCGCCGCGGCGGGCCGTAAGTCGGTGCAGCGCATGATCGAGATCGGCAATCCCGGCGGCGGAGAATGATCACGCCCACCTGGGAGGCCGAGGCCGATCTGGTGGTGATCGGCGGGGGCGTCGCGGGACTGACCGCGGCGCGCACCGCCTCGCTGCGCGGGCTTCGGGTGCTCACCCTGAGCAAGGGCGGTCCGACCGACACCTCCACCCAGTACGCGCAGGGCGGTATCGCCGTCGTTGCCCCGCAGGGCGATTCGGTGGATTCGCATGTGCACGACACCGTGGTCGCCGGGGCGGGACTGTGCGATCCGGAGGCGGTGCGCTCGATCGTGGCGGGCGGCGGCGCCGCGGTGGCGGCGCTGACCGATCTGGGCGCGGTCTTCGATCTCGGCCGGGACGGCCAGATTTCGCGCACCCGCGAGGGCGGGCACAGCACCCGGCGCATCATCCACGCCGGTGGCGACGCGACCGGGGCCGAGGTGCAGCGGGCGCTGAACGCGGCCGGGCTGCCGGTGCTGTTCGGCGCGGCCGTGGTCGACATCGTGACCGGGCCCGGCGGCGTGCGCGGTGTGATCGCCTTGTCGGACAAGGGCTTCGGCGTGGTGCACGCCCCGGCGGTACTGCTGGCGACCGGTGGGCTGGGGCAGCTGTACGCGTGCAGCACCAATCCCTCCGGCGCTACGGCCGACGGTGTCGCGCTGGCGCTGCGGGCCGGGGCGATCGTCGCGGATCTCGAGTTCGTGCAGTTCCATCCGACGGTGCTGTTCACCCCCGGCGGTCTGGGGCGACGCCCGCTGATCAGCGAGGCCGTGCGCGGCGAGGGTGCGATCCTGGTCGACCACGAGGGACGTTCGGTGACCGCCGGGGTGCATCCGCGCGGCGATCTGGCGCCCCGCGATGTGGTTTCGCGGGCCATCGCCGCACGCATGCAGGCGGCCGGGACCGATCACGTCTATCTCGACGCCCGCGCGATCGACGGCTTCCCCCAACGGTTTCCGACCATCACCGCCTCCTGCCTGGCCGCCGGGATAGATCCGCGCGGCGATCTCATCCCCGTCGCCCCCGCGGCGCATTACCAATGCGGCGGCGTCGTCACCGATACCTCCGGCCGCACCACGGTTCCCGGCCTCTACGCCGCGGGCGAGGTCGCCCGCACGGGCCTGCACGGCGCGAACCGACTGGCCTCCAACAGCCTGCTCGAGGGCCTGGTCGTCGGCGAACGCGCCGGCGCCGCCGCCGCCGAACGCGTCGACGTGCGCGCCCACATCACCGACGTAGGCTCCCTGTCCTTCCCTCGCACGGACCGAAAGGCCCTGCAGGCCTTGATGACCGACCACGCCTCGGTCGTCCGCGACGGCGACGGCCTGCGCGCGGCCGTCCTGCGCCTGCTCCAACTTGTGCGCACCGACCCCGCGAATCCCTCGGTCCCCCAAACCATCCCCGACCTCGAGGACACGGCCCTGACCCTGACGGCCCGCGCCCTCCTGATAGCAGCCGCCGCCCGCACCGAAAGCCGCGGCAGCCACGCCCGTTCCGACCACCCCACCCCCCGCCCCGACTTCCACCGCGCCCTCCCCCTCCGCCTGGGCCCCGACGCCCGCCCCCAATTGGCCCCCGAGGGCACCGAAACCCCCGGCAACTGGTCGACTTTGGCCGTCCCCAGGGCCTCATGACCCCGCCGTGCATCGCGCTGCGCTGCACGGCGGGGACGGCGGGGCAGCGCGCGGCGGGGACGGCGGGGCAGCGCGCGGCAGGGACAGTAGGGCAGTGCGCGGCAGGACTGGAGCGGCAGGACGCGTCCGTTCTGCCTCGGCCCTCGTCGCGGAGGCCTTCCTTGTTCCCCGTGACGTCGGCGGTCCCTTTGTTCCCCGCCGCCCAGCGCGGAGCGATGGGCGGCGGGGATGGGTGGACAGCAGTATCGAATCGAGTAGGAGTGCAATGATGTTGGATGCTGGGCTGGATCGCGATGATGTGGTGCGGCTGATTCGGGTCGCGTTGGATGAGGATTTGCGGTATGGGCCCGATGTCACCACGGTGGCGACGGTGGCCGAGGGGGCCGTGGTCAAGGCGGAGATGGTTTCGCGGCAGGTGGGGACCGTGGCCGGGATCGATATCGGGCTGTTGGTGCTCGATGAGGTGATCGGGGTGGGGAATTACGAAGTGACGGGGCGGGTTTCGGAGGGGGCGCGGGTGGGGCCGGGGGATGCGGTGCTCAGTGTCGTGGCTCCTACTCGGGGGCTGTTGGTCGCCGAGCGGACCATGTTGAATCTGGTGACGCATCTGTCGGGGATCGCGACCACGACCGCGGCGTGGGTGGAGGCGGTCGAGGGGACGCGCTGCCGGATTCGGGACAGTCGGAAGACGCTGCCGGGGCTGCGGGCGTTGCAGAAGTACGCGGTGCGCACCGGTGGTGGCGTCAATCATCGAATGGGTCTCGGCGATGCGGCGCTGATCAAGGACAATCACGTGGTGGCCGCGGGGTCGGTGGTCGCGGCGCTGCGGGCGGTGCGCGAACTGGCCCCGGATATCGCCTGTGAGGTCGAGGTCGACAGCCTCGATCAGCTCGATGCGGTGCTGGCCGAGGGCGTGGAACTGGTGCTGCTGGACAACTTTCCGCTCTGGGCCACCCAGGCCGCGGTGCAGCGCCGCGATGCCCGCGCGCCGCGGACCGAACTCGAATCCTCCGGCGGCCTGTCGCTCGACGTCGCCACCGAATACGCCCGCACCGGCGTGGACTACCTGTCCGTGGGCGCACTCACCCATTCGGTGCGCGCGCTGGATCTGGGCCTGGATCTCTAGGCCCTCAGGCGGTGAGCTCCCGTTCGAGGGGCGTGCGGAACCGGGGAATCGCACGCACCTCGCCGAACCAGTCGCGCACCCGGGCGGCCTCCGCCTCGATGGCCGCCGTCGCCTCGCGGCCCACGTCTTCGGTAGGCCGCCAGACGATCTCGCCGTCCTTGCGCTGACCCCAGCCGCCGACGATCCGGCCGTCCCACCACACCGTCGGGCCGATATTGCCGAAGGTGTCGAACAGCGCCGGCCCGTGCGGCCCGAGGAACCACTCGCGCGACTGCCAGCCCATCGGGGTCGGATCCAGCGCGGGTAACAGCGCCGCCCAGGGTTCGGGGGCGGGCACCGCCTCGAGATCGTCGGCCAGCGCGATGCCGGTGGCGCCGTCGAGATCGACCTCGGCGATATCCAACAGTGCCAAGGCCTTTCGCACCTCACCCAGGGGCCAGCCGGTCCACCACTTGAGATCGGCGATCGGCGCGGGCCCGAAGGTATACAGCCAGCGCCGGGCCAGTTCCGCGCGCGCCTGCGCGATCGGCAGCACGGGAATCCCTGCGGGCAGCCAGGATTCGATCGGCTCCCAGACGTACTGGCTGCTGGTCCACGTGCCGTTCGGCCGCCCGCGCACGATCGCGCCTTCGCAGCCGAGGGTGATCAGCACCCAGGTGGTGATGTTGGTGGGTTTGGAATACGACTTGCCGGGTGCGGTATCGACCCGAGTGCGCAGCCGCGGCACCGCCGCACCCAGCTGCGCCCCGGTGGCCCTGCCGCGCTCGAGCAGCACGCGATGCGTCTCGGCCTCGACATCGGCGAGCCACGCGCCCACCTCACCCTCGACGACCTCGGCCAGGTACCGCGCGTAGGTCCGGCGCTGCTTATCGGCCAGGGCATCGGCCACCGAGACCTGCAGCGCGGGCGCCAGATCCACCGGGACCACGAACATCGTCCGCCGCATCGCCAGCATGCGCAGCAGCGTCCGATCCTCGTACAGCGCCTTTTCCACGTGTGCGGGCTCGAGTCCGGCACCGCGCGCGGACACCGACAGATATACCGTCGCGGGGTCGGTGGCATGCAGGGCGACCATGGCCTCGGCGATCGCGGTCGCGTCCGCGACGCGATGGGCCGGGGCGAGCCGATGCCGCGTCGCCAGGCGTGCCCGCCGCTCGCTCACGTCAATCGAACGCATGGTCGAATGCTACCCCTGGAACATGCCCGGGTCGCCCATGGTTGACCCGATCGAGGCGATCGAGACGGAGATGATCATGAACAGGCCTGTGGACGCGGAGTATCACTGGGGCGGCGATTCCCTCGATCTCGACGCCTATCTGGCTCGGATCGGATTCGACGGCGCACGGGACGCGAGTCCGGCGACCTTGCGGGGGCTGCAGTACGCGCATACCACCACGATTCCGTTCGAGAACCTCGAGGCGATCTTCGGCCGCCCCGTGCCGCTGGATCCGGAGTCGCTGCAGGACAAGATCTTCCGGCATCGCCGCGGTGGCTGGTGCTATGAACAGGTGGGCCTGTTCGCCGCGGCGCTGGAGCGACTCGGCTTCGGCGTCACGGGTTTACACGGCCGGGTCACCATGGGCGCGACCGGTGCGCCGCGCCCGGCCACCCATGCGCTGCTGCGCGTCACCGCGGCCGACGATGAGCGGATCTGGCTGTGCGACGTCGGTTTCGGCGGTCCGGGCCCACTGGCCCCGCTCGAACTGAATCCGGACGTGGGCGAGGTGACCGTGGGCGCCTGGCGCTACCGGCTGGAGCGCGGCCGCGGTGCGCTGGACAGCGAACTGTGGACCCTGCACCACTTCGCCAAGGGCGGCTGGATCGATCGCCACACCTTCACCCTGAATCCGCAGTACCGCATCGATTACGCGGTCGGCAACCATTTCGTGGCCGCCTCGCCGCGCTCGCCGTTCGTCACCCGCCCCTTCGTGCAGCGCTTCGGTCCCGACGCTCATCACATCCTCGACAGCACCGTCTGGATGACCGAATATCCGGACGGCACAGCGCAGTCCAGGGATCTGGAGGCCGCCGAACTGCCCAAGATCCTGGCCGAGGTATTCGATATCGAACTCGACGACGCCGATACCGAGCGGCTCGCCTCCGGATGGTGGCTGCGATGACACCCGACAAAACGCCCGTTTCTGGGCGGTAGCTGTGAAGGCCGGTAGGGTCGGGTTGGTGCGCACGAGTACGAAGCTGTTCGCCCTGTTCGCCACCCCGACCCTCGCGCTCGCCGCCTGTTCGGGAGATAAAGCGACCGACCGGTTGAACAGCACCGTGCACAACTTCGCCGATGCGCTCGGCCGCGAGGATCCGGCGGCCGCGGCCGCGATCACCAGCGATCCGGCGCCGGCCGCGGAGACCCTGGGCAAACTGTTCGACAGCCTCGGCAAGGACGTGCGTGTCGAGGTCGGCGGCATCGAGAAGAACGACGCCGGGGCCACTTTCACGCTGAATACGACGTGGAAGCTCGGCCAGGGCGGTAAGAACCAATGGACCTATTCGACCACCGGTACCGCCGTCCGCGCCGGTGACAACTGGAAGGTCCACTGGAATCCGGCGACCGTCGCGCCCGGGCTGGACGCGGGCCCGCTGAGCTACAGCGTCGTCTATCCGGAGGTGGCCGCGCGCGTACTGGACCGCACGGGCGCGGAACTGTACACCCAGCAGGTCGTCACGCTGGTCAATGTCGCGCCCGGCGCGGATCTGAATGCCGTTGCCGCGCTGCTGAATCCGATCGATCCGAGCATCAACGCGGCGGCGCTGCAGTCCGAATTGTCCGGTGCGTCAGGTAAACCCGTCACCGCGATCGGGCTGCGCCCGGCCGATCTGGACCCGATCTCCGGACAGCTCTCGGCCCTGGCGAATGTGACCCTCGCCCCGCAGACCCGGCTGCTGGTCACCGATAAGGCACTCGCCTCGCCGACGCTGTCGGGTCTGTCGGATCTGTGGCAGCACGATGCCGACGACGCGGCCGGTTGGGCGGTCCGGGCGCAGACCGCCAACGGAACCCAGCGGGTGGGCGGTCAGGACGCCAAGCCGGTCACCGATATCCCGAGCACCCTCGATATGGGCATGATGCGCGCCGGGGAGGCCGCGCTCGCCCCGATCGCCACGCCCGCGGCCCTGGTCGTCATCCAGCCCTCCACCGGAAATCTGCTGGCGCTGGCCCAGAACGCACCCGCCGACGCGCAGGGCCCGATCGCGCTCACCGGCCTGTACCCGCCCGGCTCGACCTTCAAGACCGTCACCGTATCGGCGGCCCTGCAGGCCGGTCAGGTCACCCCGGACAGCGTGGTGGGCTGCCCGGGCACGGAGAACATCGAGGGCCGGCAGATCCCCAACGACAACAACTTCGACCTCGGTCAGGTGCCGCTGCACACCGCGTTCGCCAAATCCTGCAACACCACGATGGGCCGGTTGGCGGTGAACCTCCCGCCGGACGGCCTGGCCAAGGCGGCCGCGCAACTGGGTCTCGGAATCGACTACACCGCACCGGGTATGACGACGGTCACCGGCAAGGTGCCCGTCGCCGATACCCCGGCGCTGCGCGTGGAGGAGGGGATCGGCCAGGGCAAGGTGACCGCGTCCCCGTTCGGCATGGCACTGGTCGCCGCGGCGCTCGCGCACGGTTCGGTGCCCGCGCCGACCATCGTGAACGGCAAACCCGGTGTGCCCGACCACAATCCGGATCCGCTCCCGCCCGCCATCGCCGATCAGGTGAAAACCATGATGCGCGAGACGATTACGAACGGCACCGCCACCGGACTGCGTGACATTCCGGGCATGCTGGGCAAGACCGGTACCGCGGAGTACATCGACGACAAGCATGCGCACGGTTGGTTCGTCGGCATCGATGGCGATCTGGCGCTGGCGGTATTCATCGCCGACGCGGGCAGTTCCACCCCGGCCGTGGACGCGGCGGGCCGGTTCCTCCGCGCGTCGAAGTGACGTTGGTCACGAAACATACCGGGGTGATTACACAGTGATCTCGCCTTCATCGCATAGGTGTCGGACATATTTCACTCAGATCTCACTCCGGCGTCGGAGCGGCCGGTCGGGCCCGCTACACTCGTGCGGGGAACACGCGGGCAACCGCAGCTCGGTAAGTCATGGATCGCGGAGAAACTCGGAGTAGTGCCATCGAAACCGGCCAAGTGATCGCAGGGCATTACCGCCTGGTCGAACGAATTGGTAGCGGCGGCACAGGCGTCGTTTGGCGTGCCGTCGACGAGCGTCTCGAACGATCGGTGGCGATCAAGCAGATTCTCACCCAGCCCAGCCTGCCGCCGGGTGAGAAGGAGATCGTGCGTCAGCGCGCCTCCCGGGAGGCCCGCAACGCCGCCCGCTTCCAGCACCCCAACGCCATCGTGGTCTTCGATATCACCGATCACGAGGGCGATCCGTGCCTGATCATGGAGTATCTGGCATCACAGAGCCTCGCGGTAGTGCTGTCCTCGCAGGGCACGCTGCCGCTGCCGCAGGTCGCGCGCATCGGCGAACAGGTCGCCTCGGCGCTGATCGCCGCGCATCGGGCGGGCATCGTGCATCGCGACGTGAAGCCGGGCAATGTGCTGCTCGGCGAGAACGGCACGGTCAAGATCACCGACTTCGGCATCTCCAAGGCCAAGGGCGATGTGACGCTCACCGCGACCGGTCTCATCTCCGGCACCGCCGCCTATCTCGCGCCCGAGGTGGCGCGCGGTGCGGAGCCGACCCCCGCCGCGGACGTCTTCGCCTTGGGCGCAACGCTTTTCCACTCGCTCGAGGGTGAGCCGCCCTACGGCAGCAACCCGAATCCGCTGGCGCTGCTCTACGCCGCCGCCAACGGCCAGCTCAGCCAGCCTCGCAACGCCGGGCCGCTGACCGATCTGCTGCTGGATCTGCTCAGCTTCGATCCCGAGGATCGGCCGAGCATGCCCGAGGTGCGCGATCACCTGGCCGATTTCGCCGACTACGGCGCGGATTCGGAGCCGACCCATATGCTGGCCACTCGCCGCCCCCCGGTGCGGCGCCAGGCCACCCGGACGATGGATCGCCGTGCGGCACAGGCGGATATCTCCACCGCGGAGATGATGGCCACCGCCGCGCCGATCTCCGAGCCGGAGATGCCCCGGGTCCGCCCGGCCCCGCCCGGCGCGCATCCGACTCGCTCGCATCCAGTGCACGCGGCCGCACCCGCCCCGGCGCGCAGCCGCAAGCCGCTGCTGTTCATCGGCGGATTCGCGGTGGGCCTGGTGATCGTGGCGCTGGCGCTGGCCGCGATGTTCAGCGGATCGGATTCGAATCCGCCCAGCGCGCAGGGCAATTCGCCGTCGGCGAGCGGTGCGCCGCACAGCGGAACCACCACCCCGGCCACGGTCGCACTGGGGCAGACCAAGAGCAACGGCAAGGCCAACGTCAGCGACGCGGCCGATATGATCGACTCGTTCTACAGCGCGCTGGTCAATCAGACCGCCGCCACCGCGTGGGGCATGCTCACGCCGGCCGCGCAGCAGGTGTACGGCACCCAGCAGGCGTTCGTCACCTACTGGACGCAGAATGCGGTGACCAATTACGGCGGCATCGAGGGCGCCCGCGGCAACTCGAGCACCAATTCCGATGGCTCGGTGGATATGTCGGTGTCGAAGGTGACCGCAGGCGGCCAGAGCAAGCCGGTGGCGCTGCGCGTGATCATCGGCAGTAGCGGGCATCCGGTGATCGACAGCGACACCCGAATGACCAGCATGTCCTAACGCGCCGCACAGCGAACCGGTGGGCGCTGCGGTCGGCTCCCGTCGGGACGACAATGGTGGTCTCGGACCGCCGTAGTCCATGAGAGGAAGCGAAATCCCCATGAGTCTGTTCGTCATTGCCGAAACCCGCGCCATCCCCGGACAGGAGGATCGGCTGCGCGCCGCGCTGGAGGGGATGGTCGAGCCGTCGCTGGCCGAGCCCGGTTGCATCTCCTATGTACCCTTCGCCGATCCGAACGATCCCGCGCATATGGTGATCGTGGAGGAGTGGACCGGCGCGCAGGCGGTGGACGAGCATTTCCGTATGCCGCACTTCCTGCAGGTATCCAAGGTATTGGACGAAATCCTGGCCGAGCCGTTGAAGATTCGGCGACTCGTCGCCGAATAGTATTCCCTCCCAACCGGAATCATCTCTTCCGTGACAACCGTTGTCGCGGATAGTCTTTCGCGTGTGAAGACCCGGGAGTTGCTGAGGGCCGAGCGGGCGGAACTGATCGAGCTGCTGCGGAGCCTGTCCGATGAGGAATGGCTCACGCCGTCGCTGTGCGCGGGATGGCGGGTGCGCGATGTCGTAGGGCATCTGCTGTACGACGCCATCCCGGCGCCGACCTATGCCGGTGTGTTCCTGCGATACGGGATGTCGGCCGATCGCGTGAACAATCTGCTGGCCGACAAGTCCCGCGCGCTGTCGACCGCGCAGCTGATGAGCAGGCTGGAGAACTCCGGTCATCACATCACCGGCCTGCTGCCGGGGGTGGGCCTGGCCGATATGCTCGTCCACCAGCAGGACATCCGCCGCCCGCTCGGCCGGGCCCGCGAGATCCCCGCCGAGCGGCTGCTGGCGGTGCTCAACCGCCCCGACCGGTTCGCCAATCCCGGCCGTTACACCCGCGGTCTGCGGTTCGTCGCGACCGATATCGACTGGTCCACCGGCTCGGGACCGGAGGTGCGCGGTACCGGCGAGGCCGTGGCCCTGGCCATGGTCGGCCGCCCGGCGGTACTCGATGATCTCGACGGCGACGGCGTGGAGACCCTGCGGGGACGAATGCCCCGCTGATCCGGTGGCCCCCTTCTCATGGTCCCGGCATGAGGTTTCTTATGGTCCCGGCATGAGGTCCCCTCTTATGGTCCCGGCATGCTGTTCGCCGGGACGGCGGTGAATATGCACTGGCAGCGACCGGATAGTCTGGTAACCGGCCATAAGCCGATCTGATGACCAGTACAGACGAAGGATCCGCACCGCCATGACATCCCGCACCGAGCTCGCCCGCGTCGATCTGCGCGGCCGCACTCCCACCGCCGCCGAGCTGCGTGTCGCGCTGCCGCGCGGGGGAGTCGACGTCGACTCGGTGCTGCATCAGGTGCGTCCGGTGGTCGAGGCGATCCGCGACCGCGGCGTGGCCGCGGCGATCGAATTCAGCGAGAAGTTCGACGGTGTCGCGCCCGTCTCGGTGCGTGTCCCGGCCGCGGCGCTGGATCGGGCTCTGGCCGAGCTGGATCCGGCCGTGCGCACCGCCCTCGAGGTCACCATCGAGCGCACCCGCACGGTGCATGCCGATCAGCGCCGCACCGATACCACCACCGAGGTCGTGCCCGGCGGCACGGTCACCGAGCGCTGGGTCCCGGTCGAACGGGTCGGCCTGTACGTGCCCGGCGGCAATGCGGTGTATCCGTCCAGCGTCGTGATGAATGTCGTACCCGCCCAGACTGCGGGCGTCGAATCGCTGGTGGTGGCCTCGCCGCCGCAGGCGCGGTTCGGCGGCCTGCCGCATCCGACCATCCTGGCCGCGGCGAAACTGCTCGGTGTCGAGGAGGTCTGGGCCGTCGGCGGCGCCCAGGCGGTCGCGCTGCTGTCCTACGGCGGCGTGGACACCGACGGCGTACGGCTCGAGCCGGTGGATCTGATCACCGGTCCGGGCAATATCTACGTCACCGCCGCCAAGCGCCTGTGCCGCGGCCTGGTCGGCATCGATGCCGAGGCCGGGCCCACCGAGATCGCCGTGCTGGCCGACGCCACCGCCGATCCGGCGCATGTCGCGGCCGATCTGATCAGCCAGGCCGAACACGATGTGCTGGCCGCCAGCGTGCTGGTGACCGACAGCGTGGCGCTGGCGGACGCGGTCGACGCCGCGATCACTGTGCAGATGGCCGTGGTGAAGCATCACCACCGGGTCACGGAGGCGTTGTCGGGCAAGCAGTCCGGCATCGTGCTCGTCGACGATATCGATCAGGGTCTGCGTGTGGTGAACGCCTACGCCGCCGAACATCTGGAGATCCAGACCGCCGACGCGTCCGCGGTGGCGGCCCGGGTGCGCAGTGCCGGAGCGATTTTCGTGGGCGCGTGGTCGCCGGTCAGCCTGGGCGACTACTGCGCGGGTTCCAATCATGTCCTGCCGACCGCTGGATGTGCCCGGCACTCCTCGGGTTTGAGCGTGCAGACGTTCCTGCGCGGCATCCACGTCGTGGACTACAGCGAGGCGGCGCTGAAAGACGTTGCCGGACATGTGGTCGCACTCGCCGATGCCGAGGACCTGCCCGCCCACGGCCAGGCCGTGCGGATCCGCTTCGAGGCGCTGTCATGATCGCGCCCGGATCCGGGGTCAGCCTCGACGATCTGCCGCTGCGCGACAATCTGCGCGGTAAGAAGCCCTACGGCGCACCGCAATTGACGGTTCCGGTGCAGCTGAACACCAATGAGAATCCGCATCCGCCGAGCCGGGCGCTGATCGACGATGTGGCCGAGTCGATTCGGGCCGCCGCCGCCGATCTGCACCGCTATCCCGATCGCGACGCGGTCGCGCTGCGTGGTGATCTCGCGGCGTATCTGACCCGCCAGACCGGTGTGGCGCTGGATATGTCGAATGTGTGGGCGGCCAACGGCTCCAACGAGATCCTGCAGCAGCTGCTGCAGGCGTTCGGCGGGCCGGGGCGCAGCGCCATGGGCTTCGTGCCCTCGTATTCGATGCATCCGATCATCTCCGAGGGCATCGACACCGAATGGGTGGCGGCCGAACGCGCGGCCGACTTCTCCCTCGACGTGGATCACGCGCTGGCGTGCGTCGCCGAGCGGCGGCCCGATATCGTGTTCGTGACCAGCCCGAACAATCCGACGGGACATGGCATTGCGCAGGGCGATCTGATCCGGATCCTCGATGCGGCGCCCGGCCTGGTGATCGTCGACGAGGCCTACGGCGAGTTCTCCGATGCGCCCAGCGCCATCGGCCTGATCGATCGGTACCCGGCGAAACTCGTGGTGACGCGGACGATGTCGAAGGCATTCGCCTTCGCGGGTGGGCGGCTGGGCTATCTGGCCGCCGCGCCCGCGGTGATCGATGCGCTGCTGCTGGTGCGGCTGCCGTATCACCTGTCGGTGGTCACCCAGGCCGCCGCGCGGGCCGCGCTGCGGCATGCCGACGAAACGCTGGCCAGTGTGGCCGAATTGGCGGCGCAGCGGGATCGGGTCGCGAAGGCCCTGGCGGAGTCGGGTTTCGAGGTCGCGCCGAGTGAGGCGAACTTCCTGCTGTTCGGC
This sequence comes from Nocardia sp. NPDC051570, assembly GCF_044454005.1. Taxonomy (NCBI): domain Bacteria; kingdom Bacillati; phylum Actinomycetota; class Actinomycetes; order Mycobacteriales; family Nocardiaceae; genus Nocardia; species Nocardia sp. NPDC051570. The sequence continues at coordinate 14,230 of NZ_JBITDI010000014.1, read as the reverse complement.
CGGTTCGCCGACGCGCCCGCCGCCTGGCAGAGCTATCTCGACGAGGGCGTGCTGATCCGCGATGTCGGCATCCCCGGATATCTGCGCGTCACGATCGGCCTGGCCGCGGAGAACGACGAATTCCTGCGTGTGAGCGAGAAACTGGCGAGCACGGAGGTAATGAGGTGACGGAAGCGAGTATGAACCGAACCGCGCGGGTGGAGCGCACCACCAAGGAATCCAGCATCGTCGTCGAGCTGAACCTCGACGGCACCGGCAAGACCGACATCTCCACCGGAGTGCCGTTCTACGACCACATGCTGACCGCCCTCGGCGCCCACGCCAGCTTCGACCTGTCGGTGCGCGCCGAGGGCGATATCGAGATCGAGGCCCACCACACCGTCGAGGACACGGCTATCGTCCTCGGCCAGGCCCTCGGCCGGGCGCTGGGCGATAAACAGGGCATCCGCCGCTTCGGCGACTCCTACATTCCGATGGACGAGACCCTCGCCCACGCCGCGGTCGATGTCTCCGGCCGCCCGTACTGCGTGCACACCGGCGAACCGGAACACCTGCTGCACACCGTGATTCCCACCAATGGTCCGGGCGCGCCGTATTCGACGGTGCTGAACCGGCACGTCTTCGAGTCGATCGCGCTCAACGCCCGGATCGCCCTGCATGTGCGGGTGCTCTACGGCCGCGATCAGCATCACGTCACCGAGGCCGAATTCAAGGCCGTGGCACGGGCTTTGCGCGCGGCGGTGGAATTCGATCCGCGGGTGAGCGGCGTGCCGTCGACGAAGGGGACGCTGTGACGAAGACGGTCGCCCTGCTGGATTACGGCTCGGGCAATCTGCATTCGGCCCAGCGCGCGCTGATCCGCGCCGGCGCCGAGGTCACGGTCACCGCCGATCCCGAGATCGCCCTGGCCGCAGACGGTTTGGTGGTTCCCGGCGTCGGCGCGTACGCCGCCTGCATGGCCGGGCTGCGCGCGGTGCGTGGCGAACGCATCATCGGCAAGCGCCTGGCCGGGGCCCGTCCGGTGCTGGGCATCTGCGTCGGCATGCAGATCCTGTTCGCGCGCGGCGTCGAATTCGGCGTCGAGACCGAGGGCTGTGCCGAATGGCCCGGCACCGTCGAGCGCCTACCGGCCCCGATCCTGCCGCATATGGGCTGGAATACGGTCTCCGCGCCCGCCGGCAGCACCCTGTTCGCGGGCATGGATTCCGAGACTCGCTTCTACTTCGTGCACTCCTACGCGGCCCGCACCTGGGAGCTCACCGACTCCGGCCCGCTGGCCCCGGCCGAACTCACCTGGGCCGACCACGGCGGCCCATTCCTGGCCGCGGTCGAGAACGGCCCGCTCAGCGCGACCCAATTCCATCCGGAGAAGTCCGGTGACGCCGGCGCGCAGCTGCTGCGCAACTGGGTGAACTCGCTCTAACGCGGCGCCACCGGATCCACGCGCCCGGCCAGCCAGCGGCCATCGATGTTGTCGAGATTCACGCGAATGACCGTGCGGGCCTGGCGCGGAATGCCGAAAGTGGCGTCGCTGCGGGTGGATTGGTCGACGGTGACGACCGTTTGGGCATGGTCGGGGTCGACGGTGTCGGTGCGGCATTCGACCGCGAGGGCCTCCGCGCGGGTGTGGGCGGCCTGGGCCTGGGCGCGGTGGCCGGCGGCGGCGCTCTGGAACTGACCGCGGAATTCGCCGGTCGAGCGGTCCAGGACGCGGCGGGTGTAATCGTCGTAGTCGGTGTAGTCGTAGGTGTTGAGCTGCCAGCCGAAATCGCAGGCGGCCTGGGTCAGTGGATCCGATGGTGCGGCGGCCGCCGGTGGGGCCACCATCAGCGCGGCCGTGCCGGCAACCGCCGAAGGTAGCGCGAACACCAAGTGCCGCAGCGTGATTCGGGACATGGCTCACCCCTCGTTGGTCGACATGGACAGTGAAGAACCGTGCCGTGACCCCGATGACACGTCCTATGTCTCTGTAACCCGCCCGGCGCCCGGCCAAACACCGCCGTGGTCGGCGGCACGCGTGACGGCCGTCCTACTCGAGACCTCCCGGTTCGGATGGCGTAAAGATTGCCCAGTAGGCTGCCCTCGTGAGTCTTGTGTTGCTACCCGCGGTCGATGTCGCCAATGGTGAGGCCGTGCGCCTGGTGCAGGGAGAGGCCGGCAGCGAAACCAGCTACGGCGCGCCCCGCGACGCCGCGCTCGCCTGGCAGCAGGCCGGGGCCGAATGGGTGCATCTGGTCGATCTGGACGCCGCCTTCGGGCGCGGCTCCAACCGGGAGCTGCTGGCCGAGGTGGTCGGCGAACTGGACGTCAAGGTCGAGCTGTCCGGCGGTATCCGCGACGACGACTCCCTGAAGACCGCCCTGGCCACCGGCTGCGCCCGGGTCAACCTCGGTACCGCGGCCCTCGAGGATCCCCAGTGGTGTGCCCGCGCGATCGCCGAATACGGCGACAAGATCGCGGTCGGCCTGGATGTGCGCCTCATCGACGGCGAGTACCGGCTGCGGGGCCGCGGCTGGGTCAGCGACGGCGGCGATCTGTGGGAGGTGCTCGAGCGCCTCGAACGCGACGGCTGCACCCGCTACGTGGTCACCGACGTCACCAAGGACGGCACCCTCACCGGCCCCAATCTGGATCTGCTGACCGAGGTCACCAACGCCACCGCCGCCCCGGTGATCGCCTCCGGCGGCGTATCCACCCTCGACGATCTGCGCGCCATCGCCGGACTCGTCGGCGAGGGCGTGGAGGGCGCGATCGTCGGAAAGGCCCTGTACGCCGGGCGATTCACGTTGCCCGAGGCGTTGGCCGCGGTGCGCTGAGGCGATGACCGTCCGGGACCGCGCCGCGCTGCTCGCCGTGGCGAGCGAGTTATTGGATTCCGTCGCACCGCGTTTCGCCGAGGGCATCGGCGCGCCGAGTGCGGTGCAGAAGGGTCGCGGCGACTTCGCCACCGCCCTGGATCTCGAGCTCGAGCGCACCCTGTCGGCGCAGCTGCGCGAGCGCACCGGAATCCCGGTGCACGGCGAGGAATTCGGCGGTCCCGAACTGAGTTCCGGCACGGCCTGGGTGCTGGATCCGATCGACGGTACGTTCAACTACTCCGCGGCGCATCCGCTGTCGGGAATGTTGTTGTCGCTCATCGACGATGGCGAACCGGTGCTGGGCCTGACCTGGCTGCCGCTGCTGGGCCACCGCTATGCCGCCGCGCTCGGGGGTCCGGTGTTCCTGGACGGAAAACCGTTGCCGCCCTTGGCGCCCGGCAAACTCTCCGATGTCATGATCGGCTTCGGCGCGTTCAACATCGATAGCCACGGCCGCATCCCGGGTCGGTTCCGCTTCGATCTGCTCGGCGCGCTGAGCCGGCTGTCGGGGCGGGTGCGCATGCACGGCTCGACGGGAATCGACTTGGCGTTCACCGCCTCCGGCGTGCTGGGTGGCGCCGTGATCTTCGGCCATCATCCGTGGGACAACGCGGCCGGGGTCGCGCTGGTGCGCGCGGCCGGGGGAGTGGTGACCGATCTGCGCGGTGAGCCGTGGACACTCGAATCCGGTTCGGTGCTCGCGGCCGCACCGGGCGTGCACGAGGAACTGCTGGACTTGATCGATATCGCGGTGGACCGGGAGACCGCGCGCCGCACGACGGGAGACCGAAACCGATGACCCTGGCCGTACGCGTGATTCCGTGCCTGGACGTCGACGCGGGCCGCGTCGTGAAGGGCGTGAACTTCGAAAACCTGCGCGACGCGGGCGATCCGGTGGAACTGGCCGCGGCCTACGACGCCCAGGGCGCCGACGAGCTGACCTTCCTCGATGTCACCGCCTCCACCGGCGACCGCGGCACCATGATCGACGTGGTCACCCGCACCGCCGAGCAGATCTTCATCCCGCTGACCGTCGGCGGTGGCGTGCGCACGGTCGAGGATGTGGATCGGCTGCTGCGCGCGGGCGCGGACAAGGTCTCGGTCAACACCGCCGCGATCGCGAATCCGGAGATCCTGCGCGAGATGTCGCAGCGGTTCGGCTCGCAGTGCATCGTGCTGTCGGTGGACGCTCGTCGGGTACCCGAAGGCCATGACCCGACACCGTCGGGCTGGGAGGTCACCACCCACGGCGGTAAGCGCAGCACCGGCATCGACGCCGTCGAATGGGCCGTGCGCGGAGCCGAATTGGGCGTGGGCGAGATCCTGTTGAATTCGATGGACGCCGACGGCACCAAGGCCGGATTCGATCTGCCGATGATCGATGCGGTCCGCAAGGCGGTCAGCGTGCCGATCATCGCCAGCGGCGGCGCGGGCGCGGTGGAACACTTCGGCCCGGCCGTGCGGACCGGGGCCGACGCGGTGCTGGCCGCCAGCGTCTTCCACTTCGGCGAGCTGACCATCCCGCAGGTCAAGGACGCCATGCGCGCCGAAGGTATCGTCGTACGGTGAGCACCAGTCTGGATCCGGGGATCGCGGCCCGCCTCAAGCGCAACGAGGCCGGGTTGGTCGCGGCCATCGCACAGGAGCGCGCCACCGGCGATGTGCTGATGATGGCATGGATGGACGACGAGGCCCTGGCCCGCACCCTCGCGACCCGCAAGGCCACCTACTACTCGCGCTCGCGTCAGCAGTATTGGGTCAAGGGCGAGACCTCCGGCCACACCCAGTACGTCCACGAGATCCGCCTGGACTGCGACGGCGACGCCCTGCTGCTGATCGTCGATCAGGAGGGCGCGGCCTGCCACACCGGCACCCACACCTGCTGGGACGGCGACGTCCTGCTGTCCGATTAGTCGGTCATCGAATCCGCGGGCGGCGTCGGCCGTCCGCTGGATCGCCCGATCCCGCGTTCCATGCCGCTGTCCAGCTGCTGCATCAGCGCCTGGCCGAGCTCGAGCAGCTGGCGGGTCTGATTGGCGTCCAGGCCGTCGAAGACCAGTCCGCGCACGGCATCGAGATAGCCGGGCGTCGCCTCCTCGACCTTGCGGTAGCCGGCATCGGTGAGCACCGCATGCGCGCCACGCCGCCCGGGCAGTAGCTCGCGATGGACCCAGCCGAGCCGTTCCAGCTTGGTCACGACATGCGACAGCCGAGATAGCGATGCATTTGCCTTATAAGCGAGTTCGCTCAACTGCAGCCGATGTCCGGGTTCCTCCGACAGCAACGCCATCACAAAGTATTCGAAATGCGTTACGCCGGATTCGCGCTGCAACTGGGTATCCATTGCCGCTGGTAGCCGAGTCGTCAGTCCGACAAGGATCCGCCAAGCTCGCTGTTCGATGGGATTCAGCCACTTCGTCACTTCGCGCCCTCTCTTGCGGCCAAGTGACGTGACATCGTTAGCAATGGTAGGGATTATTGAAACTTCAATTCACAGTCACCTGCGGCTTCAAGTTTGCCACGATTTCGCTCGCAGGTCATCAGTGTTCGGAATGACGTGACATCTATCACGAACTGGTCAGGCGTCTGGCGAGGTCGGGGGTGTCGGCGCGGCGGCGGGTGCGGGCTGCTGCCGCCCGGCGGCCGCTCGGCGTTTGCGGAAATGCCGGCGCACGATGCCGACCACGACGAGCAGGAACAGCACGCCCGCGATGATCGCCCCGATCAGGGAGGCGCCCCGAAATCCGGGTGCGTCGACGTCGAGCACCCGCTCCCCGGCGTGTGCGGCATTGTTGTCACCCGCGACGATGGCCAGCGTCATCAGATTCGGCACGGCCGCGGCCACCGCGAGCACCGCCGCGGCACCGGCGATGAATCGCCCGCCGCGCTTGCGCCAGACCCGCGCGCCGAGCAGTAACAGCAGCAGCGGCACCAGCGTGCACAGGAATCCCAGCGCCAGCCCGGACCAGATGCCCTTGGCGAAACTGCCGTGCCCGGACATCGCCGCGATGCGCTGGGCCCACCAGCGCGGGATGAACGCGGCCAGCAGGAGATAGGCGATGACCAGCGCCGCGATCACGAGCAGCAGTCCCACGATCCGGTTGCGCCACAGGGCGAACGAAGACCCGCTGCCGGACGTTTGCTCAACGCTCTGCGAAGTCATACCCCTCAGGGTATGCGCCCGGCCTCAGGCCGTGCGGTTGTCGCGAATAGCGTTTCGGATCAGCCTTTTCGCTGGCGAAGGAAGTCCAGTGCGGTATCGGCGTGGTGATTCGCCCTCAGTTCACTGGAAATCACCTTCAGGACCGTGCGATCGGTGTCGAGGACGAAGGTCTGCCGCTTGACCGGGGCCAGTTTGCCGAGCAACCCGCGCTTGACCCCGAACCGCTCGGCGACCGCGCCGTCGCGATCGGACAGCACCGGATAGGCCAGGCCCTGTTTGTCGGCGAAGCCCGCCTGGGTGTCGACCGAATCGGTGCTGATACCGGCGCAGGACGCGCCGACGGCCGCGAATTCGGCGGTCAGATCCCGGAAGTGGCACGCCTCGGCCGTGCAGACCGGCGTATTGGCGGCGGGGAAGAAGAACAACACCAGCGGTCCGCCCGCCAGCAGTGCGTCGAGGGACCGGACGGTGCCCGACTGATCGGGAAGCTCGAACTGGGGAGCGCGCTGGCCTTGCTTCATAAGACGGACAGTACCGGGCGCACGCGGCGCCCGGCACCGGCGAACGATCCGGATCTATGCGCCTATCAACGCGGCCACTTCCGGATTCTTGATGTCCATGACGTCGAGGATGCCGTGCGCCTTCAGGAACGGCCTGAGTTCCTTGATGCGGTCGGCGTGGTAGGCGTACTCCTGCGGAAAGCTGCTGCGGTCCAGGCTTTCCAGCGCCTTGACGTAGGTGACGAACGAGGCGAGCGCATTGTGCTTGCTCGTACCGCCCATGGGCTGGTTCATGTTCATCATCCGCGGCGGCTGGGTGGGTATGCCGCCCATCGGCTGCGGAGCCGCGTGCCGGGGACCCTCCGGTGACACCGGTTGCGAGGGGTACATCAGTAACGAACTCCTCTCTCTCATGGGGGCAACGGCCACCATCGTTCGGTCGGATCTAGCTCTACTTCTTCGCCCTACTTATTCGAGGCAGATCGGGTCTCGGCTCGGGCCTTATCCCCGGACAAGTGCGGGAGTCGGGCAGCCGACGGTCGCGATGATGTCTGCAAGGCTAACGCCGCGAGTGCGTCCGTATAGGTGTTTTCGCCGGTCGCGGGGTGCGGGAAACCCATTTGCCGGTGCCTGGAATGATGAAGAAATGCGCGGCCCCTCATCCGATCGTCCCGGACAACCCACCACCACGACGCGTGAGCAGTTCCGGGAGCTGGCGGCCGAGCACCGCGTGGTGCCGGTGACCCGAAAGGTGTTGGCGGACTCGGAGACTCCACTGTCGGCCTATCGCAAGCTGGCCGCCGATCGGGCGGGCACCTTCCTGCTCGAATCCGCGGAGAACGGGCGATCGTGGTCGCGCTGGTCGTTCATCGGCGCCGGGAGTCCGGCCGCGCTGACCGTGGTCGACGGCGAGGCGGCCTGGCTCGGCGCCACGCCCGCCGGCGCGCCGTCGGGCGGTGATCCGCTGGTGGCCCTGCGCGACGCGCTGCAGGTGCTGCGCACCGAACGCCTGCCGGGCCTGCCGCCGTTGACCGGCGGCCTGGTCGGCTACCTCGCCTACGACATCGTGCGGCGGCTCGAGCGGCTGCCCGAATTCGCCGTCGACGATCTGCGGGTGCCCGATATGGTCATGCTGCTGGCCACGGATCTGGCCGCCTTCGACCATCACGAGGGCGCGATCACGTTGATCGCCAACGCCGTCAACTGGAACGGCACCGACGAGCGCGTCGACGAGGCCTACGACGATGCGCTGGCCCGTCTCGACCGCATGACCGCGGCCCTGGCCGCACCCGCGGAATCCACCGTCTCGATCTTCGATAGTCCCGAACCCGACTTCCGCCGCAGGCGCACCGCCGAGGAACACGGCGCCGGAGTACGCCGGCTGGTCCGGGAGATCGAGGCGGGCGAGGCCTTCCAGGTCGTGTTGTCGCAGCGATTCGAGATGGACTACGACGGCAGCCCGCTGGATCTGTATCGCATGCTGCGCGCATCGAATCCGAGCCCGTATATGTATCTGCTGCACATTCCGGACAGCTCCGGCGAGACGGCCTTCTCGGTCGTCGGCTCCAGCCCCGAGGCGCTGGTGACGGTGAAGGAGGGCGTGGCGACCACCCATCCCATCGCCGGAACGCGCTGGCGCGGCACGACCGACGAGGACGATCAGCTGCTGGAGAAGGATCTGCTGGCCGACGAGAAGGAGAACGCCGAACATCTCATGCTCGTCGATCTCGGCCGCAACGATCTGGGCAGGGTGTGTCAGCCGGGCACGGTCCGCGTCACCGACTATCGCCATGTCGAGCGCTACAGCCATGTGATGCATCTGGTTTCGACGGTGTCGGGCCGGCTCACACCCGACCACAACGCCCTCGACGCGGTGCAGGCCTGCTTCCCGGCGGGCACGCTGTCGGGCGCGCCGAAGGTGCGGGCGATGGAGCTGATCGAGGAGCTCGAGCCGACCCGCCGCGGCGTCTACGCGGGCGTGGTCGGCTATCTCGACTTCGCCGGCGACGCCGACACCGCCATCGCCATCCGCACCGCGCTGCTCAAGGACGGCATCGCCTATGTGCAGGCGGGCGGGGGTATCGTCGCCGACTCCAAGGCCGACTACGAGGAGACCGAATCCCGGAACAAGGCCATGGCCGTCCTCAAGGCCGTCGCCGCGGCCCGGACCATGCGCACCTTCGCCCCCGACCCCGACGGCAAGGATCGATGAGCTCCCCGGAAACCCCAGCGCCCCAGCCCGATTCGCACCACGACGACGCGGAGGCCGCCGACGCGGAACAGACCGCACCCACGCGCAAGTCTCCGATCGGCCCGGTCCTGCTGCTGGCGCTGGCCGCGGCGGCGCTGTGGGGCTCGTCGCGGATGACGTGGGTGACGCTGAAATCCTCGGACGGGCTGACCGAACCGCGCACCCATCACCTCGACGGCGGCGTGTGGTTCGGCGCGCTGACGCCGCTGGCGCTGGTGCTGCTGGCCTCGATCGCGGCCGTACTGGCCGCCCGCGGCTGGTTGCGGCGGCTGCTCGGCGTGGTGATCGCGATCGTGGCCGCGGTGGCCGCGGTGCCGGGCTTCGCCATGCTGACCCATCATGGCAATACGTCCGAGCGCGCCGTCCGACTCGCCGAGCTGCCGGCCCGCGCTCAGGTGGACCAGCTCACCACCGCGGGGTTGCCCGCATTACTGAGCGTGCTGGGCGCGCTGGCGGCCTTCGTGGCGGGCGTGCTGCTGGCCCGCATGCCCGAGACCACCGCGCGGCTGTCCGGCAAGTACGACAATCCGGTGTTCCGCCGCGCCTCGGCCGCCGAGCAGGTGGCCGCGCGGCAGGCGAAAGCCGCGCCGCGGCAATCGGATACACCGGATCAGCCGGACGAATCCGTCGCGACCGGCCCGTTGTCCGAGCGCGTGCTGTGGGACGCGCTCGACGCCGGCGCCGATCCGACCGATGACGATCCGGGACGGCGATGAGCACGGCCCCGCGTCGATGCGACGCAGAACACCCCGCCGTCGGTGCGGCAAACATAGCCAATTACTCTTTATCAGCATCGGTGAGACAGCGCCTGGGGGGATTCTCAGGCAGCAAGTCCGTCTCCCCAGAAAGGATTCGAGCCAGATGACGGTACTCGACTCGATTCTCGACGGGGTCCGCGTGGACGTGGCCGCGCGGGAAGCCCTCCTGGATTTCCAGGCCGTCAAGAAGGCTGCCGCCGCGGCGCCGTCGCCGCGGAACGGACTCGCCGCGTTGCATCAGGACGGCGTCGGAGTCATCGCCGAGGTCAAGCGGGCCAGCCCTTCGCGGGGTTCGCTGGCCGATATTCCGAACCCGGCCGAGTTGGCCAAGGCCTATGAGGACGGCGGCGCGCGCATCATCAGCGTGCTGACCGAACAGCGCCGCTTCCACGGCTCGCTCGACGATCTGGATGCCGTGCGCGCCGTGGTCGACGTGCCGATCCTGCGCAAGGATTTCGTCGTCGGGCCCTATCAGATCCACGAGGCCCGTGCCCACGGCGCCGACGTGATCCTGCTGATCGTGGCCGCGCTGGAACAGGATGTGCTGTCCTCGCTGATCGACCGCACCGAATCGCTGGGCATGACCGCCCTGGTCGAGGTGCATACCGAAGAGGAAGCCGACCGTGCCCTGGAGGCCGGCGCCTCGGTGATGGGCGTGAACGCCCGCAACCTCAAGACCCTCGAGGTCGATCGCGACGTCTTCGCGCGCATCGCCCCCGGCCTGCCGACCGAGATCATCCGGGTCGCCGAATCCGGTATCAACGGCACCGCCGACCTGCTGGCCTACGCCGGTGCGGGCGCCGATGCCGTGCTGGTCGGCGAGAGCCTGGTGACCAGTGGCGATCCGCGCGCGGCGGTCTCGGAGCTGGTGACCGCCGGAACTCATCCGTCCTGCCCGCGCCCGCTGCGCCGGGGAGCCGCGCGATGACCGAGCTGCACGAGTTCGCGCTTCCACAGGCGAGCGAGGGCGTCGCCCAGCGCAGCCATGAGCCGGATGCCAAGGGGCACTTCGGCGTATACGGCGGCCGGCATGTGCCCGAGGCTCTGATGGCGGTGATCGAGGAGGTCACCGCCCAGTACGACAAGTGCCGGGTCGACCCGAGCTTCCTCAACGAGCTGGACCGGCTGCAGCGCGAGTACGCGGGCCGCCCGTCGCCGGTGTACGAGGCGACCAAACTGAGCGAGCACGCCGGCGGGGCGCGGATCTTCCTCAAGCGCGAGGATCTCAACCACACCGGCTCACACAAGATCAACAATGTGCTCGGGCAGGCGCTGCTGGCCAAGCGGATGGGCAAGTCCCGGATCATCGCCGAGACCGGGGCGGGCCAGCACGGCGTCGCCACCGCGACGGCGTGTGCGCTGATGGGGCTCGAGTGCGTGATCTACATGGGTGCGGTCGACACCGCGCGACAGGCCTTGAACGTGGCCCGGATGCGGCTGCTGGGCGCCGAGGTCATCGCGGTGAAGTCCGGTTCGCAGACCCTGAAGGACGCCATCAACGCGGCGTTCCGGGACTGGGTCACCAACGCCGATAACACCTACTACTGCTTCGGTACCGCGGCGGGCCCGCATCCATTCCCGTTGCTGGTGCGCGACTTTCAGCGCGTGATCGGCCTCGAGGCCCGTGCGCAGATCCAAGCCCAGGCCGGTCGCCTCCCCGATGCGGTCACCGCCTGTGTCGGTGGTGGTTCGAACGCCATCGGCATCTTCCACGCCTTCGTCGACGATCCCGGCGTGCGCTTGGTCGGATTCGAGGCCGCCGGTGACGGCGTCGAAACCGGAAGGCACGCAGCGACATTCACCGGTGGTTCGCCGGGTGCGTTCCAGGGCGCGTACTCCTATCTGCTGCAGGACGAGGACGGGCAGACCATCGAATCCCACTCGATCTCAGCGGGATTGGACTATCCCGGGGTCGGGCCGGAGCACGCCTATCTGAAAGACCTTGGCCGCACCGAATATCGGCCGATCACCGACAGCGAGGCGATGGACGCCCTGCTGCTGCTGTCGCGGGCCGAGGGCATCATCCCGGCGATCGAATCGGCACACGCGGTGGCGGGTGCGTTGCAGTTGGGGCGCGAACTCGGGCCGGGCGCAATCATCCTGGTCAACGTGTCCGGGCGCGGCGACAAGGATATGGACACCGCGGCCCGCTGGTTCGGGCTCTACGACGAGGAGCGACAGTCGTGAGCGAGCTCGCGAGCGAACCATCAACACAGCGTCCACGACTTATGACGGAGCCGAGCGCCAGCGAGGCGCGGTCATGAGTCGGCTCGCCGCAACGTTTGCCGCCTGTCGCTCCGAGCAGCGGGCGGCCCTGGTCGGATATCTGCCCGTGGGCTACCCGGATCTGCCCGGTTCCCTGGATGTGCTGCGGACGATGGTCGAATCCGGTTGCGACATCGTCGAAATCGGCGTGCCGTATTCGGATCCGACCATGGACGGCCCGACCATCGAGGACGCCGCGGTGCGGGCGCTGCGGCAGGGTACTCGGGTGCGGGACGTGTTCCGTGCGGTGGAGACCGTCGCGGCGGCCGGTGCCGCGCCCGTGGTGATGACCTACTGGAATCCCGTGCTGCGCTACGGCGTCGACGCCTTCGCCCGCGACCTCGCCGCGGCGGGCGGGCTCGGGCTGATCACCCCGGACCTCATCCCGGACGAGGCGGACGCCTGGTTCGCCGCATCCGATGCCCACGATCTGGACCGCGTCTTCCTGGTGGCCCCGTCCTCGACCGAGGAGCGGCTGGTCATGACCATCGAGGCGTCGAGCGGATTCGTCTACGCCGCCTCGACCATGGGCGTGACCGGCGCGCGTGACACGGTGTCCTCGATGGCCCCGGAGCTGTGCGCCCGGATCCGTACCCACTCCGATATCCCGATCGGTGTGGGCCTGGGCGTGCGCAGTGGTGCGCAGGCCGCGGAGATCGCCGCCTACGCCGACGGTGTGATCGTGGGTTCGGCCCTTGTGTCGGCCGCGGCCGAAGGTCTGGACGCGGTGCGCGCGCTCACGACCGAACTCGCGCAGGGCGTGCGTTCGGCCGCCGTTCCGTCCTGAACCGTGCGCCGCTCGGCGTCGTATTCTCCGATAGCGGCCCGCGTGCCGGGTCGCACCGAATGGAATACGCCACCGCCGGTGGAGCCGTATTCGCCACTGCCACAAGCGTTGTGACGGAGCGATCCGCGCTGTGCCGGGGTGGGCGCGGGACCGGCCGGGCCGGATTGTCGATGCCGGTGCGCCGCCCGAGAGCCACGGTGCGCGGTCGAGGGGTCCGGCAGTGACCGTACCGGGGCTTGCCCGGACCCGCGGGCGCGTTGTCGCCGTATTCCGTTACGGTGGGCCCGTGACTTTTCCAGTCCTGGCAGACAGTGTCGTTGCGCACGCCGGTCCATCGGCGGCCGTGCTCGCCTACATACCCAGCCCGCCGCGTGGCGTCTGGTATGTCGGTCCGCTGCCGCTGCGGGCATACGCGTTGTGCATCATCGTCGGCATCATCATCGCCATCTGGTGGGGTGAGAAGCGTTGGCAGGAACGTGGCGGGCAGTCCGGCGCGGTGCTGGACGTCGCCATGTTCGCCGTGCCGTTCGGCCTGGTCGGCGGGCGGCTGTATCACGTGGCCACCGACTGGCAGAAGTACTTCGGCGCGGACGGGCATCCGATGAACGCGCTGAAGGTGTGGGAGGGCGGCCTCGGCATCTGGGGTGCGGTGCTGCTCGGCGGCATCGGCGCCTGGATCGGCTGCCGGGTGTATCGAATTCCGTTGCCCGCCTTCGGCGATGCGATCGCGCCCGGAATCCTGCTGGCGCAGGCCATCGGCCGGTTGGGCAACTACTTCAATCAGGAGCTGTACGGGCGCAAGACCGATGTGCCGTGGGGCCTCGAGATCTACGAGCGGTTCGGCTCCGACGGTCAGCTGGACATGATGAACGGCGTCTCCACCGGCGTGGTCGAGAAGATCGTGCAGCCGACATTCCTCTACGAACTGCTGTGGAACGCGCTCGGCGTCGCGGTGCTGATATGGCTGGACCGGCGCTACCGCATCGGCCACGGCCGGCTGTTCGCGCTGTACGTGGCCATCTACACCTTCGGCCGGTTCTGGGTGGAGCTGCTGCGCGACGACGAGGCCACGCATGTGTTCGGCATCCGCATCAACACCTACACCTCGGTGCTCGTCTTCGCCTGTGCCATCGCGTATTTCGTGCTCGCCACCAAGGGCCGCGAGGTGGCCGGGCAGCTGCGCCCCGGCGCCGATCGGCCGTGGCCGTGGCAGCTGGCGGCGCTGCGGGCCCACGGCGTGGCGGCGGAATCCGAGGCGGCGCAGGCGGATTCGACGGTCGAGAGCGAGGCCGTGACCGCCGCGAAGACCGAGGCCGCCGCGGCGGACGAACCGGAACCGACCGAATCGGACCATGAAGTATCCGATTCCGGGAACGAATCCGAACCCTCGGACGATAACTCCGCGACCGATTCGGCCGAGACGACGGCGGCGAAAACCGCCGACTCCGGCAAGAATTGAGCGTCGGGGGGGGGCCCCCCCCCGGGGGGCGCCCCCCCCCCCCCCCCCCCCCCCGGGCCCCCCCCCCCCCCCCCCCCCCCCCCGCCCCCCCCCCCCGCCCCCCCCCCCCCCCCGGGGGGGGGCCCCCCCCCCCGGGGGCCCGGGCCCCCCCCCCCCCCCCCCCAGCGGGGGGGGGTGGGGGGGGGGGGT
>NZ_JBITDI010000013.1:216057-251360 GCF_044454005.1 Nocardia sp. NPDC051570 | reverse complement strand
CCTCGTGCTGGTCATGAAATATCGATCCGTATCTCGCCCCGCGTCAGGCCGATTTGCTCTGAACCAATGGACTCAACTCAGCCTGACACGCAGGGGCGGCCCGGGAAACGACAGGCGGCCGAGAAGCTGGCGCTCGGTGAGGCGTACGGACCGGGAACGCATGTGGTGGTCGATGAGGCGGGCCGCTCGCATCACTCGGACACGCTCACTGACTACTGGGACAAGGTCACCAAGGCGACGGGGTGCGCCGGATCCGGCTGCATGATGCTCGCCACACGTGCGGGACTTTGATGCACCTTCAGAGGGGTGCCGATCGCGGTGATCTCGGCATGGCTGGGGCACGCTGATTCCGCCTTCACCATGCGCACCTATGTCCATTCGCATGATGATGCGCTGGCTTCGGCGGCAGGCATGCCGGAGGCGCTTGTGACAAACCGTGACAAGAAGGGTGCGGCGCCGGTTCGACGGAAGCGCCGACGGTCCCGGAAATCGGCTGGTTAGAGCCGGAAAGTTGTTGAGCCGCCTGGGAGAATCGAACTCCCGACCTTTTCATTACGAGTGAAGCGCTCTACCGACTGAGCTAAGGCGGCGTGCCTTGCGGCGGGTGCGAGTCTATCGCCTCGGGGGCGGATCGGGAAAATCGGTGGGCGGGTGCGGCGGTGACCTGGGTCAACCGGTGGTTCGGGCGGCGATCAGACCGGCGACCATGGCGGCCACGGCGAAGCGGGGTTTGACGTTGAGGTCGAGGGCCTCGCGGCATTCGAGGACGGCCTCGATGGAGCGGAGCAGGCCCTCGGGGCGGACGTCGGTGGACAGCTCGCGGATCTGGTCCGGGAGGTCCGGATGGGTGAGGGCCACACCGGTGCTCGGATCAGGGCGGGCCGCGCCCAGGCGGACCGCGAGCGCGTCGCGGTAGAGGCCCGCCACATCGATCAGCGCGCGGTCCAGGGAGTCGCGGCCGGTGCGGGTGGCGCGGGATTTCTGGCGACGTTCCAGATCCTTCAGCGCGCCCGCCGAGCCGCGGGTCGCCGAGGCGGTGCCCTTACCGGTGCCGCCCGCGCCCAGGGCCGTGGCCAATTCCTCGCGCTCGCGCTCGTCCCGGGTGGCGCTGACCTGTTTGGCCTCCTCCTCGGCCGACTTCACCAGTTCATCGGCGGCTGCATAGGCGGCGCCCGGTCGGGCCGTGGCCGCGACCAATGCCAGGGCCCGCTTACGCCGAGTCCGGGCCTCTTCGTCGGTGGCCAACCGCCGGGCGCGGCCGACATGTCCGCCGCTCACCGAGGCCGCCCATGCCGCGGTGTCGGCATCCAGTCCGTCGCGCTCCCGCAACACCCGGGCGATGGCCGGGGCCGAGGGTGTCACCAAATGCACATGCCGACACCGCGATCGCAGCGTCACGGAGATGTCCTCGGGATCCACCGACGGCGCACACAGCAGGAACACCGTTCGCTCCGGCGGCTCCTCGACGACCTTCAGCAGCACGTTCCCGGCCGCCTCGGTCAATCGGTCGGCGTCCTCGATCACCACCACCTGCCAGCGGCCGGTGCTGGGCCGACGCGCGGCGACCTGCACGATCTCGCGCATCTCCTTGGTGCCGATGCTCAATCCCTCGGGGATCACCCGGCGCACATCGCCGTGGGTGCCCGCCATCGTGGTGGTGCAGGCATGACAGTGGCCGCATCCAGGGGTCCCCGGATCGGTGCACTGCAGCGCGGCCGCGAAACACAGCGCCGCCACCGAACGCCCGGATCCGGGCGGGCCGGTGAACAACCACGAATGCGTCATCGCCGAGGACGACACCCCGCTGCGCGCCGCCACTGCCGCAGCCGTCAGCTCGGACTCGACCGCATCCTGGCCCACCAGCCGATCGAAGACACCCGCCACGTCGTACACCCTAGCGGCCGCCACCGACAGCTCGGCGCGGCCGCCCGGTCAGGCGTTGCGCTGATAGGTGGAGCTGGCCCCGTCGAGCGCCTCGCGGAGGATATCGGCGTGCCCGCTATGGTGGGCGAGCTCTCGGAAGATGTGCAGCAGCGTGAAACGCACTGTCTGCCACACCCTTTCGGGCACCCAGGGCGAGGTGGGCGTAGGGACGACGGCATCGAGGTCGTCGACGCTCCGAATCAGCGCCGCGATATCGTCGGCGACGGACTCCCATTCCTTCAGCAGACCCTCGACGGTCTCCTCCGGCGCCAGCCGATATTCCGAATCGAACTTGGACACATCGAGTTTCGCGTTCTCGTCGCGCTCGACGAGCACCGTATGCCAATGCCGCTCACAGCTGACCAGATGATGCAGGAGCCCGCCGAGTGTCAGCTCGCTGACGGTCGTGCGCTGCCGAGCCTGACCATCGTCGATGCCGCGCAACGTGATCCGGAACAGCTCGCGCTGGGCGTCGAGCATGGCGATCAGATCTTCACGTTCCTGACTGATCGAGGGTGCGGTCATCGGAGGTCCTTCCGCGGTGCGTGCTCAGATGGCTGGACACGCTACGGCAGGACACCGACAGAAAACGGACACCGACCGATTTCCGCGATCAGGCCTTGGCGGCGGCCTTCTTGGTCGCCTTCTTCACCGGAGCCTTCTCCGCGGACTTGACGGCCTTCTTGGCTGCCGCCTTCTTGGCCGGGGTCTTCTTCGCGGCCTTCTTGGTCGCCTTCTTCACCGGCGCCTTCAACCGCCGATCCGCCAGCAGCTCCGCGGCCCGCGCGTCGGTGACCGACTCCACCTCGTCGCCCTTGCGCAGGCTGGCATTGGTCTCACCGTCGGTGACATACGGGCCGAAGCGGCCGTCCTTGATGACCATCGGCTTGCCCGTGGCCGGATCGGCGCCCAGCTCGCGCAGCGGCGCCGCGCTGTTGGCCTGCCGGCCGCGACGCTTGGGTTCGGCGTAGATCTTCAGCGCCTCCTCCAGCGTCACGGCGAAGATCTGGTCCTCGCTCGTCAGCGACCGCGAGTCGGTGCCCTTCTTCAAATACGGTCCGTAGCGGCCGTTCTGGGCCGTGATCTCCTCACCGTTGGCCGGATCGGCACCCACCACGCGCGGCAGCGACAGCAGCTTGAGCGCGTCGTCGAGGGTGATCGTCGCCAGATCCATCGATTTGAACAGCGAGCCGGTCCGCGGCTTGACGGCCGCCGCCTTCTTGGCGCTCTTCTTCGCGTCCTTGGTTTCACCATCGCCGTTCGGCTCGGGCAGGATCTCGGTGACGTAGGGCCCGAAACGCCCTTCCTTGGCCACGATTCGATGACCGGACTGCGGATCGACACCCAGTTCGCGACCCTCCTGCGGCGTCGAAAACAGCTTCTCGGCGACCTCCGGGGTCAGCTCGTCGGGCGGGAGATCGTCGGGCAGGTTGGCCCGCTGCGAGACCGGATCACCGTCCGGGTCATCGGGATTGACGACCATCCGCTCCAGATAGGGACCGAAGCGACCGACCCGGACCACCACATCGCGGCCCTCGTCGTCGGTGAACATCTTGATCGAGTTGATCTCACGCGCGTCGATATCGTCGAGCCGCTCGCCGACCATCTTCTTCAGCCCGCCCGAGCGCGCCACCGATCCCTCGGCACCGTGCTCGCCGCCGAAGTAGAAGCTGGACAACCAGTCTCCGCGCTGTTCACGCCCGCCCGCGATGGCGTCGAGATCGTCCTCCATGCCCGCGGTGAAGTCGAAATCCACCAGGCGGCCGAAGTACTCCTCGAGCAGACCGACCACCGCGAACGCCACCCACGACGGGACGAGCGCATTACCGCGCTTGTACACATAGCCGCGGTCGAGAATCGTCTTGATGATCGAGGCGTAGGTGGACGGGCGTCCGATGCCGAGTTCTTCCAGCGCCTTGACCAGCGACGCCTCGTTGTAGCGCGGCGGCGGATTGGTGGTGTGGCCGTCCGGGGTCAGCTCGGTGGCGGTGACGCCCTGGCCCTCGTTCAGCGCGGGCAGCCGAGATTCGGCGTCGTCGGACTGGCCGCCGCTGTCCTCGTCGACGCTCTCGACGTAGGCCTTGAGGAAGCCGGCGAAGGTGATCGTGCGACCGGACGCGGAGAACACGCACTCCTCGCCGGTACCGGCCACGCCGGTGATCCGCACGGTCAGCGTGGTACCGCGCGCATCGGCCATCTGCGAGGCGACCGTGCGCTGCCAGATCAGCTCGTAGAGCCGGAACTCGTCCTGATCCAACCGCGAGGCCAGCTGGCCCGGCGTGGCGAAGGTATCGCCCGACGGGCGGATCGCCTCGTGTGCCTCCTGCGCGTTCTTGACCTTGCGGGTGTACTGCCGCGGCGTCGGATGGACGAACTGAGGTCCGTACAGCTGAGTGGCCTGAGCCCGGGCCGCCGCGATCGCCGACTCCGACAGCGTCGTCGAGTCGGTACGCATATAGGTGATGTAGCCGTTCTCATACAGCCGCTGCGCGACCCGCATCGTGCGCTCGGAGCCGAACCGCAGCTTGCGGGCGGCCTCCTGCTGCAGCGTGGAGGTCATGAACGGCGCGTACGGCCGGCGCGTATAGGGCTTGGATTCGACCGAGCCGACCTGGAAATCGGTGGCCTCGAGCGCCTCGGCGAGCCGCCGGGCATAACCCTCGTCCAGCACGACGACCCCGCTGGTCTTCAGCTGACCGTCGGCGCCGAAGTCTCGGCCGCTGGCGACGCGCGATCCGGCGACGGTGACCAGTCGCGCCCCGAAGGTCCGCGGGTTGGCTTCGTCACCCTCGCCGCCGGCGTCGAATTTGGCCGCGATATCCCAGTACTCGGCCGAACGGAACGCCATGCGCTCGCGCTCGCGCTGCACGATGATGCGGGTCGCCACCGACTGCACCCGGCCCGCCGACAGCCTCGGCATGACCTTCTTCCACAGCACGGGACTGACCTCGTAGCCGTAGAGCCGGTCCAGGATGCGGCGTGTCTCCTGCGCGTCGACCAGATCGTTATCCAGCTCGCGAGTGTCGGCGGCGGCCGCGCGGATGGCGGGCTCGGTGATCTCGTGGAACACCATGCGCCGCACAGGGACCTTGGGCTTGAGCGTCTCCAGCAGATGCCAGGCGATGGCCTCGCCCTCGCGGTCGGGGTCGGTGGCCAGATAGAGCTCGTCGGCGTCCTTGAGCAGATTCTTGAGCTCGGAGACCTTCGCCCTCTTGTCCGGGCTCACCACATAGATCGGCTCGAAGTCGTTGTCGACGTCGACGCCCAGCCGGGCCCAGGACTGTCCCTTGTACTTGGCGGGCACATCGGCGGCCCCACGCGGAAGATCGCGAATATGACCGACGGAAGCCTCGACGACGTAGCCGCGGCCCAGATAGGGCGCGATCTTCTTGGCCTTCGTCGGTGACTCGACGATCACGAGACGACGCAGGGGGCGCCCCTGGTCGGGCGCTGCCTGAGAGTTCGGCACTGCACCGCGGTCTCGTGTTGCCACCGGCGAACACACCTTTCCTGTCGACCCGCGCGGCGCCTGGCACGCAGCGCGCGGCTGGGGCAAGCGGTGGAGACAGATGTCTCCCACCAGAGACGTTTATACCGTGTTGTACGACCGCACCTGCGGCACGGCGTGTTGGAATGCCCCGGTTTGCGGTCGAGTGTACTGCCCCGGATACGGCTCGTCCCCCACCGCGGTGGGCGGTGAGGGACGAGCGATCGAACCTAGGTTACGCGCTCAGCTGATGGCGCGAACTCCGGTGGCCTGCGGGCCCTTGGTGCCCTGACCGACCTCGAACTCGACCTTCTGGTTCTCCTCGAGGGTGCGGAAGCCCGACCCCTGGATCTCGGAGTAGTGGACGAAGACGTCAGCGGAGCCGTCCTCGGGCGCGATGAAGCCGAACCCCTTCTCCGCGTTGAACCACTTCACAGTTCCCTGTGCCATTCTGTTCCTTCTCTTTCCATACCGGAACGGCGGACAACTTTGGTTCATCCACCGGGTCCGTTCCGACCGCTGTACTCTGTTCCCCCTGCAGGAAGCATCAAGCACACCGTTCGCAACATCGATCCTGCTGATGGTTTGGACTTTGGATCCGTTCCCTCGAACACAGAAGCTTGCGACCAGGAACCACTTAACCATGTCTCCGGGCAATTCAACAGTCGAGTTACCGACAATTTGCAAAAAAGATGATCTTGCGAATGCGCAGGTGAGGCGCGCAATGCCCATATCCGTACTTGGAGTAGGTTTGCTTCTGGATAACCGAGCGTCTATCAGGAAAACAGCCCGTGGCACGGGTCGCTACTCGGTAGTGAAAAGGCAGGTAGGACTCTCGCAACACACACCGTTCACACATTCTCTGCATGGCGAGGCCTGAGTCGGATGAATCCGAGCGAACCGAAGACGCGGACACATCCGGGCGCAGAACCGGGCTTTGGTCGATCGTTGCTGAATCGTGTCCTGGCCGAGCATCCGGACGGCGACTCGCGTCTGACCCACGTCACCGAACTTCCGGCGCGCGCGGCACAGCTCACGACCTGGCCTTCTTGGGTATCGCCGGATGTGGTCGCGGCGTTTCAGGCGAGCGGCATCGAATTTCCGTGGTCACATCAGACCCGCACGGCCGATCTCGCCGCGGGCGGGCAGCACGTGGTGGTGTGCACGGGAACGGCCTCGGGTAAGTCGCTGGGATATCAATTGCCGGTGCTCACGACGCTGCGCGAGGACCCCCGGGCGACCGCGCTGTATCTCTCGCCGACCAAGGCGCTGGGCGCCGATCAGCTGCGGGCCACGGCGGCGCTCACTCATGAGGGGCCGTTGCGCGATGTGCATCCGGCCACCTATGACGGTGACACTCCGGCCGAGGTGAGGCAGTGGGTGCGTGCCAATGCCCGCTGGGTCTTCACCAATCCGGACATGCTGCATCTGGGCATCCTGCGCTCGCATCAGCGCTGGGCACGGATGCTGCGGCGACTGCGCTACGTGGTGGTCGACGAATGCCATGCCTACCGCGGGGTTTTCGGTTCCCACGTGGCACTCGTGCTGCGGCGGTTGCATCGACTCGCCCGTCATTACGGGGCCGATCCGGTGTTCGTGCTGTGCTCGGCCACCACCGCGGATCCGGCCGTAGCGGCGTCCCGGCTGATCGGCGCGCCTTGTGTGGCGGTCACCGAGGACGGCTCACCGCAGGGCGCCCGCACCGTCGCATTGTGGGAGCCCGCGCTGCTCGCCGCCACCGGAGAGAATGGGGCGCCGGTGCGGCGACCGGCCGTCACCGAGGCCGCGCGGATCATGTCCGACCTGGTCATCGAGGGTGCGCGGACGCTCACATTCGTGCGATCACGGCGGGCCGCGGAGTCGGTGGCGATGGAGACCAGGCGGCTGCTGTTCGAGGTGGATCCACAGCTGGCCGAGCGAGTGGCGGCCTATCGAGCGGGTTATCTGGCCGAGGATCGGCGCGAGTTGGAGGCCGGTCTGGCCGACGGATCGCTGGTCGGCGCGGCGACGACGACCGCGCTCGAACTCGGCGTGGACATCGCCGGGCTGGATGCCGTGGTGATCGCCGGTTTTCCGGGCACGGTCGCCTCGTTCTGGCAGCAGGCCGGGCGGGCCGGGCGGCGCACGCAGGGATCGCTGGTCGTCCTGGTCGCCCGCGACGATCCGCTGGACAACTACCTGGTCCATCACCCGCGGGCGCTGCTGGGCCGGCCGGTGGAGGCGACGATCACCGATCCGCACAATCCCTATGTATTGGGACCGCATCTGCTGTGCGCGGCATTGGAGCAGCCGCTCACCGATGCCGAGGTGCACGACCTCGGGGCCCGGGAATTGCTCGCCGACCTCGCCGAACAGGGCCTCATCCGCCGCCGGGTCAACGGCTCCGGACTGGGCCGCTGGTACGTCACTGCCGCCGCGGCGCCGCACGACGCCGTCGACGTCCGCGGCGGCATCGGCGCGCCGGTGGCGATCGTCGACGAGGAGAGCGGGCGCCTGCTCGGAACGGCCGATGCGGGTCGCGCACCGGCCACGCTGCATCAGGGTGCGGTGCACCTGCATCAAGGCGAGACGTATGTGGTCGACGAACTGGACCTCGACGACGGGATCGCCTTCGTCCACGCCGATCAGCCGGGCTGGACGACCAGCGCCCGGGCGGTCACTTCGATCGCCCTCGACGAGGTGACCACCGAACGCTCGCACGGGGAGGTCACGATCGCCCTGGCCAGGGTGCGGGTGCGCAGTCAGGTCGTCGGCTACCTGCGCAGACTTCCCACGGGCGAGGTATTGGACCTGATCGAGCTGGATCTGCCGGAGCAGACACTGCCGACCCGGGCCGTGCTCTACACCGTCACCCCGAAACTGCTGGGCCGCGCGGGACTCGACCCCAAGCGGGTGCCCGGGGCCCTGCACGCCGCCGAACATGCCGCGATCGGCATGCTGCCCCTGGTCGCGAGCTGTGATCGCTGGGACATCGGCGGGGTATCGACCGCCGAGCATCCCGATACCGGGCTGCCCACGGTGTTCGTCTACGACGGTCATGCTGGTGGCGCGGGCTTCGCCGAGCGCGGCTTCGCCCGGCTGCGGACCTGGTTGGCGGCCACGCTGTCGGTCGTCGAGTCCTGCGAATGCCCGAGTGGCTGCCCGTCCTGCGTGCAGTCGCCCAAGTGCGGCAACGGCAACAACCCGCTGGACAAGGCCGGTGCAGACGCACTGCTGCGCGCGATCCTCGCCGAACTGCCGGACGATCCGGCCGGTGACGGCGGCGAATCCGAACCGTGACAGCCAGGTCACCGCGGCGAGATCGCTTCGCTACCAGAGCCGTATGGTCGCGATCGGGCGCGAACCAGCTGCGAACCAGCCCGGCCCGCGCGAGCTGGGTCACGGTCGCTACCACCCGGAATGAATAAAAAGGAATGTGGTCATATTAACTGGCGCATTGCTCCCGTGAATAACCGCGACTTGCGGGTTCAATTCCAGTGACGCTTCATAGATCAATTGAATAGTGAGTCGGCCTTCAATTCTCGGTAGCGAGTTTCGGCAATGTCGAACAGAACGCGCGCCCGTAGGTTGTGTCGGCGGTCACGCATTACTTGCGGCACCAACCGTTCGGTATTCATGAACTGTCCGGTTCGACAGGACCCGCACGGGCTGCCGCTCGAACCGAACGAGCGCCGAATGGTCCGGCCACGACACTTGTCTCGACGCTGAGTGTGACGTCCCAGCCGACCACGGTGCATTCGAGCACCCTGGCTCGCATATGCCGCGCAATCTCTTCGGCCCTCGCGCAGCCCGCGCCGGATCCGGCGTCGAGCGCACCCGCCGCGGCCAGGGCGCCCAGATCCGCCACGGCCTGGGCGCGGTGCCGCCCGGCGACGATCGCGCCCACCTGAGCCGTCAGCAGCGTGAGCGCGAGCAGTGCGATCACGGCCAGGCACGCCAGGACGGTGGCACCGCCGTCCTCGCCCCGCCAGGCCCGCGTCGCGGCGCTCACTCGCGGACCCCGGGCTCACGGAACGCCACCGCCTCGGCACGCAGCACCAGCAGTGGGAACAGCGGTACCCGGACATCGGCGGTGGCGACCACGAGGTCGCCGTCGTCATGTACCGAGACGGTCGCACCGGACGGAGCCACCCGCCGCGCCGCCGCGAGGGCGCCGGCATCGGCGCCGCGTGCGCTCGAGCGGGCCGCCTCGCGGGCTGCGTCGACACAACGGACCTGTGCCGACGCCGCCAGCAGAGCGGCCAGGCATAAGACCACGACCGCGATGAGCGCGGCCAGGGCTATGGCCGCCTCCACCGTGACCGCGCCGCGCTCACCGTCCGGTCGGCTCACATCGACGTGTTGAGCGCCTTGTCGATGATCCGGGTCAGAGCGCTCACAACCGAGTCGCCGGTGACCACGGTGTAGAGGATCGCGCCGAACGCGGCCGCCGCGACGGTCCCGATGGCGTATTCGACCGTGCTCATGCCGTCGTCGGCAACCACCGCCCGCAACAGCCGGCAGCGCAACTCCCAGAACGCCGATCGCACTGTCCCTCGCATCGATCTCTCCTTTCTGTCGGATCGGCGCGGCCGGTCCGCACCGATTCCCGGATGTGGTCACAGCAGGCCCCCGCCGAGCAGGCGGCCGGCCAGGCCGATCACGACGGGCACGATGCCCAGGCAGAGGAAGGCGGGCAGGAAGCACAGTCCGAGGGGGCCGGCGATCAGGACTCCGGCACGCTCGGCCCGCGCGGTCGCGGTGTCCTCGACCTCCGCTCGACAGTGCTCGGCCAGTTCGGTGACCGCGCCCGCGAGGGCGCTGCCCGACCGTGCGGAGCGGCGAACCAGACGAGCTAGCGCGGCCACGTCGCCGGAGCCGACATCCTCGGCCGCGCGCTGCCACGCCGTGGCCGGATCCGCCCCCAGGGCAAGCAGTTCCGCGGCATGCCGCAGGGCCGTGCGCAACGGATCGGCCGCAGCGAATGCGACCGCACGCGCGGCCGTCGCCACGGGTAGGCCCGCTCGTAGACATGCCGACAGCAGATCGAAGGCCGACGCGGTGGCCAGGGGATCGGCCGCCGCACTTCTCGGTCGACGCCGCAGGCGTTCTCCCCCGCCGAGCACGGTTCGCAGCCGATCCGCAGAGGTCCGCGGTCCCGGCACGACCAGCAGTGCCGAACCGAATAGCAGTACGGCCAACGGTGATCCGGTCATACACGGACCTCGCTTCCGCGCCGCACCGCGAATTCGGGACGGCGACACAACTCGACTACGGCAGTCGATCCGATTCCCTCCACCCACCCCATCGAGGGACAGCACCCGCGCGCGACCGCTCGGCACGACGCGCGCAGCCGCGGAGCCGGGGCGATCGGCCCGGCACTGGCCATCCGTGGAGCCGGACCGCTGGGCATTGCTCGGACCGCCGGGGCGTAACACCCACCCGCACAGGACCGTTCGGGCTGACACCTCGATCGATCTGTCGAGAGGATCTCCGGACTCACCCGCTTCGCGGTCCTGTGCAGCCGGACTCTGCTCGGGTCACCGGTTGAGACAACCCTCGCTTTCCTGTGGCCGAGGTCGATGCCGCCTCCGCCGAGCGATAGCAATGGACGGCGGGGATTCGTCACGTGCACATACGCGATCGCTCGATACGGCCTGTGCGTCGGCCCGGACAGGGAGGCCGGCCCCATACCTTGCGTTCGTAGCTCGAGCCGACGGGCCGCACTCGGGGTGATATACGAGAGGTGTTTCATATCAACGCCTTTCGGGTGAGGGCGTCGGTCCAGAGGATGCCGGTGCATGCCAGGGCCACACCGACGGGCAGGAGGAGAGTTCCTGGGCCTGGGCGGAGCAGGACCGTCAGTGGGGATGCGCCCATCAGGTGACCGAGGGTGATGCCGATCAGGGGGAGGGCGGCCAGGACCGCCGCCGTCGCGCGGGGACCCGCCAGGGCCGCGCGGGTGCGGTCACGAAAACGTATGCGAGCGAGCAGGTCCCAGCGGGCGGCGGACAGGAGGTCGGCCAACGCCAGTCCGTACTGCTCGGCCAGCTGCCAGGCATCGGCGATACGACCGAGCTCCGCCGCGACCAGCGCGTGTGGATCGCGCAGTCCATCGGAGGCCCGACCGCCCAGTCGGCTACGGGCCGCACAGGCCGCGAAGGCACGAGCCGCCACGCCATCGGTCTCCTCGGCCGCCACCGCGGCCGCCGTGCCCGGGTGAGCGCCGACGCGCAGTTCGCCGATCACGATCTCGAGCCCATCCGCCAAGGCCCGGCATTGCGCGATGCGCCGACGATCGGTCCGCCCCCGGCGCATCCGTGCGCCGACGGTGGTCGCGGCCATCGCGACGGCGATCAGTGCGCCCACGCCCAGCACCGCCACCGCGCCGAGTGCGCACAGCAGCACGACCCGGAGGACCCAGGGCGACCGAGGTTTTCGCATCGAATGCGGCTCACCGAACAGGGCGGTGAACCGTCGCCTCCCGATCCCGGAGGGCAGGGCGATCATCGCGAGCGAGAGACAGAGCACCACCGCGCTCATCGCGCCGCCGGACTGCAGAGGAGCCGCCCCGCACAGGCTCTCCAGACCGGTAGCGTTACCCGACGGCCTGGATGGCGATCCGTGCCGGACATCCGAGTCCCAGTGTCGTCCTGCGTAATTCGGCGATGCCGGGGGCCAGCGCCCAGGTGCGGACGCGACCGACAGCCCGGTTCCGCGCGGTCGGGTCGCCGCCGTGGCCGCGGGGTGCGGTCTGGGCGGGGCCGGAGGGTCGGATGTGGGGTCATTGCCGGAGCCGTTCGTCGAGGAGTCGGTGCAGGGCTGGGGCCGCCGGGGTTGGGATGGGGTCTCGGTGCCAGGCGGGATCGATGTGGACTCGGTCGTCGGGGGTGCGCAGGACCATGCCGATCTCGTGGAGGGCGCGGGTGCCGTCGGGGCGGCGATGCATGTGCAGAATCACCTGGAGGGCGGCGGATAGTTGGCTGTGCAGCGCGGGGCGGCCCATACCGCCCAGGGCCGCAAGGGCTTCCAGACGGGCGGGGACCTCACGGGGAGAGTTGGCGTGCACGGTGCCCGCACCGCCGTCGTGGCCGGTGTTGAGGGCCGTCAGCAGGTCTACGACCTCCGCGCCGCGGACCTCCCCGATGACGATGCGATCCGGGCGCATGCGCAGGGCCTGCCGGACCAGGTCGCGCACGGTCACCGCGCCGATACCCTCCACATTCGCGGTGCGGGCGACGAGCCGGACCACGTGCGGATGCGGCGGAGCCAGCTCGGCCGCATCCTCGACGCAGACGATGCGTTCGCCCGCATCGACCTTCGCCAGCAACCCGGACAGCAACGTGGTCTTGCCCGCACCGGTTCCGCCCACGACCAGGAAGGCCAGGCGGGCCCGAATGATCCTCTCCAGCAACAGCTTCGCCTCGGACGGGACGGCGCCGCCGGCGGCCAAGGAGTCGAGGTCCTGGGTGGCCGGGCGGAGCACTCGCAACGACAGGCACGTTCCGCCGTGCGCGATGGGCGCGAGCACGGCGTGCAATCGCACGCCGAACGAATCACCCAGCAGGCCTTCGATTTCCGGGAGCCGGCCGTCCACCCATGGCTGCGCGTCGTCGAGTCGGCGACCGGCGGCCAGGGCGAGCCGCTGTGCCAACCGGCGCACGGCCGCCTCGTCGGAAAAACCGATCCGGGTGCGCCGCAGCCCGTTCCCGCGATCCACCCACACCGCATCGGGCGCCGTGACGAGCACATCGGATACCCGCGGATCGTGCAGCAGCGGCTCGAGCACGCCGACGCCGGTCATCTCGGTCTGCAGTAGCCGCAAGGCCCGCAGCAGGTCGGTATCGCCCAGTACCCCGCCCGCCTCGGCCCGAATGGCCGCCGCCACCCGGGCAGGATCAGGATCCGCGGCCTCGGCGACCAACCGCTCCCGCACCCGATCCAACAGCTCCGCGGTCACGAGCCCGCTCATCGCCGACCGCCGAATCCGCGGCGAACCATCGAATGATGCCGAACCGCGACGTCCCGCAGCCGGTCGGACTTTCGGCCGCCGACGCCAGGAGCGATCACATCCCAGTGCAGATGACGAAATCTGTTATCGCCGTGCGGGAAACAGCGTCGACCCGCCGCGCTCATCGGCCCGCCTCCGACTCGATACGAGCGAGAGCCTCACCCACACATGATGTTTCGACGATCTGCGCGCGGGTCCGGACCGCGCCACATCGGCAGGCGCTTCGAGGGGACCGGCCGACTCCTGACGGATAACCGCCGAACCTGACCGCGCGCAGACCTGTCGCCAGAGGCGGAAACCATCCGGAAATGCCACACCAAAACACGGATTTGTTCGACGAAAACACCTGCAGGCCAGAATAACTGAGCGAATTCCAGTCACTTCCGACAGCATCATGGGTCCGATTTGCCCGAATCGACCGGCGGAGGGTTCGCGGCTCACCCGGAACGGCCGCCACACGATCGACAGCAAGCTCACAATGCGATATCCGGAAGTTGTTGGTGAACAACGGAATACCTGCAGTCATCGAGCGACCTCCGGGAGAGCTTCGAGGATGGCCTCGGCGGCCGTGCGCAGGGGGCCGCGAGCGTTGGTCAGGCCGGTGCGTTCCACGCGGTACGGGAGGCCCGGCTGCGGCCGGAAGGCCGACAGGAGCGGCAGGGCCAGGGCGTCGGCGATCTCCGCGCCGCGCAGACCGCCGGGCGCGGGGCCGCGAACCACCAAGGCCTGGTTGGGGTTTCGAGGTCGGATCCATGCCGTCACGGCACGGGCCGCGGCCACCGCGCGCAGGCGTGCGGGCGCGACCAGGACGACCAGATCGGCGGCATCGAGCATCTGATCCACATGCGGGCCCCGCGCGGCGGAGATATCGCAGACGACCAACTCACCCGCCGCGCGCCCGGCCGCCAGCACAGCCCGGGCCGCTGCCGGACCGATCTCCCCGGGCGGACCATCATCGACCCGGCCGCAGGAGAGCAGGCTCAGGCGCGGCGTGACCGCCGGGAGGGCGTCGTGCAGGGCGCGGGCCGCCACCCGCCCGTCCTCGACGACCAGATCGGGCCAGCGCAGCCCGGCGGTCGACTCGATGCCCAGCAGCAGGTCCAGCCCGCCGCCCAGTGGATCGCCGTCGACCAGCAGGGTGTCGTCGCGAAATCGGGCGGCGGCGGCGGTCAGGGCGACGGCCGCGGCGAGTACCGAGGCGCCCGCTCCCCCGCCTACGCCGACGAGGGCGACCGCCACACCGTCGCCGGATCCGCGCTGGACATGGTCGGCGAAGGCCTCGATGAGCCGGGGGGCCGCTATGGGCAGCGGAATCACTCGGTCGCTGCCGATGGCGGCGGCCGCCTGCCAGTCGGCCAGCTCGGGCTCGCCCGCCGTCACCAGGATCGTCCCGGCTCGACGCGGGCAACCGGCCTCGACACAGTCCCGCGCATTGACTGTGTCGAGGATCACCGATCCCGCTCCGAGCCAGGCATGTCGGCCGACCGGCGACCTGCGCTCGTCGAGGCGACGGTCGGCCGCGGCCGCGATGCGCCGGACCTCGTCGCGCAGGCGGTGGTCGGCGATCAGGACCAGGGCCGAGGGCGATAGCGCTGCAACGGAATTCATGCAGGTCAGCGTCGCTCGAGCCGGATCCTCATGCCAGGGTGCGAATGCCGATTGTGGATAACTCTGGGGGTGTGAGCAAGGACAGAACCCCGCGTAACAGCTACCGGCACAGGGAGAACGGGCGGAAGTTCCGGAGATAGAGGACGGCCCCAGCCGGGGGGGGAGGAGGCTGGGGCCGTCGGGGTTCAGCCCCGGGGGGTCGGGCTGAACGCGCCTGGACCATGTCCAGGTGCCAGCAATACTACACCCACGCCCCGCCCGAAACGCAAGTCCACCGGCCCGGGAAGTTTGTGTGGCCGGTACCTATCCTGGACGCCGTGACGAGTACGCGCCCCGAACGCATCGCCGCGTTCTTCGATCTGGACAAGACGGTTATCGCCAAGTCGAGCGCCTTCGTCTTCAGCAAGCCGTTCTTCGCCCAGGGCCTGCTCGATCGGCGCACGGTGCTGGAGAGCAGTTACGCGCATTTCCTGTTCCTGCTCTCCGGCGCCGACCACGATCAGATGGAACGGATGCGTGAGCATCTGACGAAGATGTGCGCCGGCTGGGATGTGAACCAGGTGCGGTCGATCGTCGCCGAAACCCTGCACGAACTGGTGGATCCCCTGATCTACGCCGAGGCGGCCGACCTGATCGCCGACCATCGGATCCGCGGCCACGACGTGGTGATCGTCTCGGCCTCCGGTGAGGAGATCGTGGCGCCGATCGCCGCCGCCTTGGGTGCGACGTATACGGCCGCCACCCGCATGGTGGTCGAAAATGGAAGGTACACAGGCGAAGTCGAGTTCTACTGCTACGGCCAGGGTAAGGTCGAGGCGATGGAGCGACTGGCCGCGAGCGAGGGTTACGACCTGTCCCGCTGTTACGCCTACTCCGATTCGGTCACCGATCTGCCGATGCTGTCGGCGGTCGGGCATCCGACGGCGGTCAATCCGGACCGAAATCTGCGGCGGGAGGCCATCTCTCATGGCTGGCCGGTGCTGGAGTTCTCCAATCCGGTATCGCTGTGGGCCCGGTTCCCGGCGCCCTCGTCGACGACCGTCGCGGCCACGGCGGTAGTGGGTTTGAGCGCGCTGCTGGCGGGGGCGATCAGTTACCGATTGTTGCGCCGACGTCACTGATGCGACCATCCGGTTATTGCGCCCAACTATCAAGGACACCACGAAACGCCGGGTAACACGCCGATTAGTTGAATGTTTCCCCAGCCCTTGCTGTGAGTCGGGTCACAGAGTAACAATAGAGCCACGGCAGGACGGACGGCCAAGATCAGAGCCGGAAGAGAAGGTCCGATCTCCCATCCCATCCTTCCCAGCACGGGCGTCAGGCACCCACGCGGAGCGCGCCGCGACAAGGGCAAGAGCGTTGTGGGCCTGCGAGTACCGATCCGCGATGGCGGGCGCCTCGCACGAGTTGCGGGGATGAACCATCGGGGCCGGCAAATCGCCGAGGCCGCAGAACACAACCGGAGAAGCACGCTTGGTAACCGGGCGGTCCGTGCTAGCGGGCGGTGAGGTCGACAACGACTACGCCGCCCGCTTCGATATGTTCAGGGGCAGCGGCGCCGGAGGCCGCGCATCAAACCCGGGCGTCTGCTATCGAACGTGCTTCTCGCGCACCGTCTTCCAGTGCTCCGCAGCACAGGATCACCCAGCCGCCGACCCCTTCGGGAGTGCCGTCGCCGAAGACCGATGCCGCGTCCAGGTAGGCCTGGCGGCGGCGCAGCCAGAACACCTCGGGCACGCCGAGGCTGTGCGGGTCGAGGCCGCTCGACACCGAGACGAGTCTGGCGGCGGCCCGGGCCACGAGGCCGTCGGCGCTGCCGAATGGTTGCAGCGCCAGCAACTCTCCGTGGACGACGGCTGCCAGGACCGGGGCCGGGGCAGTGGAGGTCAGCACCGTCTGGGCAAGTAGATCCAGGCGTTCGGCGACGCCCGGAGCGCTGCGGGGGCGGCCGAGTTGCTCCTGATCGGTCACCAGGTCGGCGGCGGCCAGCAGATGCAGTCGGGCCAGGGCCTGCAGTGGGGCCCGCGACCAGATCGCGACCAGATTGCGCAGGGCATCGCCGTCGAGGGCCTGTCCGACGCGGAGGGCGCCCGCGAGGATCGGGTCGGCGACCTGGCCGTCGGGGGGCAGTTCGGTGCTGCCGCCGTCGATGGCCGCCGACGATCGTGCCGCCCGTACCGCGGCCTCGGCGGCCGTGGTGGGCCAGCCCCGTCGATTGGCCTTGTGCCGGTGCACCTCGGCCAGCGCTTCGCGGGCCCGGTCGGCCGCCTCACGCACACCGGGCAGATCGGCCAGGGGTTGCAGCACGTCACTCACGAACCCACACGGTAGTCGAGCCCTCGATGCCCACTGCGCGGTCATCGAGGGACATGGGGAGGGGCGCGCGGTCACCGAGGAACGGTGGGGAGGAGCGCGCGGTCACCGAGGAACAGTGGGGAGGAGCGCGCGGTCACCGAGGAACAGTGGGGAGGAGCGCGCGGTCACCGAGGAACAGTGGGGAGGGGCAAGCGTGGCGTGCTCAGCGAGGACACTCGGTGGGAGCGCTGAGCGGGCGTGGGCGGCCGTTGCGGCCGTGCCCGAGGCGAACCGACGGCCCTCATCGCACCGTGGGTTCGCGTCCGTGGAAATGGGCACGGCCGCAAGGGTTTACGGCGTGGTTACGCCGACTTCAACAGGTCGCGGCCGGGGATGGCGGCGAGGAGGCGGCGGGTGTAGTCCGACTCCGGGTGGTCGAAGACCTCCGTGGTGGTGGCCGCCTCGACGATCTTGCCCTGCTGCATGACCACGACGTTGTCGGCGATCTGGCGGACCACCGCGAGGTCGTGGGTGATGAACAGATACGACAGGCCCAGTTCGGCCTGCAGCTCGTTGAGCAGGGTGAGGATCTGCGCCTGGACCAGCACGTCCAGTGCCGATACCGCCTCGTCGCACACCACCACCTCGGGCGAGAGCGCCAGTGCCCGGGCGATCGCCACGCGCTGACGCTGACCGCCGGACAGCTCGTTCGGATAGCGGCGCATCACCGAGGCCGGCAACGACACCTTGTCCAGCAGATCCCTGACCGTGGCCTCCCGTTCCTTCGGGGTGCCGATGCGGTGGGTGCGCAGCGGTTCCTCGATGGTGCGGTAGATCGAGTACATCGGGTCCAGCGAACCGTAGGGGTCCTGGAACACCGGCTGCAGCCGTCGGCGAAATGCCAAGGCCGCCTTGGTGTCCAGTGCAGCCACCTCGCGGCCGTCGAAGCTGACCTTGCCCGAGGTCGGCGGGAGCAGGCCCAGAACCATCTGCGCCACAGTCGATTTACCGGACCCCGATTCGCCCACGATGGCGGTCGTGGTGCCGCGGCGCAGCCGGAACGACACATCGTCCACGGCGACCAGATCGGAGGACTTCCACGGCGCGCTGCCGCGGATCTTGAACACCTTGGTCAGACCCTCCACGATCACCACATCGTCGGGAGCACTGGCGAATTCGGCATCGGTCTCGGCCAGCTGCTCGGCGACCTCGATGGCCTGTTCGCGCACCTCGGCGCGCGCACGCACCGACGAGAGCCGCTGCGAGGCCAGTGACGGCGCCGAGTTCACCAGCTTCTTGGTGTACAGATGCTGCGGATCGCGCAGAATCTGCAGTGCCGGACCGGATTCCACGACCCGACCGCGATACATCACCACCAGATGTTCGGCCCGTTCCGCGGCCAGGCCCAGATCGTGGGTGATCAGCAGCACCGCGGTGCCGAGTTCATCGGTGAGTTCCTGGAGATGGTCGAGGATCTGCCGCTGCACGGTCACATCGAGCGCGGAGGTCGGCTCGTCGGCGATCAGCAGTTTGGGCCGGCAGGACAGTCCCATCGCGATCAGCGCGCGCTGGCGCATACCGCCGGAGAACTCGTGCGGGTACTGGTTGACCCGTCGTTCGGCATCCGACATGCCCGCCTCGGCGAGCAGCTCCGGAACCTTCCGCTTCGCCTCGGCGCCCTTGGCAATCCCGTTGGCCACCAAGGTTTCCCGGATCTGGAAGCCGACCTTCCACACCGGGTTGAGATTCGACATCGGGTCCTGCGGGACGAAGCCGATGCCGCGGCCGCGCACGCCGACGATCTCGCGCTTGGACGCCGCCGCCAGATCCTTGCCGTCGAACAGGATCGAGCCGGAGCTGACCTCGCCGGAACCGGGCAGCAGATCGATGATCGCGTGTGCGGTCGTGGACTTGCCGGAACCGGATTCACCGACGATCGCGACGGTCTGACCCGGATACACCGACAGGTTCACCCCGCGCACCGCCGGAATCTTGCGGCCCTCGGACGTGAAGCTGACATTGAGGTCACGGACCTCGAGCAGTGGTTGGTCCATCTCACTCACCTCTTGCGTGCCTTGGGATCCAGCGCGTCGCGCACCGCATCGCCCAGCAGAATGAAGCTGAGCACGGTGAGCGCCAACGCCGTAGCGGGATAGAACAGGATGCCGGAGGTGCGGATCTCCTTCTGATCCGCGGCGATATCGCCACCCCAGGACACGACCGTGCGCGACAGGCCGACGCCGAGGTAGGACAGCGTCGCCTCGGTCACGATGAACGCGCCCAGCGAGATCGTGCTGACCACGATCAGCGGTCCGGCGGAGTTGGGCAGCACGTGCCGGATCAGGGTCCGGAATCGGGATACGCCCAATGCCTTTGCCGCCGTGACATATTCGCTGCCCTTGGCCTGGATCACCGCACTGCGGGCGATGCGCGCGGCCTGCGGCCAGCTGAACGAGGCCAGCGTCAGCATGACGGTGAAGATCGTGCGCGAATCCAGCAGCTGCATGACCACGATCGCGGCGAGCATCAGCGGCAGGGCGTAGAAGATCTCCGCGACGCGCGACACGATCGAATCCAGCAGTCCGCCATAGTATCCGGACAGCGCGCCGAGCACACCACCGATCAGGACGAACAGCACGGTCGCGCCCACGCCGACCGCCACCGACGCCCGCGCGCCGTAGAGGGTGCGCGCGAAGATGTCACAGCCCTGCTTGTCGAAGCCGAACGGATGTCCCGAACCGGGATCGTGCATGCTGAAATCACCGCTGCAATACCGCGGATCCAGATTCGTGAACAGGCTCGGCCAGGCGACCACGACCAGGACGAACGCGATCAGGACCGCGGCGGCGATGAAGATCGGATTGCGCCGCAGCTGCCGCCAGGCGTCGCGCCACACGCTGGTCGGCGCGGCGGTCTCGTCGAGGCGGTCGGTGGCCAGCACCTCGACCTCGTCGGGCGGCGCGACGAAATGCTCCTGGCCGGGCCGGATCGGCCGGACTTCGGTCGTTTGGTCAGGCATAGCGGATCCTCGGATCGAGTGCGGCGTACAGCAGGTCGACGATCAGATTCGCGATCAGGAACACCATGATCAACACGGTCACGAACGCCACCACGGTCGGCGGCTCGCCGCGCGTGATCGCCTGGAACAGCGTCCCGCCGACACCGGGAATGTTGAAGATGCCCTCGGTCACGATCGCGCCGCCCATCAGGGCGCCCAGATCGGTGCCCAGGAAGGTGATCACCGGAATCATCGAATTACGCAGGATGTGCACAACGATGACGCGCGGCCGGCTCAGCCCCTTCGCGGTGGCCGTGCGGACGTAGTCGGCACTCATGTTCTCCGCCACCGAGTTTCGGGTCAGCCGCAGCACATACGCGAACGACAGCGAACCCAAGACGAAGGCGGGCATGATCAGGTCGCCCCAGTCGGCCTTGCCGCCCACCGTCACCGGAGCGATGCCCCATTTGATGCCGAGCAGGAACTGGGCCAGGAAGCCGACCACGAAGATCGGCACGGCGATGATGATCAGGCTCAACACCAGCATCGTCGAATCGAACAGCTTGCCCTTGCGCAGCCCGGCGATCAGGCCGAACAGCACGCCGAACACGCCCTCGATGGCCACTGCCATGACGGACAGCCGGAAGGTGATCGGGAAGGCGCGGGCCAACTCGTCGCGCACCGGTCGCCCGGAGAACGAGGTCCCGAAATCGAGGGTGAGGATGCCCTTCAGATACTCCAGATACTGGATGAAGAAGGGCTGGTCCAGGTGGTAGCGGGCACGCAGGGTGGCCTCCACCGCCGGGGTCATGGGCTTGTCACCGGCCAGCGCCCGAATGGGATCGCCGGGCAGTAGGAAGACCATTGCGTAGATGAGCAGCGTGGCTCCGAGGAAGACCGGAATCATCTGAAGCAGCCGCCGCACGACATACCAAGCCATGTTTCACTCCTGTGAGTGGCGGGGGCCGCGCGTGTCACGCGACCCCCGGGATGGGCGGGCTACTTCTCGATGTTCTCGAAGTCGAACAGGCCGGACCAGGTGACATCGGCCTTCTTCACCCTGTCCGAACGCCCGGCCGCGACGTTGTAGTCGAAGACCGGGATATCGGCCATGTCCTTGAACAGCACCTGCTGCGCCTGGGCGAGGATGTCGTAGGCCTGCTGGGGAGTTTGCGCCGCCTGGGCCTTGGCCAACAGCCCATCGAACTCGGGGCTGGAGTAGTTGCTGTTGTTGGTGCCGGAACCGGTCTGGTACAGCGAGGTCAGGAACTCGAACATGGACGGGTAGTCACCCTGCCAGCCGTATCGGAACGCCTTGCCGATCGTCTTGCCGGTGATCTCGTCGCGAATGGTCTTGAAGGTCGGGTAGGGAATGCCGACCGCCTGGATGCCCAGGACGTTCTTCACGCTGTTGGCGACCGCCTCGACCCACGCCTGATGCGCGCCGTCGGAGTTGTAGGCGATCTGGTAGACCCCCGACCACGGCGATATGGCGTCGGCCTGCGCCCACAACTTCTTGGCCTCATCGGGGTTGAACTTCAGCACCTCCGAACCCGGCAGATCCTTGCGGAAACCGTCCAGGGTGAAGGCGGTGAAGTCCTGCGCCGGCACCCGAGTGCCGTGGAAGATGTTCTGCGAGATCTGTTCCCGGTTGATCGCCATCGAGATCGCCTTGCGCCGCAGCACGCCCTCCGGACCGGCGAAGTGCGGCACGTTCGGCTGGATGCCGATATGCGCGTTGTAGGCGATCGGATGGGTGATCGCCCGATCGCCCAGATCCTTCTGATAGGTCGACAGCGCGGTATCGGGGATGATGTCCAGCGCGTCGAGGTTGTTGGCCAGCAGATCCGCGTAGGCCGTATCCATCGACTGGTACATCACGAACCGCAGGCCCTTGTTCTTGGCCGGGCGGCCGCCGTGGTAGTCCGGGTTGGGCATCACTTCGATCTTGACGTTGTGCTCCCAGGTGGTGAGCGTGTACGGCCCGTTGCTGATCGGGTGCTCGCCGAACGCCTTCATATCCTTGAACGCGGCATCGGGAAGCGGATAGAACGGGGAGTACCCCAGCTCCAGCTCGAAGTCGATCGAGGGCTGCTTCAGGTCGACGGTGAAGGTTTTGTCGTCGATCACCTTCAACCCCGACATCGTCTGCGCCTTGGGCGGATTCGCCGAGACGTCGTCGAAGCCGACGATCGGGGCGAACACCCAGCTCTGCAGCTGTGCATTGGTGCCGAGCGCGCCGTAGTTCCAGGCGTCGACGAACGACTTCGCCGTCACCGGGGTGCCGTCGCTGAACTTCCAGTCCTTGAGCGTGATCTTGTAATGCTGGCGGTCGGTCGTGTCGATCGACTGCGCCACCTCGTTATAGGACTTACCGTTGGCATCGTAGTACTTCAGCCCGGCGAACAACCGGTCGACCACGCGACCGCCCATGTTCTCGCTCGTGTTGGTGGGGATCAGCGGGTTCTGGGGCTCGCCGGCATTCACCGTGACGATATCGGCGTCGCTGCCGCCACCGCTCGAGGAACAGCCTGTCAGAGCTAGGCTCGTCGCCAACAGTGCTGCCGCGCTCAGCGCGGTTATCGTCTTGAATCTCAACGCAAGTACTCCGGTTCAGAAAGGGCAGGAGGAGCGACGGCGCGCAGGGATCCGCCCGTGGGCACCGACGATCCACCTTGGGTGAAACGGACAGTAGCCACAACCTGCCGGGTTGTCAGCGGATCGACACGTCTTCGTTCCGCTTGTTAGCAAATCGGCAACACGGCCGACTCATTGCCGGTAGTTCCGGGAGCAGATTGCGCAATCCGTATAGCAGAGCCGTCGCTTCCACGGTTCCGTCACGGACAGTACGGCAGAGTGACCCCCCGATCGGACAACACCCCGGCACGGCCCAGATCACACTCCGATACTGTCGCAACGTGGCCGCGGTCACTCCCGGCCGAAGCGCACGAAAGAAGAGACGAGATGACAGAAACCACCGCTGATCACCTGGATGCCTATCCGCCGACCGCGGAGTTCGCGGCCGCGGCCAATGCCGATGCGTCTCTCTACGACCGGGCCGACGCCGATCGCGAGGCCTTCTGGGCGGAGCAGGCCGGCCGGTTGCATTGGCATCAGCCGTGGAGCCGCGTGCTGGATTGGGACGACGCACCCTTCGCGCGCTGGTTCGTCGACGGCAAGCTGAACGTGGCCTACAACTGCGTGGATCGCCACGTCGTCGACGGTTTCGGCGACCAGGTGGCCATCCACTGGGAGGGCGAGCCGGGCGATTCCCGCGACATCACCTACGCACAGCTGCTGGCCGAGGTCAGCCAGGCCGCCAACTACTTCACGGAGTTGGGTCTCGAGGCCGGCGACCGGGTCGCCATCTACATGCCGATGGTCCCGGAGGCCATCGTGGCCATGCTGGCCTGCGCGCGATTGGGTCTGACCCATTCGGTGGTGTTCGCCGGGTTCTCCCCCACCGCGCTGCGCCAGCGCGTCGACGATGCCGAGGCGCGGCTGGTCGTCACGACCGACGGGCAGTGGCGTCGCGGTAAGGCCGCCCCGTTGAAGGAGGCCGTGGACGAGGCGTTGTACGCGCACGGCGGCACGCCGTCGAGCGTCGAACACGTACTCGTGGTGCGCCGCACCGATATCGAGGTGCCCTGGACCGAGGGCCGCGATCTGTGGTGGCATGAGACGGTCGGGCAGGCGTCCACCGAACACGAGGCGCAGCCGTTCGATGCCGAGCATCCGCTGTTCATCCTCTACACCTCCGGCACCACGGGGAAGCCGAAGGGCATCCTGCACACCTCGGGTGGCTATCTGACCCAGACGTCCTACACCCATCACAACGTCTTCGATCACAAGCCGGGGCAGGACGTGTATTGGTGCACAGCCGATATCGGCTGGGTGACCGGGCACAGCTACATCGTGTACGGGCCGCTGTCCAACCGGACCACGCAGGTGGTCTACGAGGGCACGCCGAATTCCCCCGATGAGCATCGGCATTTCCAGATCATCGAAAAGTACGGCGTCACAATCTATTACACCGCGCCGACGCTGATCCGCACCTTCATGAAGTGGGGCCGCGAGATTCCGCAGGCGCATGATCTGTCCAGCCTGCGGGTGCTGGGTTCGGTGGGTGAGCCGATCAATCCGGAGGCGTGGCGCTGGTATCGCGAGGTCATCGGCGCGAACAAGACCCCGATCGTGGACACCTGGTGGCAGACCGAGACGGGCGCGATCATGATCTCGCCGCTGCCCGGCGTGACCGCCGCCAAGCCGGGTGCGGCCATGGGGGCGCTGCCCGGTATCTCGGCGCAGGTCGTGGACGAGGAGGGTAATCCGGTCAAGCTCGGGGCCAGCGAGGCCAACGGCTATCTGGTGCTCGATCAGCCGTGGCCGGCGATGCTGCGCGGAATCTGGGGCGATCCGGAGCGCTACCGGGCGACCTATTGGGAGCGGTTCGGCGCGCAGGGCTGGTACTTCGCCGGTGACGGGGCCAAGCTCGACGCGGGCGGCGATCTGTGGGTGCTGGGCCGGGTCGACGATGTGATGAACGTGTCCGGACATCGCATCTCGACCGCCGAGGTGGAATCCGCGCTGGTGGGTCACTACGGGGTCGCCGAGGCCGCGGTCGTCGGGGCCAGCGATGCCACCACGGGACAGGGCATCGTCGCATTCGTCATCCTCACCGGCGAGGCGAAGAACACCGGACAGGATCTCGTCGCCGAGCTCAAGGCCGAGGTGTCGCGCGAGATCAGCCCGATCGCCCGGCCGCGGGAGATCCACATCGTGCCCGAACTGCCCAAGACCCGGTCCGGGAAGATCATGCGCCGGTTGCTGCGCGATGTGGCCGAGGGCCGGGAGCTGGGCGATACCTCGACCCTGGTGGATCCGAACGTGTTCGAGGCGATTCGGGCCAAGAAGGCCAACTGGTAGGTCCCCCTCGGGTTCCCGTCATTGCGGCACTAGGCCGGAATGACGGGAACGGGGGGTCGGCAAGACCGGCAAAACGGACAATCGTTAAGATTCCGTCAGGAGTGCCGGGAAGTCTGGTCGGCGTGTGTTAGTTGTCCGCCCGACCGGAAGGTGCCCGTGATCGTTGCGCTGCGCTCCGAGATTTCCCGTTTTCTCCGCACCGAGACCGTCGGTGGGGCGCTGCTGCTGGTCGCGGCCGCGATGGCATTGCTGTGGGTGAATTCGCCCTGGGGCGATGCCTACTTCAGGCTCTCCGATATGCGGCTCGCCCTGCCCGCAGTGCATCTGGATCTGAGTCTCGCGGAGTGGACCAAGGACGGGCTGCTGGCGATCTTCTTCTTCGTCGCGGGGCTCGAACTCAAGCGTGAGCTGGTGGTGGGTGAGCTCGCCGATCGCAAGCGGGCCGCGCTGCCGATCATCGCGGCCCTGGGCGGAGTGGTCGTTCCGGCGTTGATCGCCTGGGGAATCGGCCGCGGCATCGAGGGTATGGATCGCGGCTGGGCCATTCCGGTCGCCACCGATATCGCCTTCGCGCTGGCCGTGCTCGCGCTGACCGGCTCCCGAATCCCCACCACCGCACGGGTTTTCCTGCTCAGTCTGGCCGTCGTCGACGATCTGATCGCCATCGTGCTGATCGCGGTGCTGTTCACCACCGCCGTCGCATTCGGCTGGCTGGTGACCGCGGCCGCCTGCCTCGCCGGATGGGCGCTGGCGCAACGGTTCCGGATCGGCACGCCGCTGGTCTATGTGCCGCTGGCGTTGACGGCGTGGTTCGCGTTGCACGAGGCCGGAATTCACCCCACCCTCGCCGGTGTGCTGTGCGGGCTGCTGACCCGGGTCCGTCCCGATCCGGGCGAGGACACCTCGCCCGCGACCCGGCTCGAGCATCTGTTCCAGCCCGTCTCGGCGGGGGTGTGCGTGCCGCTGTTCGCGTTGTTCGCCTCCGGAGTCCCGTTGTCCACGACCGTATTAGGCAGCCTGGGCACCGATCGCCTGGCGCTGGCGATCATCATCGGCCTGCTCGTGGGAAAGACCCTCGGCATCTTCGGATCCGGCTGGCTGGCCGTGCGGTTCGGACTTGCCCGGCGGCCCGACGGATTGGGCCTGCGCGACATGTTCGCCCTGTCGGTACTCGGCGCGATCGGCTTCACCGTTAGCCTCTTGGTGGCAGAACTGGCGTTGGCGGACGACGTCGCCGCTGCCGAACTGGCGAAAGCCGCCGTGTTGATGACATCAATGACGGCGTCACTGCTCGGTTCGGCGCTACTGTTGCGACGTGGCCGCGTACACCAGGCACGGCGGGACGCACACGCGGCTGCCGGAGACGAAGGCCGGGCAGCACCGGGAACGGAGAAGGGTCGAGCAATTGAGCTTCACACAGGGCGGTAACGGGCAGAACACGGACCGCGGCCGGACCATCAACTCGATTCCGCTGTCCGAGGTCGACACCACGGCCGGCGCCAGCATCGGCGATCTGGTGCGCGACGCGGCCGAGCAGATGTCGACCCTGGTGCGCGCCGAGGTGAAGCTGGCCAAGACCGAGGTCACCGGGGAGATCAAGAAGGGCCTGCAGGGCAGCGTGTACTTCATCGCCGCCCTGACGATCCTGCTGTTCTCCAGCTTCTTCTTTTTCTTCTTCCTGGCCGAACTGCTCGATGTGTGGCTGGTGCGCTGGGCGGCGTTCCTGATCGTGTTCGGTCTGATGATCGCGGCCGTGGCGCTGTTCGGATTCCTGGGCTATCTGAAGGTGAAGAAACTGCGGGCGCCGCAGAAAACCATCGATGCGCTCAAGGAAACCCGTTCGGTCATCCCGCATGTCGGTGGATCGCACGCCGTCGACAAGCCGGTCGTCTGAGCCGCGCACTACGCTTTTCGCGTGTCGTCTACTCCGAGTCCCGATCCGTCCAGCGTCCGCTACGACGGACCGTGGACGCATAAGGACGTGCATGCCAACGGCATTCGGTTCCATGTGGTCGAGGCCGCTCCGGCCGAGGCCGTCCCCGCCGACGCCCCGCTGGTGGTCCTGCTGCACGGATTCGGCGACTTCTGGTGGTCGTGGCGGCATCAGCTCAGCGCCCTGGCCGAATCGGGTTATCGCACGGTCGCGGTCGATCTGCGTGGCTACGGCGACTCCGATAAGCCGCCGCGCGGTTACGACGGCTGGACGCTCGCCGGCGATATCGCCGGGTTGATCCGCGCGCTCGGACATACCGAGGCGACGCTGGTGGGCCATGCCGAGGGCGGTTTGGTGTGCTGGGCGACCGCGGTGCTGCATCCGCGGCTGGTCCGCGCGATCGCGCTGGTGAGTTCGCCGCATCCGGTCGCGCTCAAACAGTCCGTGCTGCGCGAGCGCCGCCAGCGCTCGGCGTGGCTGCCGAACTTCCTGCGCTATCAGCCCCCGCGCTACGGCGAGCGCCTGCTGACCAAGCGCGGCGGCTTCGAGGTGGAGCGACTGCTGCGCCAGCGGGTCGGCGCGGGATGGGCGGCCAGCGCCGAATTCGTCGACACCGCACGGCGAATGCGCTCGGCCATCCGCATTCCCGGAGTGGCGCACTGTGCGCTGGAGTATCAGCGCTGGGCCTTCCGCAGTCAGTGGCGGCCCGACGGGCACCGCTTCATGGCGACCATGCGCGAGCCGGTGCGGGTGCCGGTGCTGATGCTGCGCGGCGACGAGGATCACTACATTCTCGATGCGACCGTCCGGCGCTGTCATGAGCTCAGCCCGGACCGTCGCATGGTCTCGATCGCGAATGCGGGGCATTTCGCGCATCAGGAGAATCCCGATGCCGTCACCGCCGAATTGGCGAAACTGCTTGCCTGACAGCCGAAAGGGCCGATGATGACCGAGAGCGCCGAATCCCGTCAGCAGAGCTTCGATCGCGGTCTGGAGGTCCTGCGGCGGATCGACGGCGAGGCCGGGCAGCGGGTGATCGACTCGCTCGCCGATATCTCCCCCGAACTCGCCCATCAGATCGTGGCCTGGGGTTTCGGCGAGATCTATCAGCGGCCGGCGCTACCACCGCGCGACCGCCAGCTCGTCACCCTCGGC
Source organism: Nocardia sp. NPDC051570 (assembly GCF_044454005.1). Classification (NCBI taxonomy): domain Bacteria; kingdom Bacillati; phylum Actinomycetota; class Actinomycetes; order Mycobacteriales; family Nocardiaceae; genus Nocardia; species Nocardia sp. NPDC051570. Next base: position 223,042 of record NZ_JBITDI010000013.1, on the reverse strand, counting down.
ATGCTCACCGCCCTCGGGGGCGCCGAGGCGCAGCTCGAGGTGCATATCAACGCGGCACTGAATGTCGGGCTCACGCCGGAGCAGATCGTCGAGGTATTCCTGCATTCGGCCGGGTACTGCGGTTTCCCGCGCGCGCTCAATGCCACCTTCGTGGCGAAGAAGGTATTCGAGGAGCGCGGTCTGCTGCCGGTTCAGCAGCAGTGAGGTGATGGCCCCGGCGAAAAGCATGCCGGGGACATCAAGAAGCGGCACGCCGGGGACATCAAGAAGCGGCACGCCGGGGACATCAAGAAGCGGCACGCCGGGGACAGCGAGGAGCCGCAGGCCGCAGCCCTCGAGAAGTAGCGCCCTGCGGCCCTCGGTGGCCGGGCACGCCGGGCCACCGAGGGGGCGGTCAGCTCAGTACGCACTCCCCGGTGGGAACCGGGGTGGTCGAGCGGGTGGCGGCGTCGAGGTCGGACTGGACTTCCTTGAGGGTCAGCACATAGCCGGTGTCCTCGTCGGTGACCGCCGCGCCGAAGACCACGCCGAGCACCTCGCCGTCCGTATCCACCAGCGGCCCACCGGAATTGCCCGCGCGGACCTGACCGCGCAGGGTGTAGACCTCGCGGGTGACGGTGCCGTTCTTGTAGATGTTGGGACCGCTCAGGTTCAGGGTCTCCCGGATCCGCGCGGCGGCGGAGGTGTACTTACCGCCGCCTGGATAGCCGAGCACGATGGCGCTTTCGCTCGGCTTCGCCGCGGACGGGGCGAGTGGGATGACCGGGGCCTGCAGGCCCGGCACCTCGAGGATCGCCACATCCTTGTTCGGATCGAACAGCACCACATTGGCATCCAGCGGGCCGCGGGCCGTATCGACCTGCACCGTGGTGGTCCCGGCGACGACATGCGCATTGGTCATGATCCGCTCGGGCGCCACGACGAAGCCCGAACCCTCCAGCTGCCGTTGGCAACTCGGCGCCACGCCACGAATCCGCAACACGCTGTATTGCAGATTCAGCGCCACCGGCGATTGCAGCACAGTCGGATCCGGCGGCTCCACCGCCGCGATGGGCGCGCGGCCGAACGGGCCGATCACATCCGGCAGCCCGGAGGTGTTGAGCAGCTTGGAGAATTCGTTGGGCACCCGGCGCAACCAGTTGGGCGCCACCTGATTCACGTCGGTCAGCACGCGAGAACCGTTGACAGCGGCCGCGATCGAGGGCTGCGAGGACGAAGCCAGCGGCAGCGCCAGCAGCCACGCCGTCACCAGTACCGCGACACACTGCAGCGCGGCGCCCACCACGCTGTCCGCGCTGCGGGCGAACGGATGCCGCATCCCGCTGCGGGCGGCGCGGCCGAGCACCATGCCCGCCACCTCACCGACGATGACCAGCGCCACGATCAGTACGACGCCGACCAGCACGCGTTTACGGCCCTCGCTGATGTGGATCAGGATGTGCGGCGCGATCAAGATGCCCGCCACCGCACCCAGCACCACGCCCAGGAAGGCCAGCGCCGAGGCGACCGCGCCTTGGCGCCAACCCGAGGAGGCGGCGAGCAGTGCGATGATCACGACACCCAGGTCGAGCCATGCCGAGGAACTCATAACGTCATCCCCACTGCCGCGAGCGAGGACTGCAGATCACGCACATCGTGATGATCCCAGTCCCGCTCCCATCCCGACACTGCCAGCAGACCGGCGAGCACGCCGGCCGTGAAACCCCAGACGAGCATGCCGTCGACCGCGAACGCGGGACCCATGTAACCCAGCGGATGTCGCACGACGAACCGATTGGCCGGATCGATCAGATCCGCCAGCGGCACCCGCACCACCCGCGCGGCCTCCGCCTCGCTCACCACCCGAACCTCGCCGGGCTTGCGCCAATACGCGACCACCGGCGTCACATCGAAGCGCGACGGGGGCACGAAGATCTTGGGCAGCACCGCGATCGGTTCGACGCCGTCGCGATCCAGACCCGTCTCCTCCCACGCCTCGCGCAGCGCGGTATCGATCGGACCGTCGTCGCCGGACTCCACGCCGCCGCCGGGGAAGGCGACCTGTCCGCGATGCTGGCGCAGCGTGGCGGCGCGCTGGGTGAGCAATACATCGGCATCGGCCGGTAATCCGCCGAGTGCGTCCGGATCCGATTCCGGGGAACCGCCGAACAGCACCAGCACCGCGGCCTGACGCGGGCGCAGCGCCGCGCTCACGAACTTCCGCATGGCCCGCCGATCGAGCACCGGATTGGTGCCGGTCGGGTCGGCGAGCTCATGCTCGGCTACGCCGCGTAGCCACTCGGGAATCGCGTCGGTCACCAATCTCGGTGCGGCACCGGCCTTTTCACGACCCTCATGGTCGTCCACATCGCCTCCTGCTGCCCCGTCACTCATGCGGGCGCGAGGCCGTGCGCCGCCGCGCACGCAACCTCCGGTCCCACTGCTCATGCTCCGATCATCGTCGCCCGCGCGATCTCGCGCCCCTCGGGGCACAGGTTGGCCGTGGTGCGGGTCGGATTCACTCACGCCGAGACTCCCAATTCGGCCGCGACGGTCGCGGCGATATCGTCGGCGTCGCGGAACGGGCGCACCACCACCTTGGCGATCGAGCCGTCGGGCCGCACCAGCACCGAAATCGGTTGTACCGCAGGCGCTCCCGCGGCGGCGCGCACCCTGGCGGCGGGGTCCTGGACGCCGGGCAGCCGCACGTCCAGATCGGTGAGCCGGGCCAGCGCCTTGGCCTCATCGGGATCGCTGTGCACGGTCAGCACGGGTACGGCGCCCGGGCGGGTGGCGTAGCGCTGCAGCGCGGGCAGCTCCTCGGCGCACGGCGGACACCAGTACGTCCACAGATTCAGCAGGGCCGGGCGGCCGGCGAGGGCGGCCGCCAGATCCACCGGGCGGCCGTCGGCCAGACAGTCGACGGTGATCCCGGCCAGCGGCCCGCGGCCGCGGGCATCGGATGCGGGCACCGGGCAATCCGCCAGGCGCGCCGCCGCCCGCATGTCCTGTGACACAGCCGCACTCGGGACCCGCGTCGTCTCCGCGGTGGTTCGCGACGTGCCGTGCGCACCGCGCGGCCAGATCGCGACGGCCAGGGCGACCACGGCGATCAGAGCCGCGAGCGTCCATCGCCAGGCGACCGGGAACGATCTCACCGGCCCACCAGTTCGAGCAGATGCTCGGCCTCGGGACCCTTGATCAGCGCGGCCGCGGCGGCCGGATCGGTAGGACCGGCGCCGAACGACGGGCAGTCCTTGGCGAGCAGGCAGGCGCCGCAGGCGGGCTTGCGGGCATGACACACCCGGCGACCGTGGAAGATCACCCGGTGCGACAGCATCGTCCACTCCTTGCGCTCGATCAGCTCGCCGATGGCGTGCTCGATCTTCACCGGATCCTGTTCGGTGGTCCACTGCCAGCGCTGCACGAGCCGGGCGAAATGAGTGTCGACAGTGATTCCGGGCACATCGAAGGCGTTGCCCAAGATCACATTGGCGGTCTTGCGACCGATACCCGGCAGCTTCACCAACTCCTCGAGGGTGTGCGGCAGCACGCCGTCGTGATGTTCCAGCAGCGCCTGCCCCAGGCCGATGAGCGAGGAGGTCTTGTTGCGATAGAAACCGGTCGGCCGGATGTACTCCTCGAGCTCGGTGCGATCGGCCTCGGCGTACCCCTTGGCATCGCGGTAGCGGGCGAACAGCGCCGGGGTCGTCAGGTTCACCCGGACATCGGTGCACTGTGCGGAAAGAATTGTGGCGACGGCCAATTCGAGCGGGGTGGTGAAATCCAGCTCACAGTGCGCGTCCGGAAAGGCCTCGGTCAGGGTGCGATACATCCGACGCGCGCGCCGCACCAGACCGAGCCTGGTCTCCCCGGCGAATTTCGCCTTCGGCGAGGCGGGCGCGCGGCGACGACGGGCGGGCTCGGCGGCGGGGGTCTCGGCGGGTTCGATATCGGCGGACGGTTCGTGCCCGTTCGCGGCGGCGGATCCGGTTTCACGCACGCGTCCACCTTACGGAACCACACCGACGCGAGCGCGATCGCGAACAAGGCCCGTGTTCCATCTGAGACCTTCTCCGTGTTTACTCACCCGTATGCAAGGACTCGCTGTGGTGCTCTTCCCGGTGGTGCTGATGCTGTTCGCGCTGTTCATGGAACGGGTCGAGAACCGGCTACGCAAACTTCTCGAACCGGAGGAAGAGGTCCAGCAGTACCTCGACCGGGCCAGCAATGCCGAGGTGAACGAGCTGGCCAAGCTCGGTGTGCCGGCGCATGCGGCCCGCAACCGCCGTAGACGGGCCAACAGCGACGAACTGGACGTGGCCGCCGCGAGCTAGCTGATCGGGCCGACTCCCCGAGGGCTACGGGAACCGAATCGGCACCACGAGCGTTCCACATACCGCGCGTTACGTGGTGTCTGTCACTACGCTGCCCGTATGCCAAGTAGACTGCACTGTCGGCCGTAACGCTTCGGCCCAGGACAGAGCCAATTCCCATAAGGAGCACATTCGTGGACGAGGCCCTCGCCAGAGCAGGCATCTTCCAAGGCGTCGAGCCCACCGCGGTAGCGGCTCTCGCCAAACAGCTGGAGCCCGTGGACTTTCCGCGTGGCCACGTCATCTTCAATGAGGGCGAACCGGGCGATCGGCTGTTCATCATCACGTCGGGCAAGGTGAAGATCGGTCGCCGCTCACCCGATGGTCGGGAGAATCTGCTGACCATCATGGGCCCGTCGGATATGTTCGGCGAGCTGTCGATCTTCGATCCGGGTCCGCGGACCTCGACGGCCACCACCGTGACCGAGGTCCGCGCGGTGACCATGAACCGCGAGGCCCTCAAATCGTGGATCGATCAGCGACCGGAGATCGCTGAGCAGTTGCTGCGGGTGCTGGCGCGTCGGCTGCGCCGGACCAACAACAACCTCGCCGATCTCATCTTCACCGACGTGCCCGGCCGTGTCGCCAAGGCGCTGTTGCAGCTCGCGCAGCGGTTCGGCACGCAGGAGGCGGGCGCGCTGCGGGTCACCCACGACCTCACGCAGGAGGAGATCGCCCAGCTGGTCGGCGCCTCGCGCGAGACGGTGAACAAGGCCCTGGCCGACTTCGCCCACCGCGGTTGGCTGCGGCTGGAGGGGAAGAGCGTGTTGATCACCGATTCGGAGCGCTTGGCCCGCCGAGCCCGCTGATCGCATCCCGTCATCCGGTAGCGGCCTCTGCAGGGAGAGGCCGCCGGATGGGATGTGGTCAGGACTCGCTGCGTAGATAGGCCAATTGGGCCTTGACCGAGCTCCGCGCGGCAGGCCAGAGCCGCTTGTCCACATCGGCGTAGACACGCGCGACGATCTGCAGCGGACGGGCATTCGGCCCCAGTACGCGCAGCGCCTCGCGGACCTGATCCAGGCGCTCCTGGCGATGACGCAGGTAGTAATCGATCACCGGTTTCGCGTCCGGGTGATCGGGACCGTGCGCCGGTAGCAGTGCCCGGCCGGGCGCCACCTCGGCGAGCCGGTCCAATGACGCGAGATAATCCCCCAGCGCGCCATCGCGCGATTCCAATACGGTTGTGCCGCTGCCGAGCACGGTGTCACCGGTCAGCACGGCATCGTCCAGCACGAAACTCACCGAATCCTCGGTATGCCCCGGCGTCGCGAGCACCGCGATGCGCAGGCCCGCGGCCTCGACGATCTCGCCGTCGGTCAGCGTCGCCGCCGAATCGTGCAGGAACTTCGGATCGAAGGAACGGACCGGGGTACCGGTCAACTTCACCAGGCGTTCGATGCCGCCGGTGTGGTCGTGATGGTGGTGGGTGATCAGCGTCAGGGCGATCTCGCCGCCGGTCGCCCGGGCGATGGCCTCGCTGTGCGCCTTATCCTTCGGACCCGGATCGATCACGACGTAGCCGGATCGATCCGGGGCGCGCAGGAGCCAGGTGTTGGTGCCCTGCAGGGTCATCTGATTCGGATTGTTCGCCAGCAGCACCGACGCGCTCGCCGTGACAGGGCGCACCTGCTCATACGCGGGATGGATGAGACTCATAGGACTCCTAACGCTGTGTCATCGGCGCCGCCTTCGGCGTCGCGGGTTCGCGGCCCCTGAGGCTCGTTCCTTACCCTCCTCCGCTGCGCTCCCCCGCTCCGTCAGTCCAGAAACGAGCCGGGCCGCGAACCACTTCAGCGAATACCCTTACCGCACTTCGACGATGAGCTCCACCTCGACGGGGGTGTTCTTGGGCAGCTCGAAGACGCCGACGGCCGAGCGGGCGTGCACGCCGGCGTCGCCGAAGACCTCGCCGAGGAATTCGGACGCGCCGTTGATCACCAGCGGCTGATCGTTGAAACCCGGTGCGGAGGCCACGAATCCGACCACCTTCACGATCCGCACCACGTTGTCGAGGCCGACGAGGGCGTCGATCGCGGCCAGGGCGTTGAGGGCGCACAGCTTGGCGGCCTCCTTGGCGTCGGCCAAGCTCACCTCGGCGCCGGCCTTACCGGTGGCCGACAGTTCACCGCCGACGAACGGCAGCTGGCCGGAGGTGTAGACCAGCGAACCCGAACGCACCGCCGGGATGTAGGCGCCGGCCGGAGCGGCCACCGACGGCAGTTCCAGGCCCAGCCGCTCGAGGTTCTTGCGCCACAACGTCGCGTCGGTCATCAGCGCTTCTCCCGCTTCAGGTAGGCGACGTGCTGTTCGCCCGTCGGGCCGGGCAGCACCGTGACCAGCTCCCAGCCGTCGGCGCCCCACTGATCCAGAATCTGCTTGGTCGCATGGGTCAGCAACGGCACCGTCGCGTACTCCCACAAGGTCACATCACTCATGGCCCCGAGCGTATCGGCTACGCCGCGTTCCGACAGGGCCGCGGTCCGTACCGCCCACACAACCACACACGATTTACGCCCGCCCCGACGTCTCGGAGCCGTCGCGCAGGCGACGCAAGAGCAAGCGGCCAGCCCCGAAACAACTCACGCAACCACGCACAATTTGCGGCCGGCCCGCCGCCTCGAAGTCGT